>NZ_JAJNHH010000002.1:0-350649 GCF_022386955.1 Mammaliicoccus sp. A-M4
ATTGAATAATCAAAAAGAGCAAGGTAAATCTAATATCAATAATTTAAGTAATTTAACAGCTGAAGATATTAGTAATTTTACAAATCAAATTGCGAACGCTAAAGATAAATCGGCAATAGATAAAGCGGTACAAGATGCTCAAATTAAAGATGCAACTAACTTATTGAATAATCAAAAAGAGCAAGGTAAATCTAATATCAATAATTTAAGTAATTTAACAGCTGAAGATATTAGTAATTTTACAAATCAAATTACGAACGCTAAAGATAAATCGGCAATAGATAAAGCAGTACAAGATGCACGTAATAAAGATGCGACTAATTTATTAAACAGTCAAAAAGACAGAGGGCAGTCTAATATCAATGAATTGCCTAATTTAACAGACGAAGAGAAAGCGGAGTTCAATAATCAAATTACAAATGCTGTAGATAAAGCAGCTATCGATAAAGTTGTTGCTAATGCAAAAGCTAAAGATGATAGTAATTTACTTAATGCACAAAGAAATAAAGGTAATTCTACAATTAATGGAATGAGCAATTTAACAGACGAAGAAAAAGCGAATTTCAGTAACCAAATTACAAATGCTGAAAATAAAGCAGCCATTGATCAAGTTGTTAAAGATGCAGAAGCTCAAGATGCACAAAACAAAGCTGTAGCAGACTTACAACAAGCAAAAGAAAATGCACAATCTACGTTAGATAGTTTAGCGAATCTGACTGATGATGCACGTAATACTATTATTACTAATATTAATGAAGCAACATCACCAGAAGATATAGCGAATATTGTAAGCGATGCTAAGCAACAAGATAAAGAGCAATTATTATCAAACCAAAAAGAGCAAGGTAAACAAAACATTAATGATTTAGCTAATTTATCTGATGAAGAACGCAATCAGTTCGAGCAACAAATTACAGATGCAACAGATAAAGCAGCAATTGACAAAGTAATACAAGAAGCTCGAGATAAAGACGCCTCAAATTTATTAAACAGTCAAAAAGATCAAGGTCATCAAGATTTAAATAATTTAGCTAATTTATCTGATGAAGAACGCAATCAATTCGAGCAACAAATTACAGACGCAACAGATAAAGCAGCAATCGACAAAGTAATACAAGAAGCTCGAGATAAAGACGCCTCAAATTTATTAAACAGTCAAAAAGATCAAGGTAGACAAGAGCTTAATGATTTAAGTAACCTGACAGATGAAGAGCGTAATCAGTTTGAACAACAAATCAGTGATGCCTCTAACCAAGAAGGCATACATCAAGCTGTAAACGATGCTAAATTGAAGGATGCAGAGAATAAAGCAATGAAAGATTTAGCAGATGCTAAATCAAATGCTCAAACTGACGTTGATAACTTAACTAATTTAAATGAACAAGAGAAAGCTAATATTGCTCAACAACTTGAAAATGCAACAAGTCGAGATGAAGTGTCTCAAATTTTGAAAGACGCACAAAGTAAGGACGCATCAAACTTATTAAATAAACAAAAAGAACAGGGTACAGTTGATGTTGATGGTTTAACTAATTTATCAGATGAAGAGAAAGAACAGTTTAAACAGCAGATTTCTGATGCTACAGATGAAACTGCTATAAATGAAGCTATAAATAACGCTAAAGCACAAGACATCGAAAATAAAGCAACTCAAAATTTAGAAAATGCTAAAAATGATGCGCAATCTCAAATTGATAATATGGAACATTTAACTGATGAAGACAAGTCGGACATTACACAAAGACTTGAAGATGCAGATAATCCAGAAACAGTAGCAGATATTATTAAAGACGCTTTACAACAGAATGCTGACAATTTACTTAACAATCAAAAAGAGCAAGGTAAGCAACAATTAAATGACTTGAGCAATTTAACTGATGAACAACGTTCAGAATTTGAACAACGTATTACTGACGCAACAAATGAAGCTAGCATCAAAGAAGCAATAAATGAAGCGAAAGCACAAGATGCTGACAATAAATCTGCTAAAGACTTATCAGACGCTAAAGAGAAAGCTCAAACTGATATCGAACAACTTGATAATTTATCTGAAGATGAAAAAACAAATATTAACCAACAACTTAAAGATGCAACTTCACCAGAAGAAGTGGCTCAAATCATTAAAGATGCCCAAAACAAAGATGACGCTAATTTCTTAGATAAGCAAAAGCAGCAAGGTAGCGAAGAGATTAATAATTTAGGCAATTTAACGGATGAAGAGAAAGAACAGTTCAAACAACAAATTACTGATGCATCAGATAAAGCTACAATTGATCAAACAATTAAAGATGCAAAAGCACAAGACGTAGACAATAAAGCATATAAAGACTTATCAGACGCTAAAGAGAAAGCTCAAACTGATATTGATCAACTAACTAACTTAACAGATGATAATAAAACAAAAATTGCTCAACAGCTTGAAGAAGCTTCATCTTCAGAAGATGTGAAGAAAATTGTAGATGATGCACGAAACCAAGATGCTCAAAACTTATTAGATAAGCAAAAGCAACAAGGTACAACTGATATCGATGCATTAATTAATTTATCAGACGAAGAAAAAGAGCAGTTCAAAGAGCAAGTTTCAAACGCTACAGATGAAACAGCTATAAATGAAGCGATTAATGATGCAATAGCAAAAGATATTCAAAATAAAGCAGAAAAAGATTTATCAGATGCTAAAGATCAAGCAAAATCTACAGTTGATGACCTTACTAATTTAACTGAAGACGATAAAATAAATATTAAAGAACAATTAGATGGTGCAACAACTCCAGAAGATGTACTTAATATTCTTAAAGATGCTCAAGAAAAAGATGAAAATAATTTATTAGAAAAGCAAAAACAACAAGGTAACGACGATATTAATGAATTAGATAACTTAACTCAAGATGAACAAGAAGCATTCAACCAACAAATTAAAGATGCAACGACGAAATCTGATATCGATAAAGCAGTACAAGATGCACGTAATCAAGATGCTGATAACTTACTTAATAGTCAAAAAGAGCAAGGTAAAAAAGATCTTAGTGGTTTAAGTAATTTAACGGATGATGAACGTGAAGACTTTGAACAACAAATTGTAGATGCGACTGGTAAAGCGGATATCGATAAAATCGTTCAAGAAGCTAATGCAAAAGATGCATCG
Source organism: Mammaliicoccus sp. A-M4 (assembly GCF_022386955.1). Taxonomy (NCBI): domain Bacteria; kingdom Bacillati; phylum Bacillota; class Bacilli; order Caryophanales; family Staphylococcaceae; genus Mammaliicoccus; species Mammaliicoccus sp. A-M4. The sequence continues at coordinate 3,146 of NZ_JAJNHH010000002.1, forward strand.
AATCTTCTTGAAAATCAAAAAGTACAAGGTGCTAATGATATAAACGACTTAAGCAACCTGTCTGATGAAGAGAAATCTAACTTTAATCAACAAATTACAGATGCAACAACTAAAGAAGCAATTGATAAAGTAATTCAAGACGCTAGAGAACAAGACGCATCAAACTTACTTGAAAATCAAAAAAGTGAAGGTAATAAGACAGTAAATGACTTAAGCAATTTATCTGATGAAGAGAAGTCAAACTTTAATCAGCAAATTACAGATGCGACAACTAAAGAAGCAATTAATAAAGTAATTCAAGACGCTAGAGAGCAAGATGTATCAAACTTACTTATGTCTCAAAAAGAGCAAGGTAATCAAAAGCTAAACGATTTAATTAACCTAACAGATGATGATCGAGCTGAGTTTGAACAACAAATTGCAAATGCAACAGATAAAGAAGCAATTGATAAAGCTTTACAAGACGCTAAGAATAAAGACCTAGCTAATTTAAACGAGAATAAAACTCAAGGTAATAAAGATATTGATGCATTAGCTAATTTATCCGAAGAAGAGAAAAGTATTTACACTCAACAAATCGCTGAAGCTACAACAAAAGATGCGATTGACCTAGCAGTACAAGATGCAAAAGAGAGAGATGCAAATAATTTATTAAGTGATCAAAAACAACAAGGTAATTCAGATATAAGTAATTTATCCAATTTATCGGAAAATGAGAAAAATGAATTTGCTCAGCAAATTTATGATTCTACAGACAAAGATGCCATTGATAAAATAGTACAAACAGCGCGTAAACAAGACGCAACAAACTTACTTAATGAACAAAAAAATGAAGGACAACAAGATATAGACAGTTTGGGTAACTTAACAGAAGAAGACCGTATTAAGTTTGAACAACAAATTACAGATGCAACAGATAAAACAGCTATTGATAAAGTAATCCAAGACGCTAAAGATAAAGATGCAAGCAATCTATTAAACTCTCAAAAAGATAACGGTCAAACAAATATTGATGCTTTAGAGAATTTATCTGACGAAGAAAAAGGTAAATTCAGTAAACAAGTTTCTGAGGCTACAACAAAAGAGGAAATCGATAAAGCAGTAGCAGATGCGAAATCGCAAGATATTCAAAACAAAGCAGATCAAGATCTATCTCAAGCTAAAAAAGATGCACAAACTCAACTTGATCAACTAGCTAACTTAACAGACGAAGAGAAAGAAGATTTACAACAACAACTAGAATCAGCTGAAACACCAGAAGAAGTAGGAAATATTGTTAAAGATGCTAATGAAACTGACGCAAGCAATTTATTAAACAAACAAAAAGAAAATGCACAGACTGAAGTTAATGCCTTAAATGATTTATCAGAAAAAGAAAAAGCAGAATTTAACAAACAAATTCAAGATACAACTACGAAAGCTGATATCGATAAAATCGTTGAAGATGCTACAAATAAATCGGCTGATAATTTACTCAATAATCAAAAAGATAGTGCACAAACCAACATTAATGGTTTAAACGATTTATCTGACAAAGAAAAATCTGATTTCAATAAGCAAGTACAAGATGCAACAACAAAAGAAGAAATCGATAAAGCAGTGGCAGATGCGAAAGCACAAGATATCCAAAATAAAGCAGATAAAGACTTAGCAGCTGCTAAAGAACAAGCTAAAGAAGTTATAGATAACCTGGGAAATCTTAGTTATGAAGACAAAGCACAATATAAAGAAAATATTGATTCCTTAGATAATTCTATGGATATAGCAGAAGTTATTGAAGGTGCTCAAGACCTAGATGCAAGCAATTTACTAAACAAACAAAAAGATAACGCTGCAGCCGATATAAATGGTCTAGAGCATTTATCAGAACAAGAGAAAGAAACATTTAATGAACAAATAGAGAATGCTAAAGATAAAGTTACTATCGATCAAATTGTGCAAAATGCTCAAGAAAAATCCGATGAAAAACTACTTGATAGTCAAAAACAATCAGGCACAAATGATATTAATAATTTAGAGAATTTATCAGAAGAAGAAAAAACAGCATTTAATAATAAAGTGAATGTGGCTACATCTAAAGAAGAAATCGATAAAGCAGTAACAGATGCGAAAGCACAAGATGTTCAAAACAAAGCAGACAAAGATTTAGCAGCTGCAAAAGAAGATGCGAAAAACCAAATTGATCAACTTACTAATTTAACAGAAGAAGAGAAAGCAGATTTACGACAACAACTAGAGTCAGCTGAAACACCAGAAGAAGTAGGAAATATTGTTAAAGATGCTAATGAAACTGACGCAAGCAATTTATTAAACAAACAAATAGAAAATGCACAGACTGAAGTTAATGCCTTAAATGATTTATCAGAAGAAGAAAAAGCAGAATTTAACAAACAAATTCAAGATGCAACTACGAAAGCTGATATCGATAAGATTGTTGAAGATGCAACCGATAAAGCAGCTGATAATCTTTTGAATAAGCAAAAAGAAAATGCACAAGATAATGTTAATGGTCTAAATAACTTATCTGACAAAGAAAAATCTGATTTCAATAAGCAAGTACAAGATGCAACTACGAAAGCTGATATCGATAAAGCAGTGGCAGATGCGAAAGCACAAGATGCTAATAATTTACTAAGTAATCAAAAAGATCAAGGCCAACAAGAACTTGATAGCTTAAATAATTTAACAGATGAAGAGAAGACACAATATAAAGAACAATTAAATAATACAACTTCTAAAGCAGAAATTGACAAAGTAATTAGTGATGCAAAAGCACAAGATGCAAGTAACTTACTCACTTTACAAAAAGCTAAAGGTCAAGAAGACATCAATAGCCTGAAAAATCTAACAGAAGATGAACTTGCTGAATTTGCCCAACAAATAGAAAATGCTAAAGATAAAGAAACTATTGATAAAGTTGTACAAGATGCAAAAGCACAAGATGCTACAAACATGCTTAATAAGCAAAAGGGTAATGCTAAAACTGGTATCAATATGCTAGAGGGCTTATCTCATCGAGAAAAAGAAGTATTTAATAAACAAATAGATGATGCTACTGATAAAGAAGAGCTTGATAAGATTGTTCAGGCTGCTAAAGATAAAGCAGAGAAAAACATACTTGATAGACAAAAACAACAAGGTACAAATGATGTGAATAGTTTAGATAATTTATCTGATAAAGAAAAGTCGGAATTTAATAAACAAATTTCAAGTGCAAAGTCAAAAGAGGAAATTGATAAAGTTGTGTCAGATGCAAAAGCAAAAGATATACAAAATAAAGCTAAACAAGATTTAGTAGCTGCCAAAGATAAAGCTCGATCAGAAATTGATCAATTGAATAACTTAACTGATAAACAAAAAGGTAACTTCCAACAACAAATTGAAAAAGCACAAACACCAGAAGATTTGGTAAATATCATCAAAGATGCACAAACTCAAGACGCTCAGAATGCACTCAACAATGCTAAAGATAATGCTAAACAAAACGTAGATGACTTAGTTAACTTATCATATGAAGAAAAATCAGATTTCAATAAACAAATAGATGATGCACAAACTCAATTAGACATTGATAAAATCGTAAACAAAGCACAAGTACAAAACACAGTTAATCTAAATAAAAATCAAGATAATGCTCAAGATATAATCAATGACTTACCAAACATAGATGACACTGTGAAAAATGATTTTAACAATCAAGTTGACCAAGCAATTACATCTAATCAGATTACTGATATTATAAAACAAGCACAACAACAAGATGCTAATCAATTATTAGTAAATCAACAATCAGAAGGTAATGCGAAGATAAATGCCTTGCCAAACCTTGATGAAATAACTAAACAACAACTACAGAATCAAATCGCACAAGCACCAAATCAACAAGATATTAACCGTATCGTCAGTGAAGCGGAACGCATAAACAACGGTGCACAACAAAGCAACAAAACCAAAGATAATAAAGGCAATGAAGCATTACCTGATACAGGTGAAGAAACAAATGATTCAAGAAAAACAACAACATTGTTTGGGGCATTATTCGCAGCACTTGGTTCAATTGTTCTATTTAGGTCACGTCGCAAAGATAAAAACAAATAAAAATTTAAAGGGTCTGAGACATAATCAATGTCTCAGACCCTTTTTTAAGATATATACCTAATTCAATTAATTAACTGCTCTAACATCTTCTAAGCTGAATAAATTTTCCATAAGTTCATTGTTATTATAAGTTTTAGAAACAACTTTACCTGTTACGCTTAAATAAATTATATCCTGGTCTATTTTATATACGTAAAATGAAATATTTTCAATATTATTTTCTTTAAGTAAATTGTATATATCCTGTTTTAAATAGTTTGAATAATAAGCTTCAATATTTTCTTGTATTCTTTCTTTTTTAACAATTTTTTCGTATATAAAATTTTCTCTCAAAAAGTACTGGATAATGACAATTAAAATTGCTGATAGAATCCCGATGAAATAAAGTCCCGAACCTAAAGCCATACCTACGCCTGAAGTTATCCATAGTCCAGCAGCAGTTGTTAGCCCGTTAATATTTTGATTTTTAATCAATATTGTACCAGCACCAATAAAACTGATACCACTTACAACTTGAGCAGCTACCCTTGATGGATCTAGCTCAACGTTTGAATAGTTTAAAATATCATTAAACCCGTATTTTGAAATGATAATAAACAACGCTGAAGCGGCGGATACAAGTATATGCGTTCTAATGCTAGCAGCTTTCAGTCTTTGTGACCGTTCATAACCAATTATCGCACCACATAATACGGCCAAAAAAATTCTTAAAAATAAGTCTAATTGAAATAGCATAATATCCCTTCTTCCGATATAAAAGAGTGATTTGCAAAAGGTTAATAATACTTATTGTAAAAATATAAATTTTAATTGGCTAATAAATTAAGTAAGCGTAATTAGTAGTACTACTGAAAATTTTAAAGCATATTCAGTTTAACTTCTACTCATAGTATTTATATATACTCGGTTGATAATAAATTAAACAAAAACATACAAAGATTAGCTATGAAACAGAAGAAAAAGTTAATTCGTGATTTTACGTAAAGGTGGGTCTAATAAAGAAATGTTTACTTGGATTAATTAAGATAGAAAATCCAATAAAGGTATGTTTATTTGGATTATTGTGTTAGAAAATCCAATAAGATGATGTTTACCTGGATTAACGTCATGGAAAATCCAACAACAATATCGACTCGATCAATCCCATACAAAAAAGAGCTAAGGATTTATGTCCTTAGCTCTTTTATTCCGATATTTTTAACGTGTTGTTAGTTCATCGCCCGTCATCCATTTATGATTTTTAACCATTTTATCATTATCTGTTGATTGATAATCTACGATATAAACAGTTGTTTCTTCTACATCATCAATTTTAGCTTCTGCATTTTTCATGCCAGACATATGGTCAGCTTCTAATTTAACAGTGTCACCTTTTTTGAAACCATGCTCAGGTGCGTCGGCTACTTCTTCGTTAACAACCCATTTATGATTGTTAACTTTGTCGCCTCCGTTTGTAGGTGTGTAACTTACTTCATAAGCATAAGTTTTATAGGCTTCTTTCACTGTACCTTTGGCGTTTTTCATCCCAGCCATATGCCCCTCTGTGATTGTAACTTTATCACCTTTTTTAAACTTGCCATCGTTTGTACTCTTCATGTTTTCTGGTGTTTTACTATCGCTTTTATGCTCCATATGTTCTTCTTCTTTATGATTGTTAGATTTTTTATCTTCTGCCTCTTTATCTGATGAACAAGCGGATAATATGAGTCCTGATGCTAATATAATAAAACTGAATTTCTTAATCATAATTTGAAAGCTCCTATCTTTTATTTTAATTTTAGTGTAAAAGCATTAATTGCTACGATAATCGTACTGAATGACATGAGTATTGCGCCAACAGCAGGGGATAAAATTAATCCTATTGCAGCTAATATTCCAGCTGCTAGAGGTACAGCAACGACGTTGTATCCAGCACCCCACCAAAGGTTTTGAACCATTTTCTTCATTGTGTTTTTAGAAAGGTCTAAGAAACTAATAATATCTGATGGGTTACTTTTAACAAGTATGACATCGCCAGACTCAACGGCTACATCCGTACCTGCACCTATAGCCATGCCAATATCGGCTCTAATAAGACTTGGCGCATCGTTAATACCATCACCAACCATCATAACTTTACTACCTTTTGATTGATAATCTTTAATGATTTTTTCTTTATCTTCCGGCATTAATTGTGAATGTACATCATCGATACCTAACTCTTTGGCAACTGCTTGAGCAACTTCATTATTATCACCTGTAAGCATGACAGGTGTGATGTTTCTAGATAATAAATCAGAAACCATTTGTTTTGAACTTTCTTTAATTTTGTCACCTTGCGCGATAACGCCAATAACTTGGTTGTCATCAATTAAATAACTAACGGAATTGCCTTCTTTAGCAAGGTCAGTAAATTGTTCTTTGTTGTAATCAAATTTATTTTGATTTAAATAAGTTACATTTGTTATTTTTAATTTTCTATTATTAACAGTACCTTCTAGACCTACACCTGGTAAGTTGTTAACTTCTTTAGGGCTAGCATAGGATATGTCCTTACTTTTAACGTAATTGACTATACCAGTAGCAAGAGGGTGATTGGAATTGCTCTCTAATGAAGCAAATAGACTCAATACCTCTTCATCTGTTAACTGTTCATTAAAGCTTTCATAATGGTTAACTGAGAAATTACCTTCAGTTAACGTGCCAGTTTTATCCATCATTATATAATCTAAATGTTGAGCTGTTTCTACAGACTCTCTATTTTTTATAATTAAACCATTGTGTGCACCTATAGATGTAGAACGTGCTGTAACTAAAGGAATCGCTAATCCCAATGCGTGAGGACAAGCTATGACAAGTACTGTTACAAGACGTTCAAGTGCAAAATCAACATTACTTTGAATAAGCATCCATACAATAAACGAAATTAAGCCGATACTTACTGCAAAGTAGAATAAATAACCTGCTACTTTATCAGATAATAATTCAGCTTTGGATTTATCATTTTGTGCTTGGTTCACTAATCCCATTACTTGAGAAAGGTAGCCGTTTTCGCCGGTAGCAGTAACTTTAACTTGAATAGTTCCTGAGCCATTGATGGAACCACCAATAACTTCATCGTTATAAGCTTTAGGAACGAGTTTTGATTCCCCTGTTACTAATGATTCGTCAATGGAAGTTTCACCTTGTGCGATGATACCGTCAGTAGGTATACTTTCACCAGCTTTAACTTCAACGATATCATCAATATCAATATCTGATATTTTCACTTCTTGACGTTGGTCTTCATCGATTACTTTTATAGCGGTATTAGGTAAAAGTTCCGCCATTTTCTTTAAAGCATTGCTAGCATTACCAACTGCATTCATTTCAATCCAGTGACCTAATAACATAATGACAATTAAAGTAGCTAACTCCCAGAAAAAGTCCATAGTATGGGACGACGAAGAGCTAAAGTTATTCATATAAAATGCATATAAACTATAAATATATGCAACTGAAATACCTAGTGTAACTAACGTCATCATTCCAGGTTTTTTACTTAAAATCTCAGATTTAGCACCTGTAATAAATGGCTTTCCGCCATAAAAGAATAAAATTGTAGCTAGAATTAATACGATCCAATCTGAACCTGTAAATGAAACTTGGAACGGTAATTTTACGCCCATCATTGGTGATAAAATGATGATGGGTATTGCGAAAATTAATGAAATAAAGAATTTACTTTTAAAATTACCATGATGGTGAGCGTGGTCACTATGATTATCATGGTCTTCATGATTTTCATGTCCTTGATGACTATGATGCTCATGATCATGCTTGTTATCTTTATTCATGATAATGAACCTCCTAATTTATAAAATTTAAAAGAACAACTAGTTGATAATCAAAGTATAACATATACCCCCTATAGGTATATAGTAAAATGATTTTTTGTTGATTTTATTGTTCAATAACTACAATCATGGTTTACAATAAATAGTGATAACAAGCCTTCCAAGAACTTTATAAAAAAGAAATGTTGATAAAAATTGGAGCTGAAAATAATGAACAACAAATCACTTATTTTTTATTTCAAAAAACTTTTCAGCTATTCTCAAAAATAAAGCCCAGGACAATTATTTATGTCCCGGGCTTTTCTATTTAATACGCAATACCGACTCGCGATTTAACATATTCATCGTTATTCAACTGTTGATAAGCGAATTCTGCAGTATCTGGTACGGAGATTTTAACGCTATCTTCAGGTAAATAATTTTTCTCTGTTCGATATTTGCCAGTTCTTTCTCCATCAGGTAAATACGTAGGACAAACAATTGTCCATTCAAGGGTTGATTGGTCGAGTAGTTCATATACTTTATGATGTTCTTTCGCTGCACGAGTCGTTTTTCTTTTGGATTCGTTTGATTCATAACGTAGAAGATCGATGTCAGTTCTACTTTGTAATATGCCAGCTGTACCTATAGTAATGATACGCTTAACGCCTTCTTGTTCCATTGCTTCAATAATAAGAGGCATAGCTTCTGTTAATGTAGTTGTACCATCAGTACCTAATGCACTGAATACAACATCTACACCTTTTATTGCCTGGGCAATATCATCTTTGTTTAACACATTGCCTTCTATTATATTGAGTTGGTTATATTTAGTTTTTAATTTTTCTTTATTACGAACTAATACATTTATATGGTGATCGTCATTAATCGCATGATTTAAAATCTCATGACCAATACGACCAGTTGCTCCTAAAATTAAAATATTCATAAATTTATATGCTCCTTTTCAGTTATATAAAAAGTGATTTTAGATTGATGTATATAATATCAATGATATCATACAAGAAATTGAACAAATATGAATAATAGAGGGTATATATTAAATAAGGATAAAACTTTTGGCTATTTTAATATGTGTTAAAATAATAAATATAATAAAATGGATATTTAAAATAGAACATTCAAAGTGCATATGGGGTCTTAAATTATGGAAAATAACTTATTTTTAAATATAAATAGTAATGAAAAATTAGTGCTAAAAGAAATTTTTAATCATCAAAATATTTCACGCACAGAAATATCAAAGAATCTAGGAATTAATAAAGCGACCATTTCTAGTATTTTAAATAAATTGAAGAGTAAATCTTTAGTGCGCGAAGTTGGTGAAGGTGACAGTACGAAAAGTGGCGGAAGGAAACCGATCTTACTTAAGGTTAATCATCTGTATGGCTACTTTATTTCGTTAGATTTGACGTATAGTTCTGTTGAAGTGATGTATAACTACTTTGATGGTAATGTGATTCAACACGAATCTTATAAATTACCGAATGATAATGTAAGTAGTATATTAGATATTTTGAAAGAGCACGTTGATGTTCGTGAAAAACATGACACTATTCATGGTTTATTAGGTATGTCTGTATCTATACATGGTGTCGTTGATAATGATCAAAATGTCATTTATTTACCATTCCACAAGACGGACGGGGTTTCTATAACAGAAATGCTAAAAGAATTTGCTCAAGTTCCTGTGATGATCGAAAATGAGGCAAATCTTTCTGCATTGTATGAACGTAATTTTAAGCATAGTTTATCGATTAATAACCTTATAGCGCTTAGCATTCATAAAGGTATTGGTGCGGGCTTAATTATTAATAATAAATTGTATCGCGGTGCCAATGGTGAAGCGGGTGAGATTGGAAAAACACTTGTATCAAAAGTAAGCAATAATGTGGAAACTTATCATAAGATTGAAGATATTTTTTCTCAAGAAGCTTTACTACAAAATTTAAGCCATCAATTAGGTGAGACGTTAACACTTAGTAAACTAATTCAATATTATAAAGAGCGAAACTCTGTAGTTGTGCAAGAGATGGAGCAATTTATTAATAAGATTGCTATATTAATACATAACTTAAACACGCAATTTAATCCAAATGCTTTTTATGTTAACTGTCCGTTAATCAATGAAATGCCAGAAATTTTAGAAGAAATTAAAGAACAGTTTAAACAGTATTCTCGAAATGAAATTCAAATCAAGCTAAATTCTAATGTGAAGTATGCTACTTTGTTAGGCGGAACTTTAGCAATCATTCAAAAAGTGCTACAAATTGAAGACATTCAATTAGATATTCAGATTTAAAAAGAACTTGTTAGAAATCTTTTATAAGATTTCTAACAAGTTCTTTTTTTAATGTAGAAAGCGTTTACATAAATGATAGTATATGATATATTATTTTAAAAGTTAGTTTGTTTAATAAACTAACCAACTATCATTAGGAGGATTACAATGACATATTTCGACATAGATAAAGTAAAATACGAAGGTTCAAAATCACAAAACATTTATAGTTTTAAATATTATAATCCGAAAGAAAAAATAGGCGATAAAACGATGGCTGAACATTTAAGGTTTAGTGTCGCTTATTGGCATACATTTACTGCAGATCTTTCAGACCCATTTGGTGTAGGCACGGCTGAACGTGAATGGGATAACTTAAATGAGATGGACAAAGCTAAAGCAAGAGTGGATGCTATTTTTGAATTCATGGAAAAATTAAATCTTGAATATTTCTGTTTCCACGATATTGATATTGCTCCTGAAGGTTCTAATTTAAAAGAATCAAATGAAAACTTAGACGTAATAGTCGATCTTATTAAAGAAAAAATGGACGAGACGGGCAAGAAATTATTATGGAATACTACTAATAATTTCACACATGAACGTTTTGTACACGGAGCAGCTACATCTTCTAACGCTGAAGTATATGCATACGCTGCAGCGAAAGTGAAAAAATCTTTAGAAATTGCTAAAAAGTTAGGCGCAGAAAACTTTGTATTCTGGGGTGGTCGTGAAGGTTATGAAAGTTTATTAAATACCGATATGAAGTTAGAACTAGATAATTTAGCAAACTTCTTCAAGATGGCTAAAAGTTATGCTGAAGAAATAGGATTTGATGGACAATTCTTAATTGAACCTAAACCTAAAGAACCGACTACTCATCAATATGATACAGACGTTGCAACAGCTCATGCTTTCTTACAGAAGTATGGCTTAGATGATGTATTTAAATTTAATATTGAAGCAAACCACGCTACTTTAGCAGGTCATTCATTCCAACATGAACTAAGATATGCACGCGATAATCAAATGTTAGGATCAGTAGATGCCAATCAAGGTCATCCTCAACTAGGTTGGGATACTGATGAATTCCCTACAGACGTGTATGAGACGACATTAGCGATGTACGAAATACTTAAAAATGATGGTTTAAGCCCAGGTGGTCTAAACTTCGATGCTAAGCCAAGAAGAACATCATTTAAACAAGAAGACTTACTATTAACGCACATTGCAGGTATGGATACATTTGCACTTGGATTAAGAGTCGCTCATAAAATGATTGAAGATAACTTCTTCGAAAATATCATTAATAAAAAATATAAATCATTTAGTGAAGGTATCGGTAAGGAAATTGTAGAAGGAACAACTTCATTTAAAGAATTAGAAAAATATGCACATAAAATAGAAAAAATTGAAAATGAGTCAGATCACTTAGAAGTAATAAAATCACAAATCAATCAATATATTTTAAATATCAATAATGGAGAATGATAATTATGACTTATGTAATTGGCGTTGATATTGGTACAAGTGGATTAAAGTCCATAGTTGTTAATAAAGATGGTGAGGTCGTCGACTCTCATAGCATCAGTTATAAAACGACGCATCCAAAGTCTGGTTACAGTGAAATGGATCCAGATGTTTGGTACGAAGCAACAGTGAATAGTTTAACGCACTTATTAAAGAAATTTGATAAACAATCAATCACAGGTATTAGCTTTTCAGGACAGATGCATGGATTAGTCGTTGTTGACGAATCTGGTGATAGTATAAGGCCAGCTATTTTATGGAATGATACACGTACTTCACAAGAAGTGGAAGAAATTAAAGAAACTTTAGGTATGGAATTCTTACTTAAACAAACACAAAATACTGTACTTGAAGGTTTCACACTTCCGAAATTAATTTGGCTAAAAAATACTGAACCTAATAATTATAAAAAGATTCATAAATTTATGTTGCCGAAAGATTATGTTGTCTATAAATTGACGGGTAATATTTTCACAGAACCATCAGATGCTGCTGGAACGATTATGTATAATATCAAAACTGAAAAATGGTCTGAAACATTATTAAATCAATTAGATATTGATTCGAACATTTGCCCAGAAGTGATTCCTTCTCATCAAAAAAGTGGTGTGTTAAAAGAAGATATTAAGAATCAATTAAATATTGACTGGGAAATAAATATTTATCAAGGTGGCGCAGATAATGCCTGTGGTGCACTTGGTTCTGGTATAACAGATGAAACAAAACAACTTGTAAGCATTGGTACATCGGGCGTTGCACTTTCTATTGAGAACAGTGAACATTACGAAAATGACGGTAACATGCATTACTTTAGTCATTGTGTGCCAAATCAAAAGTATATTATGGGTGTCACACTTTCAGCTGGCTATAGTTTAGAATGGCTGAAGCAATTGCTTAACCCAGATGAAGACTTTAGTACATTCTTACAAGATATTTCACAATCTAAAATAGGGGCAAATGGACTCTTGTATACACCATATCTATTAGGTGAACGTACACCGTATAACGATGCATCTGTCAGGGGTAGCTTTATTGGGCTAGATGCTAATACATCGCAAAAGGATATTAAACGTTCAGTACTTGAAGGTGTTACTTACTCTATTAATGAAAGTATCGAGATTATGAAAAATCAAGATGTCGATATAAAAGAAATTGTTTCTATTGGTGGAGGCGCAAAAAATGAAGAATGGTTACAAATACAAGCGGATATCTTTAATGCGCCTATTATGACTAGGACAGAAGAACAAGGGCCAGCATATGGTGCTGCAATGTTAGCTGCAATGGGCGAAAACTGGTTTGATACATTTCAAGATATTAGCCAATCATGGATTAACTATCATGAAAAAGTCACGCCAGATTCAAAAAATAATGAATCATATCAAAAATTATTTAATATATATAAACAAATTTATACTGCAACTCAGCCACTAACGAAACACTTAGCTCAATTTAAATAACGAATTAGGGAGATGGGGTAATGAGTAGTTATGATAATAAGAGATTTATCTTTAAAATTGCACTAATCGCAACGCTTGGTGGGCTATTATTTGGTTATGATACAGCAGTAATTTCTGGGGCAGAACAATCATTACAAAAGTATATTACATCAGGATATGGTAGTTTTATCCACGGAATAACAGTATCAAGTGCTTTAATCGGGTGTATTATAGGTGGATTATTGTCTTCAAATATTTCAAGAAGTTTAGGTCGTAAAAAATCTTTACAAGTTGCTGCAATCTTATTTATAGTATCAGCAATTTTATCAGGATATCCAGAATTTCTATTCTTTGATGCAGGACAATCAAGTTTAGGGTTGTTAGTCATGTTTAATATATACCGTGTTATAGGTGGGATAGGAGTAGGCTTAGCTTCTGCTATTTCTCCAATGTATATTAGTGAAATTTCTCCTTCATCAATTAGAGGACGACTCGTATCTTGGAACCAGTTCGCAATTATATTTGGTATGTTAGTCGTATACTTTGTAAACTATGGTATTACATTTGGTCAATCACAAAATTGGGTTGATGTAATAGGTTGGCGTTATATGTTTATGACTGAAGCAATACCAGCTGTCGTATTCTTTGTATTGCTATTCTTAGTACCAGAAACACCTAGGTATTTAATATTAGCTAATAAAGATAAAGACGCATTAACTGTTCTGAATAAAATTTATTCATCAAATGAGCATGCTAAAAAAGTATTGAAAGATATATTATCTACAAAAAGTAAGAAAAATGATACAAAAGCACCATTATTTAGTTTTGGTAAAACAGTCATTATCATCGGAATATTGCTATCTATATTCCAACAATTTATTGGAATAAACGTAGCACTTTATTATGCACCGAGAATTTTCGAAACCCTTGGTGCAGGTAGTGATGCTTCAATGATTCAAACTGTCGTTATGGGATTAGTAAATGTGGTATTCACATTAATTGCTATAATTTATGTTGATAAATTTGGACGTAAACCGTTACTTATCATTGGATCAACAGGAATGGCTATCGGTATGATAGGCATGAGTATATTAACAGCAAATGGAATATTCGGTGTAATCACATTACTATTTATGGTCATCTATACTGCTTCATTTATGATGAGTTGGGGTCCAATTATTTGGGTATTATTATCAGAAATATTCCCGAACCGTATTAGAAGTAGTGCGATGGCTATAGCAGTAGCAGTTCAGTGGTTAGCGAACTTTACAATCACATCAACTTATCCATTTATGATGGATATCAGCGGTACAATGACTTATGGTTTTTATGCAACAATGAGTATATTGTCAGGAATATTTGTTTGGAAATTCATACCTGAAACTAAAGGTAAAACTTTAGAAGAACTAGAAAGTATATGGGAAAAAGATAAGCCTAACGAGAATAAACAAACTGAAGAATACGGAAATGTACCGTATGAAAATACAGTTACGAAGTAGTAAAGAGGCTGGGACATAAATACATGTCTCAGCCTCTTTTATTATAATGGCAGTAGCTGACTGGGTTGAAAATGTGCTTATATCAAGCTTTTTCCAACCCTAGTCATCCTTGCCGGGGCGGGACTACGAAATCTATTTATTAAAATGAGATTTCTGTCCCGCTCCGTTTTGTTGTTATACTTTTTCAATATATTGGTCTTCATGTTCTACATCTTTACCAACTGGCTCCCATTTAATAACGGTAGTAATAATTAAACCAAGTATAGGCACAGCGGCTAAAAATAGCATTGTATTATTTAGCCCGAAGTTAGCTAAAATAATTGGGAATATAAATGTCCCAAACATACTGCCGAATCGACTAACTGATTCAACAAATCCGGTACCTTTACCTCTTAAAATAGTCGGATAAGATAAGGCTCCAATTGCTTTACCTTGTGTGCCTGGACCACCTGCATGACCGAATAGGAAGAATGCTACCATGAGTGCAATTAACCATGTATATGTGTGTCCGTAAAAGAATCCGATGACTAACATTGAACAACCTACAATACTAAAACCAATCATCGTTAGTTTGTGTGCGCCGTATTTAGTTGTAAGTAATGCACCTACTAAACCACCAATGATACCAGCAACGTTAATCAAAGCTGTACCTGATAATGATTCAATTTTATTGTCACCAATAATGTATATAGCAATTAAAGGAATATATAATCCAATTGCATAATACTGCATCCCTTGCAATGTAGCTATTGAAGTCGCTAATATTGTTCTTTTACGATAACGTTTGTTGAATAATGTTCTTAAAGGATGTTTTACTTCTGTTTTACGGTAAGATTCATCTTCACCTTTATTCGGTTCAAGTTTCACTTTAATATTGTAGTTCTTTTCAAGTTCTCTTGTAGCTTGAGTAAGTGTTTTGTTTTTCATCGACCAAGTAGGGCTTTCACTTAAATAAAAGAGTCTCAAAACAAGTATAATCGTTGCAAATACAGCACCAAGACCTACTGAATAACGCCATAACCAAGTGCCAGTACCTAATTCATATAGCAGAATCACAATCAGTGCAGATGATACCACTGCAATATACCAGACAACTTGCCAATAATTGACGTTACGACCTTTATCCTTTTTATTACTGATTTCTGCAATGAATGTGAAAGCAACAGGGCTGTCCATACCGATTGCAAATCCCATCAATAATCTGAAACAGAGTAATATGAATGGGGTAGGCGATAACGCTGCACCGAGAGCGCCTATAATTAAGGAGATTAATGAAATGGATAGAATAAGCTTGCGGCCCAATTTATCAGCATAAAAACCACCAATAGCTGCACCAATTAAAGCACCAAAAGGCATAGCAGTCATAACAAAAGATAAATATGTTGCGGATAAATTAAATTCTTCTGTAAGCTGATCAGTAGCTGTACCTAAAATCGTTAAATCGTAAGCGTCTAAAAAAATAGTCCCTAATACTATAATAAGTAGTAGTGACGTACGTTTTGTTGTTTTTCGCTCATTTACATAATCGACGATATCTTGTTTCGTATGTATTGTGATTGTTTCATTTGTCATACCCGTCCCCTCCTAAAAATATGTTTGCACACTTTAATGAAGATACAAATATGTTGAATCAGAAGCTGTTTATAGTAAATATATACCCTTTGAGTGTAAATGTTAAATGATAAAAGTTATGAGTATAAATAATATTATCCGAATAACTATGTATAAAAAATTAACTACCTTACCGATTTATATATCATTCACTTTATTGTACAGTTTCCTGTACAGCAATCGAATGGTTTAGATGAGTATTCTTAAAATAGAGAGAGATTACGCTAAACATATGAGGGTATTTGTTAGAATAAGAGTTATTTTCGAGGGGTTATTTTGATGCATAATGAACGCCAACTTTACGATAAAAAACATAGGTGGTCCGGACTTATGTTTGGCTTTGGTTTAGCGGGTTTTATAGACGAAATGGTTTTTCATCAGTTTTTAAAGTGGCATCATTTTTATGATCAAATGACGAGAGAAGTAGGCTTATTTTCTGATGGTGTGTTAAACGCAATGTGTGGATTTTTTATTATTTTTGGTTTGTTTTTATTGGCAGATGCGAGACGGAAATTCAGCACGAATTGGATATTTTGGATTGGTCGAGTATTAATGGGAATGGGCACATTCCAGGTATATGACGGCATTATTAATCATAAAATTTTGAGAATGCACCAAATTCGCTACGTAGATAATGTCATTACTTATGATATAGTTTGGATTGTTACAGGATCTTTAATGATTATCGTTGGTTATTTGATGTCTCGAAAAAGAGAGATGATAAAGCATGATAATTCTTAATTCTTTGCCTATTGTTATCATAGCGTTATCCTTAATTGGTTCGTATATTGGAATGGCATTGAAAGAACGAAGTTGGCCATTTTATAGAAAATGTTTATGGGTAATTGGTGTTGGTAGTGGTTCAATTGTAATGATTGAACCAATGGCGAGTTTAATGCATCATCATTTTGTTAACCACATGTATGGGCATATACTATTAGGAATGTTAGCACCCCTTTTAATGGTGCTTGCAGCTCCGATAACGTTGTTATTAAAATCATTACCTACAAAAAGCGCGAGAAAATTAACTTCGTTTATGAATACTGGTTACGTCAAATTTATAATGCATCCAGTAACAGCACTTGTCTTAAATACTGGCGGTTTATGGTTATTGTATAGGACTGATTTATTCATGTACATGCATCATTCTGCTTTAATTTATTATTTAGTTCATATTCATATTTTTCTAGCAGGATACTTATTTACGTCTATCATGCTATATATAGATCCAGTACGAAATCCTTATTCATTTCGTTACAGGGCTATTGTTATGATGATTTCAGTCACTTTGCACCAAATATTATCTAAGTCATTTTATCCTTATCCTCCTTCAGGGGTAGAGACGAGTCAAGCAGAAAAAGGCGCAATGGTCATGTACTATGGCGGAGATGTAATAGAACTCTTTATTATATTTTTAATGTGTTTAAAATGGTATAACAGTGTGAGGCCGAAAAGAATAAATCAATATAATAAGCAGGGTAGTAAGAGGCTCAATGTCTAATGATTTAAAATTTTGTTTTGTGTATCGGAGATGTATGAATGGGTAAAGCACGTTTAATTATAATGCCATTATTTATCAGTTTAATACTTACATGTATTACGTATTTTTTATTCGTAATTATTGATTTAATAACAAATTACCATATTGCTGACTTGTTATTAAACGTAGATTTTGTAAGAAATTATCAAAATATAACTTTAATAGAAGAATTGAGTTATCATTTTTTAACTACTTTCATAATAGTAATTATCACTATTGTTATTTACGTTAATTTCAATAAATTGAAAATTATTTTTTTAACAACTCTCTTTATTATATTTACTGTTTTATATCCAATTCTTATAAAAATGTCAGAAAGGGATATATTTCAATATAGCTTAAATGAACATGTTATTTGGATAGTGGGTCATATATTATTTCTATACTTGTTAAACATTATTGTGACACGTAGTTACTTGAAGTGATTAGTAATAAAAAACCTGAAAATTCTTAAAAGATTTTTCAGGTTTTATTTAATATAAAAGCTTTATTATAGAGTGATAACCTGTGGTGTCTCTATATCGTCATCATTCATAAGTTTTATAGTTTTAGGTTTAATCTTTATAACGCATAAATCTGGATCTTTTTTAGAGTCAAAGAATGTTTTATCTTGGTTTTGCCATAACCAATTTATTGTTTCTTGATCTTCTATAATTTCTGCGTCAGCATCTATTTCTAAAAAGCTATGGTTCGTTGTTTCATTATATCCTAGTAATACATGTGCTTTCGGATTATCTCTGAATTCTTCAACTTTTGTCGTTTCTTTGCTTGTTTTTGTATATAGTGTCAAATCGTCGTTATAAAACATCATGTAACGACTGTTTGGTACGTTATTATGAGCTGTAGATAATACACCTACTCGTGATTGATTTAAAATGTTTTCAATTTTATCTTGGATTTCAGTTTTATCCATTTCTATCACCTCACTGTAACTATACCCTGTATATATGAGTTAAATCTTAAACGATACTTAGCATACGTTCTAATGACTGCTTTGCATAATATGCCGTTTCTTCATCAACTTTAATGATGTTTTCAAGATGACCTTGTTGTATTTTGTCTAGGCACCATGCTAGATGTGGTAAGTCGATTCTATTCATCGTTAAGCATGAACACATAAGTGGGTTAAGTGAGTTTATGGTGATATCAGTATATGTTGTTTTTAAACGGTTAACGAGATTCATTTCAGTTCCTATTACCCAATTAGAGCCTTTTGGAGCGTTTTTAATCTTGTCGATAATATATTTAGTAGACCCCGCGTAGTCTGCCATTTGAACAATGTCGAATTGACATTCAGGGTGTACGATGACATTTACATCTGGATCTTTTTTACGTGCTTGTTCAATGTGTATTGGATAAAATTTTTCGTGAACGGAACAATGACCTTTCCACAATATAATTCTAATATTATCTTCATTGCCATCATAATCTAATACCTTTTGAATAGGGTCCCAAACTGCCATTTCATCAAGTTTTATTCCTAGTTTATATGCTGTATTGCGACCTAAATGTTGATCAGGTAAAAATAAAATACGCTTACCTTGGTCCAATGCCCACTCTATAACGCTATCAGCATTGCCACTTGTCACACAAGAACCACCATTTTCTCCTACAAATTTTTTAATAGCTGCTGTAGAGTTAACGTAAGTAAGAGGTAAAATGTTATCACCTAAACGCTGTGTTAATACTTCATGGCCATATAATGCCTGGTCGATATTTGCCATATCTGCCATTGAACAACCTGCAGATAAATCTGGTAAATATATATTTTGATTATCGTGCGTTAGTATGTCTGCAGTCTCAGCCATAAAATGTACACCGTTAAATACAAAATATTTAGCTGTTGTATTTTCTTTACATATTCTTGCTAGTTCTAGAGAGTCTCCCATTATATCTGCAAACTGCGCGACTTCATCTTTTTGGTAATGGTGTGTTGGCATAAATAATTGGTCACCTAATTTAGCTTTGATTGTTCGTATTTTCTCTTCTAGTTGTTCGGTTGTCATATTTAAATATTGATCTGGTATAGATTGTGCTTTTTCTATTGTAGGATTAAACAATTAAATAACCACCTTTGCTGAAATGTCTAATGCTTGTTGATTGTAAAATAAAGAACCTATCGAAATATAATGAACACCTGTTTGAGCATATTCTAGAACATTATCAATATTGATGTTTCCAGAAGCTTCCGTCTTAATATGACTAGGTACATCTTGAATATGCTGTGCTATCCATTCCGGTTTGCAATTATCAAACATAATGATATCTACCTCTGCTTTAATTGCTTCTTGTAATGAATCTATATCTTCTATTTCGATTTCTATTTTATCCATTGGACCGACTAGTTGCTTTGCTTTTGACACGAGGTCTTGTATAGATTCGCTAAAACTAATATGATTATCTTTTAACATCAATCCATCATTTAAAGTTCGACGATGATTGTATCCACCGCCCACGTGAACAGCATGTTTTTCAAACATACCGAGACCCGGTGTTGTCTTTCTTGTATCAACTATTTTAACGTTTGTATCTTGAACTTTTTGTACGATGTGATGAGTTGATGTGGCAATACCTGACATGCGTTGTATTAAGTTTAAAGTGATGCGTTCCATCGTAAGTAAAGTTGTGATAGAACCTTTTATAATTGCGATTTTTTGTCCTTTTTCTACAATTTCACCGTCTTTAACTAATATATTCATATGAACATTGCTTTCAATTAGTTTAAAGCTTTCTTGAATAATAGTTTCTCCACAAAAAATACCTTGAGCTTTACTGATAAGGGTTAATTCACCTTTTTGATTTAAATCAAAAACACTTGAAGATAAATCACCATAATGATTATCCTCAAGGTAAAATTGTTTGAGCTTTTCTTGGACATACAACTTGTTTAGCATGAAATTTATCCTCCATTGTGATTTCTATATCAATAGTTTGTAATTGAGGTTGGCTATGCGGGTAATCCGTTCTAAAATGAACACCTCTAGATTCATTTCTATTTAAAGCTGATAAACTTACCATTTCTAAAGTTTTTATTTCTACATACCTTTGCCAATTTTCTTTATTCCATTCATCTGTAACCATTGAATTTCTAAGACAAAGTTGAATATCTTTTAAGTAACGTTGTATATTTTGGCCATTACGTTCTATACCTAATACTTCAAAACTTTGATTTCGTAACGCATGAAAATCTTGTGCTGTAATGAGAGGTATTTGTAACCTACATAGTTGAATGTTTTGTATTTCTCTGGTTGAAGAGTTTTTTATTTTTCTTCCACAAAGGTTTCCCATAACAAGACCTTCTAAAAGTGAATTGCTAGCTAATCGATTAGCACCATGAAAATTTGTATTGCTGGCTTCACCAATAGCATAGAAGTGTGGTTCTTCAGTTGTACCGTCTAAATGCGCTTTAACGCCACCCATTGTATAGTGTGCACCTGGAGAAACAGGTATCAATTGATTATGATATGCATCCGGAAAATGTTTAACTACATTTTTATATATCGTCGGAAATCTAGTAGGGAAGTGCTCAATATGTTTTATGTTGATATAACATTGGTGACCTTCTTTTTGTTGCTGGAAAATAGCTCTACTCGTCACATCTCGTGGTGCTAAACTACTAAGCGGATGTAAGTCGTTCATAAACTCGTGACCAATTTCATTGACTAATATACCGCCGTGCCCTCTTACTGCTTCTGAAACTAAGCCATATGTTTCGTTGTTAGTGCCTAGTAAAGTCGGGTGAAATTGTATCATTTCCATATGTCTTAGATGGATGTTGCTATGATATGCCACTATATGACCTGAGTTTATTGTTTGAGACGCGCTAGAATTGATAGGAAACAAGTTACTGTAACCACCAGTAGCTAAAATCACGTCATGAGCGATGATTTCTAATTTGTTGTCATGCTTATCAAGCGCAACGACACCGGATATTTCATGTGAAACGTCTCTTAATAAGTCAATCACTTCAGTTTCTTCGTAAATAGTTAAATTTTCTGACGGTAAATGTTGAATGAGATATTTAGTAATATAAGAACCTGTTTGATCGCCTCCTATGTGTAGAATACGTGCTTTTGAATGGGCACCTTCCATAGCAAAATCTAAAGAAGTTTGTTCGGATTTTTTATCAAAATTTAAGCCATCATCTATCATCTCTTGGATAATGTTATGGCTTTGTTGAATCATTGATTGGATGATGCTTAAATCACCTAATTCATTTCCAGCAGTATATGTATCTTGTATATGTGTGTTCCCATAATCATTTTCATATTTTGAAAAACAAATACCGCCTTGAGCTAAATTGCTATTATGCATATTAAGTTTATCTTTTGTAATACAATGAATTTGGACATTTGGACCTAAGGCTTTAATGGCTGATAATGCAGCAATTCCTGAACCGATCACTATAACTTTTCTCAAGTTTACACCTTACTTTACATATATGTTATATTTTATATACATTATATTGACACATGTAAAGATAAATAACAAGGGGAGTTTTGAAATGATTTATTTAGATAATGCATCAACTACGATACCTGATAATGAAGTATTAAGTGTATATCAAGATGTTCAAAGAGAAGCGTTTTATAATGGAGAGAGTTTACATATAGGTGGACAACATACAAATCAATTATTGGAATCATGTAAACAATATATTAAAAAATATTTTGAAACTGATAAGGAAGTTATTTTTACAAGAAGCGGTTCTCATGCAAATGAAGTTGCAATACGTAGTTATTTAGAATATCAAGAAAGAGGAACAATACTTGTATCACCATACGAGCATCCTTCTATACATGCTGCATTAGAACTGTATAAGTCGAAATTCGAAATTTTAGACTTGCCTTTAGACGGTAACGGAGAAATTGATGTGGAGAAAACAACAAAACTGGTAACGGATGAAGTTGTTCTTATTATTACACAACATGTGAATTCAGAGACTGGGTATATTTTGCCGATAAATGATTTGAGTAACATTGCAATGGAAAATCATATTCCTATACATGTTGATGGCGTTCAAGCTGTTCATAAATTAGAAGATATAAACGTTCAATTGTTTACTTCATATGCTTTTTCTAGTCATAAATTTCACGGAACTAAGGGCTCGGGTAGCTTGTTAATAAACCACGAATATGTAAAACCATTAAATGATTATTACTTTCATGAGATGAATACACAAAATGGCACGATAGATTCACCAAGTATTGTAGCCATGACCAAAGCATTATCGATTGATGATGATATTAATCACATGAAGAAAATGAAACAATATTTATTGAATCAAGCTGTCGAATTAAGGTTTACACCCATAGTATACAATGAGGAAGCACCTCATATTTTAGCTTTACTTTCTCCAAAGTTTGAAGGGCAATATATTATGCAATACTTATCTAATAGAAATATATGTATATCGACAGGTACAGCTTGTGGTCACGGAGCATTGTTAAGTGACGGTTTACAAGTTAAAATAGATACAATAGCAGAAAAGACGTATGACCAATATATTCGTTTTTCAATTAGTAAATATACGACAAAAGCAGATATAGATAATTGCTTTGTACATTTAAAAACAATCTTAAGAGGAGACTAGCGACATGAATAATCCCTTTAATCGCAGGAAAGCAATTCTGCAGTTACTCGAATCAACAAATGAGCCAATTAGTGGTAAACAGTTGAGCCAACAATTTGGTGTTTCACGACAAATTATTGTGAAAGATATCTCTATTCTCAAATCTCAAGAACATATTATTAATTCTACAAGCAGAGGATATGTGATTAATAATACGCCTCAAGGTAAAGCGTATAAACGTGTTATTGTATGCCAACATAACAATGAAGGAATGGAAGAAGAACTACAATTAATTATAGATAACGGGGCTATGATTGATGATGTGGCAATTGATCATCCTGTGTATGGGAATATAAAAGCAAACTTAATGATAGAAACACAAGACGATTTAGATAAGTTTATACATGCAATGAATAAATTTGAAGGACAAATGTTAGCTCATTTAACGGACAATGTACATTTGCATACGATTTCAGCGCATACTGAAAAGATTCTAGATAATGCTGTTAGAGATTTAAAAGCACATCAATTTATAGTGGAATAAAAATCAAATTTTAATCTATAAAAGCACCTCCATATTTTTCGTATAATAACGAACTAATATGGAGGTGTATTATTTTTATATACTAAAAATAATTATTTGAATTATTTGAATTTTTCATTACTATTTTATGGATTATTGTATATAATATGTTTATATTACACAAATAAGGGGGATTTTTAGTGAATTCATGGTTTAAAAAATTAACATGTGTTTCTTTAAGTACAATAATAGCACTTCCTTTTTTATCACAAGGCGCTTCTGCTAACCAAGTCGCACCAAATGAAGATCGTTTACTTGAAACTTTAGAACAAGAAGGTGTTATTGAATCTACGAATACGCCTGAAGAAAAAGAAGAAAGATTAAAACGATATATGGATGGTAAAGGAGAACAATATCATCAAAAATACATACCTAATAAAGGACTTTTTGATAAGCGCTATAAAAAAGGTAATAATGGTAAACGTTTAGGTCAATTGAACAAAAATGAAAAAGAAATGTATAAGAAAAAGAATAATGGTAAACGAGTAGATAAAGTTCAAGAAGAAAAATATACTGGTAAAGTTCGTAAAGATAAAGTATTAGTTATAGCAATGGAATTTCCAGATTATCCAAATAGCTCTATTACAAAAGATGAAACAGATATGTATTATGACGAATACCCTGTTTCTCATTTTCAAGATATGGTGTTTGGAGAGAAAGGATATAAAGGCCCAAATGGTAAAAACTTGATGAGCATGAAGCAATATTATCAAAATCAATCAGGTGGCAGCTATGATATAGATGGTCAAGTACACGGTTGGTATAAAGCCAAACACCCAGCTAGTTATTATGGGGGTAACGCACCAGACGAAGGTGGTAGCGATAGTAAACCGAAAGAATTAGTGCAAGAAGCGTTGGAACAAGCAGCAAAAGACCCTAGTATCGATTTAAGTGATTATGACCAATGGGATCGTGATGATATAGATGGCGATGGAGTGTATGATGAAAAAGATGGAATTGTCGATCATATTATGATTGTGCACTCTGGTCCAGGTGAAGAATCAGGTGGTGGTAAACTTGGAACAGATGCAATTTGGTCACATAGGTGGTCGCTTGATTTTGATGAAAAAGGTGAGCCTTATACAATACCAGGAACTAATTCAGGATTAGACCAATTTGATGGTAAATTAGCAGCTATTGATTATACGATACAACCAGAAGATGGGGCAGCCGGCGTATTTTCCCATGAATACGGACATGACTTAGGATTACCAGACGAATATGACACAGAATATACAGGTAAAGGTGAGCCGGTATCATTCTGGTCAATTATGTCTTCAGGCAGTTGGGCTGGTGCAATACCAGGAACAGAGCCTACTGGGTTTGATCCATATATGAAAGAAATGTTGCAAGAACAACACGGTGGTAATTGGCAAACGGGAAGTGAAATTAACGCAAGTGAATTTAAAGGTGAAACATCAGAGTTAATAGATGAAGCAGCAACGAAAGGTACGAATAACGATGCTATAAAAGTTAATCTTCCTGACAAATCAACTCTGCTCCAAAAACCTGTACAAGGTAAGCAAGCATATTGGAGTGGCGCGAAAGATGATACACAATATTCGATGGAAACTGATTTAGACTTAACTTCAGCTAAGACAAGCGAGTTAAACTTCAAAACTTGGTACGATATTGAACAAGGATTTGATTATGGTTACGTACAAGTATCAACAGACAACGGTGAAAATTGGGAGAATATTAAAGGCAATATAACAAACAATGATGATCCAGAAGGAAGCGGACAAAACCAAGGTAACGGTATAGACGGTAAATCTAACGAGTATAAAGATGCTAAATTCGATTTATCGAAATACGATGGTAAAAAGATTAAACTACGCTTCTCATACGTTACAGATAAATATGAAACATATCCAGGCTGGTTTATCGACCAAATTAAAGTAACATCAAAAGATGGAAAAGAAATATTAAATGATGATGCAGAAAGTGAATCTGATTTTGAACTACAAGGATTTACCCAAAGTGATGGAAATCGCTACGATGAAAATTATTACTTATTACAATGGAGAAACTATACTGGACCAGACAAAGGATTAAAGAACATTAAACGCGGTGGCGGAACGATGGCTTATAATGCCGGATTAACAGTTTGGTACGTAGATAAAAGCTTTTCTGATAATAATGTAAAAGACCATCCAGGACAAGGATTTATAAGTATAGTGGATGCAGATCAAAACACATTAAACTGGAAGAAAAAAGGTCTCAAAGATGACCCGGCAGCAACGCAATTCCAAATTAGAGATGCAGCATTTAGCTTAGATCACCAACCAAAATTAAAATTAAAAAATGAAGAAGGATACGAATTACACGATAATAAAACGAAGAAAAATCCATTATTCGATGATAGCCAAGACTATTCAAATAAAGGGCAAGAAGACGCAGGCGTCTTAGTGCCAAACCATGGTTTAAAATTTGAAGTAGCAGCAAAAAGTAAAGACAATTCAGTAGGGAAAGTAAAAATCACAAAATAAAGTATAGATAAAAAGAGCTTGAAATAACTTTAAAAAGTCGTTTCAAGCTCTTTTGCCTTATCAAGAAATACTTGTGCGGCTTTTGAGAAACTATGGTCTTTTCTCCATACGATGTTATGTTTTGCTATAAGTTCTGGTTCGAATGGTATGAAGCATAAGTCACTTTCTTCTGATGTATTGATGATGCTGTCTAAAGTTAATGCATATCCTACGTTTTCTTTAACCATCAGTCCAGCGTTATAAGCTAAGTTAAAAGTAGATACAATATTTAATTGGTCGAACATATCTCCAAACCATCCTGTAAATTCATTATTAATGATAGTTGGATCGATTGCTTGTCTAGAACATAATAATGGTAAGTCTATTAAATCATCTTTAGTTACGGTTTTGTTTTTTGCTAATTGACTATTTCTTTTAGCGACTGCTCCCCATTTATCGTATGAAGGTAATGTTAATGCTTTATATTTTGCTAAATTAGCAGGTTGTATAAGGATACCGAAATCTAATAAACCTTTATCTAATCTATTTGCAATATCATCAGCATTACCACTGTATATGTGTAAATTGATATTCGGGTAGGTAGTTTGTATATTTTTAAAGATTTGAGCAATAAATTGCATACCTTTCGTCTCGCCACATCCTAAATAAATATCGCCTTCTACTTGTTTATCTATCACTTTAAATTCATCTTGCATTTTTTGTGACATAGCTAGTAATTCTTCGGCCCTCTTTTTAAAAAGTTGTCCTTCTTCTGTTAAATGTATATTGTGATTGCTTCTCTTAAATAAAGATACACCTAGTTCTTCTTCTAAATTTTTAATTTGTCGAGATAAGGTAGGTTGAGTAACATGTAATGAATTCGCGGCTCTTGTAATGTTCTCTTCTTTAGCTATGGTGACAAAGTATTTTAGTATTCTTAATTCCATTTATACACCTCATTATACCTTTTAGGCATTTCTAATGATGATTTAAAAGTATTTGTTATAACTCATTTTACACACTACACTTTATATATCAAGAAATTCAGGAGTGGTGATGTATTGAAACATAATAAATTGGTTATTCTTATACTCACTATAGGTGTATTCGGTATTTTGAACACAGAGATGGGTTTTATTGGACTCATACCTATTATTGCAGATGCGTTTGATGTAAGTGTATCAACTGCAGGATGGCTTGTTTCTAGCTTTGCTATAGGTATAGCAATATCAGGTCCAGTTATGCCTTTGTTATTATCAAAAATAAACAGAAAGAAAGTTATGATGTTTGTACTTGTCATTTTTATTATTAGTAACTTTGTAACATTATTTACATCAAGCTTTACAGTATTATTGATTGCTCGAATAATTCCGGCTATATTTCATCCAGTATATATATCATTAGCTTTTTCAGTCGCTGCTGATTCAGTAGATAAAAAAGATGCACCTAAAGCGGTGGCACGTGTATTTATAGGAGTATCAGCGGGGATGGTTGTAGGTGTTCCAATTGTGAATTTCTTAGCTACACAATTTAATTTACAAGTAGCTTTATTATTCTTTGCAGTAGTTAATATAATCGTACTTATTATGACTTTGCTCTTTGTTCCAAAAATGTCAGCGAAAACTTCAACAAGTTACGGTGGTCAACTAAGTGTATTGAAACGCCCTTTAACATGGATTTCAATTACAGTATCATTTCTATTTAATGCGGCAGTATTTGGTGTATACAGTTATTTAACGGATTATTTAAATATTGTTACACAAGCATCAAGTAGTTCAGTAACTGCAGTGCTGTTTCTGTATGGAGCATCTAATATAGTAGGTAACATTATAGCGGGTCGTCTATTAACGAGTATCCCCAAAAAAGCTATATTTTTCTTGCCAATTGGGCTAATCGTAACTTATATACTTATGTTTAGTTTAGGAAAATACTTTGCTTTAATGATTGTTATTTCAATAATATGGGGAACATTAGCAGGAATATCTGCTAACGTTACACAATATGTCATTACATCGTCGGCTCCAGATGCACCTGACTTATCAAATGGGATCTTTCTATCATCTGTAAACTTAGGAACTACAGTAGGGACTTTCTTAGGTGGTATTTTTATAGCGTCATTAGGATCTAACTTTGTTATATTAGCTGGAATATTAATAAGTATACTTAACATTGTATTCGTAATCATTAGAAATAAAAAAATTAATTCTTTATGATTTTCATGTAGTAAATATAAAACAAATATAAGACAACCACACCAGTAAACAAAAATATTATTCCTAACACTATATTGTTTTCAATAAATAAAAAACTAATAGCTATTAAAATAGTAGAAATTAACAAACAAGTATTAAAAATTTTGATAACAGTATTAATTTTATTTGCAGGGATTTTCTCTGGTTCAATACCTGAGATTATATTGAGGTTCTTTGTTATTGATATGTATATAGAAAGAATTATTGAAACAGTAATTAACACGATTGCAATTATTAGATCAGTAAGCATTGATATACACCCTTAATATTTATTGAGACAAAAGACTAATGAATATTAGTATATTCATACTAACACTGATTAGTCTAGTGTTCGCAATTATCAAAATGAAACAAAAAAATAACCATCCAACTTTGGCGGATGGTTATTACAAAATCACACAAAGGCACCGTCTTTCGAACGTGCTTGTCAGGGTAACATGTTTGCGCATGTTACTCTTGTATCTTATTTATTCAATGTTGAGTTTTATTCCTCTTTTGTTAATTCTAACGTGTCGTCTTCATTACCGTATTGTGTTGGATTTTCTATGACTAATTTATCACCTTTAACTTTATAATTTAATTTCATCTGTTCTCCTTCTAAGCTAAAGGTCATAACTTTTTCATCAGGATTAATGTTACCATCAATTGTTCCATCACTTTCACCTATACCTAAAAACCCTTCAGATTCCATTGCATTAAGGTGTAATGAAGCATTACCTGAATCACTGTCTGCAGTAATGCTCATATCGTTATTTGAATAAGTACCATCAACTTTACTACCACATGCAGTTAATAAAAATAAGCTTGATAAACAAAGAATGAATAACTTGTTCATTATTAATACCTCCTATATTCTGGTTGTTTTCTATTATTTAATAAATCATTATTGTCACTCGCATATGCACTGGCCTTTCTACTATTATTCACAGCATCAGCACTTTGAGCAGCTGCTATTTCAGAGTTTTGTCTAGCGGCATATGCATCAATTGCAGCTTGTTCTGTATTACTAATCATAACTTGCTGATTCTGTTCCATACGTGCTCTATGTTGTTCAGTTTCATATAAATTAATTGCTTCTTTTAAGTTATCAGCTCTACCATCTCTTAAATATATAAATAAATTTACAAGTGCATTTAAGTGAGAGTATGAATTTGGAATACGCTGATATTCAGAAGATTGTAAAATAAGATTATTAATCCTTGGGATAAGTTGTTCAGAATTTTTGATTTGATTTAAACTAGGTATTACAACAGTATTTTCTAGTTCATTCATTTCATTTTTGTATTTTTTTGTGGCAAAAGGTTTTAATTTAAATTTTTTAAATAAAATAATATAAATTAAAAGAATGACGAAAAATTTCCAACCTATAAAAGTAAAAAATAATAGTGGAAGACATACCCAATTTAATATGATCATTTGCTTGCGACGATGTTTATAATTGATTGCTTCTTTTTCATTGGCTATTGTATTTCTACAAGCACGTATAGTATCTTGTTCAGCTATAACTTTTTGATGTGCATTAATTAAAAATCCTAAATCATGCAATGTTTGTTCCTTATTCAACATTTTCATCTCCTTTAACTATATAGACCTTTTATTGTTTCTAAACGATCAATAAAGCTATTGATATAAGAC
This sequence comes from Mammaliicoccus sp. A-M4, assembly GCF_022386955.1. NCBI lineage: Bacteria > Bacillati > Bacillota > Bacilli > Caryophanales > Staphylococcaceae > Mammaliicoccus > Mammaliicoccus sp. A-M4. The sequence continues at coordinate 33,466 of NZ_JAJNHH010000002.1, forward strand.
TTTGGTGCTAACATACGTGCTAAAGGTGCAAGTTGGTAAGCGATATAATAGGCATCTAAATCAGTGCATGATACCTCAGTAATAATTTTATTGCCTTCATTTTTTAAAATTTTTTGAATAGAATATTGTTGTTCAAATTGTTTCCAAATAGATTTGTCTATTTCAAATTTGAAAGGTTTATTATTCTTGGCTTCGTCAAATTTTGATTCTAATAATCGGATATCAAGAATATCTCGAACTTTAATAGTATAAATATTATTTTGATATTCATATGTAAACCAATAGTCATAATGCATATATATTAGTGATAAAGGCTTTATTACAATTTTTTTATCTAAAGTAATACGTACCATTAATTTTTTGGCGATACTTTTTTGCAAAGTCATAAGGTGTTCACCAGGTAAAATATCGGGACGTATATTAAAATGATTTAATACGCTTTTTAACACAAATTTATCTTCTAAACGATTTTTAGAAATTTCATCCAAGAATAAATTGTATACATTATTATGTAGAATAGGTGTTAAACTTTTAATTGTAATTAATAAACTTAATAAAGCTAAACTATTTTTCGAATAAGAGCCATTAGAAAGTTGATAACCATCTAAGTTACGACTATATACAACTTTTGTATGTTTATTATTCCAATAATCACTTTCATAAAAGAAATTATTTAAATCATTGATATCTCTTTGAATCGATTTGCTTGATACCCCAGCAATTCTACTAAACTCAAAAGTATTTACTACATCATCATTTAATAAACGAGTAAGTAGTGTTAGTACACGTGTCGCTTTATCCAACGTAAACAACTCCTAATATATAATATAAAAATTAAAATGGACAAAATGTGTCTTTTTAATAAAAAGATATCATAAATAATAAATTGTAACAAAAATGATATTAAAAATAATCACTTAATTTATATTTTCTAAGCGTTGAGATATTACCTGATAAAAATTAGTTAATGAAATTTCTTGATAAATAAGGTTAATAACTTCTGAAACATTTTGATTTTTAGTGGTATAAGGTAATATATTATTTTGAGATAAAGCAGCATTTTGAGACTTAAATGAATACAAATATGGAGCAATCTCCTTATTAAAGTTGATGTCGAGCTTTTCGCATATTTTTTGCATAACATTTACCCAATCTTTAATAGAACGAAGAATTACTTTTGGTTTATTCTTAATGTCTTTTTCATTTAAAATACAATTAATTATCTGTTTCGCAATAAATATACTACTTGGTAATTTATCAGTTTTTACTTTCAAGTCATTTTTATTTTTACTCCGGTATGGTACAAGTTCTACACTACATATTCTCATAGTGCTTAAATGAAAATAAAATTCATTTTCAATGTCATAGTTAGAGCTTGAATAACTTTTTAATTTATTTATTTTATCGAACATATTTTTATAATAAGTATTTACTTCTCTAAAAGGCTTATTAAAAGATTTACTAAAATATAAACTATAATAATAAGCTACTTTTTTTATTTCTGTTTGCTTTTGATCTAGAATAGGCACTGATTCGTTATGTAGTTTATATAAACTTTTAAGTTCTTGAGATATAACATTATCTTTAGAAAAGATGTGGTTTTTATAATCTTCAATATTTATAAAGAATTCGTGAGCTTCTAAATTATAATCATTTTGACTTTCAGCTAACTCATTCTTGATATATTCATTTACAGATAAACATTTATTAGCTTGGCTATTCGACATATGACTCTTAGGGTTAAATAGTCCAATGATGATTTTTGCATTTTCAAGATTACCTAACACTTGATTAGGTATGCCCCAATCAGCCGCTTTGCAATTATCGGTATTGATAAAAGGTTTATCTTCATCATGAATCCAAGAAAATTTGTTATTTAGGTTATTAATATTTTCATTTTTTAAGTTAATATACTGCTCAGATATATTATTAATATTTGTCTTATTCCAAAATTCTTCGATATTATTCCACGTATTATCAAATAATGACATTATTAGTTCTTCCTTTCATATAATTTTAGTTATAAGAAATTTAATTTAAAATTTATTTAATTAACTAATAAAAATAAATTAACATTTCAAAAAGACATATTGTGTCCTTTTGAATAATTAATGCCATTTTAGTTTGATAAATTCTGCTATTTCTATAAAATATAACCAAAATAAAAATTCGAAAAAATAAAAATACTTTTGCATATGCAAAAGTATTTTTATTTAGTGGTAAATTCATCAATTTTATATAATTTATTATAAAAAATTACCGCTCAACAATTTTTATATTTAATTCACTTGTTTATTTAAATTATGTCTATGAACGAGAATGTTAAGTTAGTATATTTACTTCTTTAACTATCCGATCTAATTGTCTAGTTGTTATTACACTTTGCATATTTAGTAATTTAACATCTTCATATAGTGAATCTACTTCACTCATTGAACCTTGGACTTGATTCATAATTTTAATGTTTAAAATTATTTTCAGTAAAGGGTATGCGATAAATTTAAATTTCTTAAATAGTGTAGCTTGTGCTCTTGGGATGATTTTATAGTTACTGTGTTCTAATAATAAGTGTATTTCGTTGTATGAATTTATGATTTTCTTAATAAGTTGCTTTTGTCTTCCTTTATATTGATTTTTCAACATTATACCAGTATTCAGAGGTATAATCATTGCTGCATGTGACATAAGCCAATCCTCAAAGTTTGCTTCGTAAGTTAATTTTATAGATAAGTCTTTAAATATCTCATCAAGTATATTGTGAAATGGTATTTGTCCTTCAAGATGACTTACTTTTAACTCTCCGGCATTAAATCTAAGAACAGTTGTTTTTGTTTTATCTCTATTACCGCCAGTCATTAAAAAGCCAAAAGAAATATTTTTGTCTGTATTTGATTGTTCAAGAACTGTTTTACGAAGTTTCTGTGGATTAGTGTTATTCCCGACAAAAATAATGTTTTGGGTAATGTTTTTTGCTAATACAGGTACAACGGAATAGAAGTCCGAGTATTTCATTGTCACAAATATAATGTCATATTGGTCAGTCTCAGATAATTCACTTATATAGTTAAAATGGTCGATTGAATTTTTCTTTTGTAGAAAGTGCTTTAATCTGACACCTCTTTCTTGTAGGCTTTCGTAAGTCTTACCTCTTGCAAGTATAGTAATATTATTGTCACGTTTGTTTAGTGCATGTGCCAAAAATTGTCCTTGAACACCAGCACCATATATGAGTATATTCATTCTTGTTCTCCTCTCAGTTAATAAACATTTGTTCATTAACTTGAAGTTATCATTGTAAAAGAGTAAACTCAATAAACAAAAAGTAGATAATGATGTTTAATGCACACATATTAAAAATTGTTGAGAAAAAAGGAGTTATTATGGATAAGAGGAAAGAAAAATCACAACAACTTATTATTGAAAGTTTTATAAAATTAATGCAAGAAAAGGATATTGCTAAAATATCTATGAAAGATATAGCAGAAGAATCTAATATTAATAGAGGTACTATTTATTTAAATTTTATCGATAAATATGACATCCTTGACCACGCAATAGATTTTATAATGGCAGAGGGAATTGAAAAATGTGCTAATTTCATGTCCGAGAGAGATGATGCACAGGAAAGCATCCGTGAAATATTTAAAGTTATAGATAAACAATACGAAATACTTAAGAAATTGGTACAAAAATCAGATTTAAACGTACTGAAACAGACACTAACAGATAAATTTAAGTCGAATATTAAACAAGAAAATAATGAAATAACAATACAATTCCTAGCATCGGCGATTGTAGGCGTAATTGTTTGGTGGATAGAAAAATCTAGACCATGTTCTATAGATGAATTAAGTAATAAATTATGGTATTTATTAGAACCACATATTGAAGAAATTCGATGAAATATTTACATTTTATAGGAGATTTAGTATAATGTTTTTATAATACAACTTCCATAGGTATCACCAAACCCCTCTTAGTGTTGTCACTAGTAAGAGGGGTATTTGGTGCTGATTATTTTTTAGTGATAAGACATATTTAAGACATTTGATAGGAACACAAGGATTGAAAAGTCAGGGTAGAATGTTGGAAGTAATTGAAGAACATAATGAAATACTCAAAGCGCTAACAACTAAAGATATTATTAAAAAAGCTATGAAATCACACCTAGAAAAATCTATGCATGCTTATCCGTGTTTAATTTATATATAATATTCGCTTATTTAAAACTTATCAACTTTTATCTTTAAGCCACTCATTAATTTTTATATTAACAGCTTCAGGATTATCAAGGTAAATATCATGACCACTGTCTGGAATAGTATGTGTTTCAATTGTTTTTGGTATGTTTTGTATTTTTATTTGTTCTATAAATTTGTCTTGAATACTAGGTAGTAAAATAAGAATGTTTGCTTCAATATTTGAGAAATCTGGAATTTTTATATTTCGTCTTAATGATAATAAATTTTTAATACTGTCTTGATTTAAAGCCATTTCGTACTTTTTCGTACTGCAGTTGCAATACATTCTTGCAATTGAGGCTTCTTCAAGATTTTTAGTCCATTGTCTGTAGCCTTTTTTTTCTTCTTTTAGCAGAGACTCTATATTGTCGAATGTTTGATTCTTTAAATGGGTTATTACATCTGTTATTTCCTTATCAAAGTCATAACTCAACTGATTCAATGAGAATATACCACCATCAAGTAATATGATGTTTTTAATTTTCTTAATGGACTTAGACAGATGTACTAATAAATCAGCTCCTAACGAATGTCCTACGACAGTTACTTTTTCTTCATTTATATTTGATAAAAACCATTTTTCAAGATCTTCAAGAGATTGAACGTTTAAATCATAGTTTAAACCGTGACCAGGTAGGTCAATTTGAATTAAATGAATACTTGAGAAATACTTTTGTAAATCTTTTAGATATAATCGATGACTACCTAAACCACTTAAAAAATAAATTTTACGCAAAATCTACGCCTCTCTTCTATGTCATATATATAACCATTAAACTATATTTATAATTTTGTAAATTTGAATATTCAGTAAATATTAACGTATTATAACATAAGATCAAATTTGAAGAAGTTTGATACAATATTTACGTAAAATATGTTGCACGTGGACCTTCTCTTGCAACTTTCTTGCGCTCTATACCTCAAAAAAAGAGAGTGTCTACTTGGATTAATGAGTTAGAAAATCCAATAAGAGGGCATGTACTTGGATTAATGAGATAGAAAATCCAACAAGAGATCCTCTACGTGTATTCACATAATATTTAATCCAACAACAGTAACAACTCTTACTTTTTTGATCATCACATCCAAAAAAGAGCTAAGGATTTATATCCCTAGCTCTTTTTCTTACTATTTACTTCTAATTTCTTTTAATATTTCTTCAGCTGTAGTCAGATTTGGGTTAGATGATTGTTTTAAGGCTGTTGTTACAGCGTGTATTTCGTCTCCTTTGGCACCTATTTTAATCGCGAGTGATTTATAGTGTAGGTTCATATGTCCTTGTTGTATGCCCTCTGAAACGAGCGCTCTACATGCTGAGAAGTTCTGTGCTAACCCAACTGCTGCCATTACGTGTCCTAGTTCTTGTGATGTTTGTACGTTTAGTATGTCTAATGCAACTTTTGATGCTGGTAACAGACCGATACCACCACCTATTGTTCCGATTGCTAGTGGTAGTTCAATACTGCCGATAAGTTGTTTGTTTTCTTTATCAAATTTCCATGTTGTTAATCCTCGATATTGTCCATCTTTACTAGCATATGCATGTGCGCTTGCTTCTACGCTTCTTGTATCATTGCCTGTAACTAACACGACTGAGCTAATACCATTCATAACTCCTTTGTTGTGTGTGACAGCTCTATATGGATCTATGTGAGCTAATACAGATGCTCTTTCCATACGATATGCAACTTCTTCTCCACTCATACCATTTTTCTCTAAATCTTTGATGTTTATTTTACCCTCGATACGTACAACAGATGTTGTGTTGTAATTGGAAAGGATGCTCATCAATATTTCATTGTTATCGAGTTCTGTTTCTAAATAGCTCGCAATACCTTCAAGTATAGTATTGATAATATTAGCGCCCATTGCATCACATGTATCCACATGGACTTTTAAGGAAAGCATGTGTTCTTTAGGGAATTCATCTATTTCTATTTTTTGATATCCTCCGCCTCTTTTCTTGATGGACGGATACACTTTGTCAGCTACTTTATGGATTTGTTCTTCTAATGCATATATTTTTTTGCTTAATTCTGTTGTATTGTTTACTTGATCAAATACAATTTGTCCTAATTTAGTTGTTCCAGTCTTAATGATTTTTAGACCGCCCGTATTGTTAAATAGTTTTGAACCATAACTTGCAGCTGCTACGACTGAAGGTTCTTCGACCATCATAGGAACAACATATGCTTTATCGTTTACTATTATTTCTGGCAATATACCTATTGGCAGAGTACCTTGTCCAATAACATTTTCAATTAAATTATCTAATAGTTCTTTATCTATTACAGAATGATTGTGTAGGATTTGTTCAGATTCTTCATTTAGCCAACCATGTTTTTTGAGTTGTTCAATTTTCTCTAATCGAGATAAATGTCTAAAGTCTTTTGTTAATTTTTCCATTATTGATCTGCTCCTCTTTCTATCATTAAAGCAATACCTAAGCCACCACCGATACAAGCTGTCGCGATACCAGTTTGTTTATTCTCTTGATGTAGTGCATAAGATAAAGTTGTAACCAATCTTGACCCTGTGGAGCCTAACGGATGTCCTAAAGCAATTGCGCCACCATATATGTTGAAATTCTCATCTGGAATATTTAAATTTTTCTTAACTGGTATACTTTGAGCTGAGAAAGCCTCAGTCATTTCTACTAAATCTATATCTTCGATAGTTTTGTTAACTTTATTGAGCAATGCTTCAACTGCATAAAAAGGAGCGTATCCCATATATAAAGGGTCACAACCTATTTCTGAATGTTCTCCTAACGTAGCTAAAATTGTATAATTGTGTTCTTTAGCATAGTCTTCATCCATGAGGATTAAAGCAGATGCGCCATCGCTTAATGCTGATGCATTTCCAGCTGTAATCGTACCGTCTTCTTTAAAGATTGTTTTTAAAGAACCTAAATCTTCCATGTTACTTTCAGGTCTAACTAATTCGTCAGCATTCATCATTTCGCCGTTTATATCTTCGAGTGGAACAATTTCCTTATCAAATTTACCTGCTTGAATTGCTTCATGAGCTTTCAAATGAGAATTTAACGCAAATTCATCTTGGTCTACACGACTTACTTCATACTTTTCAGCAATACGTTCAGCAGTTAAACCCATTGGTATTTGATTAAATACATCTGTTAAACCATCATGCATAAAACTTTTTACAGGAGCAGTGTCCTTTTTTAAAATAAGTTCTGGAGCATTTGTCATGCTTTCGATACCACCAACAGCTACAACCTCAGCTTCTCCTAACTGTATGAGTTGTTTACCTAAAATAATAGATTTTAGGCCAGATCCACATACTTCATTTACTGTCATTGCTGGCGTCTTGTATGGGACACCTGAATTAATACCGATTTGTCGAGCAGGATTTTGACCACTGCCAGATTGAATAACATTCCCGAAAATAATATTTTGTATTTGAGCTGGATCTATTTGAATTTTATCTATAGCAGATTTTAAGGCAAAAGTGCCAAGTTCCACCGCTGAATAACGGCTTAATTTCCCTCTAAATTTTCCTACAGGTGTTCTTTGAGCACTTACGATAACAACTTTTTTCATGAATTGTATCTCCTTTTATAAATTTATTAATTAATATTTGTAATTAAATACCCTCATTTGATATGATTTTATTATAAAATAAACCTCGAAAGGAATTTATTATGATAATAGGTATTGATAAATTAGATTTTTATATCCCAAACTTCTATGTCAGTATGACTGATTTAGCAAAAGCACGTCAAATAGAACCAGAAAAATTTACGATTGGAATTGGCCAAACAAAAATGGCTGTAAATCCCGTGAGCCAAGATATCATCTCTATGGGTGTCAACGCAGCTCAAAATATATTAACTGAAGAAGACAAAAAAGATATCGAAATGGTAGTCGTTGCTACAGAATCTGGTGTTGATCATTCTAAAGCAGCATCTATAGAAATACACAGCATGCTTAATATACAACCATTTGCACGTTGTATAGAAATGAAAGAAGCATGTTATTCAGCTACAGCAGCTATTCAATTAGCTAAAGATTTCTTATCTAATCGTCCAGACAAGAAAGTTCTTGTCATTGCTTCAGACATTGCACGTTATGGTTTAAACTCTGGTGGAGAACCTACACAAGGTGCTGGTGCAGTAGCAATGCTAATTAGCCACAACCCTAGAATTTTGACGTTAAACGACGACAGTGTTGCACATACCACAAACGTATATGATTTCTGGCGTCCAACATCTGAAAAATATCCAGTAGTTGATGGAGCTTTATCTAAAGACGCATATATTGATTCTTTCAATACACTTTGGAATGAATACACTAAAAGAACTAAATATGGTTTAAATGATTTTGAATCATTCTGTTTCCATGTGCCATTTACTAAAATGGGACAAAAAGCCTTTAAGACTATTTTAAGCGAAAACGTAGAAGATTCAACAAAAAATAGATTGATGGATGCGTATCAAGATTCTGTTAACTATAACCGTGATGTAGGGAATATTTATACAGGTTCATTATACTTAAGTTTAATATCTTTACTTGAAAATCACGAATTCCAAGATGACCAAAAAATCTGTTTGTTTAGTTACGGATCAGGAGCAGTAGGGGAAATATTCAGCGGTTCACTTGTACCGGGCTATGAGAAAATGTTAGATAAAGAAAGACATTTAGATATGCTTAAATCTCGAAAAGAACTGACTGTAGAAGAATACGAACATTTCTTTAATCGTTTTGATAATGGAGAATTTGACCTTGAGCAAGAATTAACGCAAGATCCATATACAAAAGTATATTTAGATAGTATCGAGGGCCATATTAGAAACTATAAACAACAAGGAAATGAATCATGAAACTAGATGAATTTTCCATTGGTGATATATTTGAAACAAAACCATATTCTTTAACTGAAGAAAATGTTAAAAAATTTGCTAGTGAGTTTGACCCGCAATACATGCATTTAGATCATGAAAAAGCTAGTCAAGGTATGTTTCAAGGTATTATAGCATCAGGTATTCATACGCTCGCTTTATCATTCAAATTATGGGTGGAAGAGGGTAAGTATGGTGATGATGTGATTGCCGGGACTAAGATGGAAGCTGTTAAATTTATTAAGCCAGTATATCCAACAGATGTATTAAGTGTACGAGCCGAAGTCATTAACAAGAAAGTATTAAATGATGAACAAGGGTTACTCACTGTTCTTTTATCAACATTTAATGATAAAAACATAAAAGTATACCAAGCAGAATTAACAGCACTTATAAAAAGATAATAAAACGCGCTTTCAAATTGAAAGCGCGTTTTATTATTTTTAAGCAGGAATTTCTTTATTTTGATTTTTAGTTAGTTTATATACGATTAAGCCAATTACAAAACCTAAAATAGACGGAAGTAGCCAGCCCATTCCAATATCAAAAAATGGTAACCATTTTTCACCGAATGAAATAACAACTTGAGCAAATTTTGTGTTTAAGAATACTTCAGGGCTCGCTTGAACTCCGTCTACAAAAGAAGCAATCATTGTGAAATATGTAGTGAAACGATAGACCGTTCTTGAATGATTAAATAAAGGACTGAATAGTGTTAGTAATATTAAAGTGATTGCAAGTGGATATAAGAACATCAGTACAGGTGTTGAATAAGTGATAATTTTAGTTAATCCAACGTTTGCAAACACACATGACATAATACTTACTACTGTAGCTAATACTAAGTAATTTTGTTTTGGAAATAGGTCTACGAATGTTTCTGAAAAAGCAGTGATAAGACCGATAGCTGTTTTTAAACATGCGACAATAATAATTAAACCTAAAATGATAATGCCGTAATTTCCTAGGTAATATTGAGCAATTTGAGCTAAAGCAATACCGCCATTTTCACTGATTTTGAAGTGGCCAAGACTCATTGTTCCCATAAAAGCTAATAAGCTATAAATAACACCCATTAAAACAATGCTAATTGTCCCAGATTTAATTGTTTCTTTAGCAATACCATTCGGACTTGTTATGCCTAATTTTTTAATTGTTGAGACTATAATTACACCGAAAGCTAGTGAAGCTAAAGCATCTAGTGTATTATAACCATCTATGAAACCAGATAATAATGAACTCTTGTCATATTTAGGATCGATCGGAGCTTCTGAAATACCACCCATAGGATTTATAAAAGCTAAAAGAATAACAATACCTAGTAAAACTAAAAATATTGGGTTTAAAAACTTTCCAATATAATCTAAAATTTTGGAAGGTTTTCTTGCGAAAAACCAAGCTATTGCAAAGAATAAAATACTAAAAATAGATAAGTATAATGTACTAGACGAACTTGAAATAAAAGGTGAAAAAGCAATTTCAAAAGAAGTCGTAGCTAACCTTGGTAAAGCAAAGAATGGTCCGATTACGAGATATAGAGCAATCGTGAATATATAAGCATAGATCACGCTGACTCTGGAAGATATCTCAAAAATACCGCTTGTTTTAGATATTCCAATAGCAACAATACCTAAGAAAGGTAAACCAATTGCAGTAATTAAGAACCCTAAATTCGCGGTAAATACGTTAGAACCAGCTAATTGGCCTAAATGAAGCGGAAAGATTAAATTGCCTGCCCCAAAAAATAAACCAAATAGCATGGATCCAATAAAAATATTCTCTTTTATTGTTAATTTTGTTTTCATGATATTTGTATGTATCCTCCATTATTATTTTAGCGGAATAGTAAGTGATTTTTATTCACTACAACCTATAAAATTACAAAAAAGTTGTAATAATATAATTAATTATGAATAAATTAATTATGAATAAATTAATTACAAACTGCATTGTATATGAACTATCTTATATTTTTATAGACATTCAAGTCAATAAGGTTTTGAGAGAAATAAGAATGTTATAAAAAAAGAAAGAAGACTTAGGTGAATTTATTGTAATATAGTTTTAAGTATAAGCGTTGGGAAATCTGGAGGTAGAAAGGCACTGAATATTGCAAGACGAGCATCACGTGCAACATATAAGGTCAGGATGTTGCAAGACGAGTGCCACGTGCAACATTCAGAATCATTAATAAAATTTCAAGCCCTAAAAAAACAGTATTTTTGAGGTAGTGTTTTCTACTCAAAAATACTGTCTGGGCCTTCTTCTACTATTTCTAATAGTTCTTCAATAGTATAATCATATTTATTGTTATGCCATTGTTTGATTACATGTATAATCCCACTACCATAGAAATCACTTACTAAATCTGGATGGCTTGAGTTTCGTACTTTTTTACATATCGGGTCATCATTAACCGGAGCAAACTCTTGTAAAAGTCTACTACTTATTATGGTTAATTCATTAAAAACATCTACGTGATGTGATGTATTAATTACGTGATTAAGTAGCTCTCTATTGTTATATACATAATGGATTGTAGCTTCGAATAACGAATCATAACGTGAAGCTTTTACTTCGTTATATAAAAGTTCTGCTATGTATTGTGTAATATGATAGAGTAAATCGAATTTATCTTCAAAGTAACGATAAAATGTACTTCGATTAACTTCTGCTTCTTTACAGATCTTTTGAACAGTTAGTTGATCAAAATCTGTTTCATGCAATAAGTCAAAAGAAATTTGAGTAATGTGTTGGACTGTTCTTTTTTGCGCAGACGAATACACTGTAAAATTCTCCTTTTTGGTTACGGAATTCATAAGCTTATATTAATGTATTCATCGACTTATAACAAATAAAATCCATTATATAAAATAAGAAATTAAATAAAATACAAAAAGAAGAGCCCGAGACATAAACAATTGTCTCGGGCTCTATCATTAAATTGGCAGTAGGTGACTGGATTGAAAAAATGATTGTATCAAATTTTTTCAATCCTACTCCCTAGACCTATAACATTAATTTTCTTTTATGCCTTCAGTCCATTTATCTTTTTTACTTTCATGATTATTAACGTAATCTTCAGCTACTTTTTGTGGGTCTTCGTTATCCACATAGATTTTTTTAGATAACTCTTTTTCGTCATCTTCATTCCAATCATTAGCAATACGTGTCGCTATTTTATAAGCTGCTGGATGATTGTTTTTGAAGTTTTTATTGAATACTAAGTTTACGTGTTCTTTACCACTGCCATATATTTTATCCGGATCGTCTAACATTTTGAAATCCATTTCTTCGAATATCCAGTGGGGTTGAGTTCCAGTGAAGATGATAGGTTGTTGTTTTTTATATTTTTCTTGAATTGTTTTTAACATTTCTTCATCTGAAGATTTATCAAGTTTCCAATCACTGAAATCATTATCTTTTAATGCTTCATTTGTTTCTTTCATAACACCGTTTCTATTATCTGTACCCGTGATTGTCCAATCTACTGATTTTCCTAAATCATTATCATTTTTTAAATCATCAATTGAGTCTACATCTTTCATATATTTAGGCACTGCCAATGAAACATTTGCTTCATCAATTATATTTTTATCATCGTAAACTTCTAAGTTATCATATTTATTTAAATAACTTTTGTCTGTTGACGGAAAAATACCAGCTGCGTTAAACGAGTTAGAGTTTTCTGATGTTGCTGAATACAATGGTCCGCTAGCAGGTACCGGCGTAGTTACGACATCATAGCCTACATCTTTCAATACTTCAGCGATAACAAGTGAACGTGCTGCTGAATTATCCCCTTTATACGGAATTTCGATTTCTTTTCCGCCTAGATCAGTAGATGAATTTTCTTCTGAACTTCCACTTCCACAAGCACTTAATATCATTGCAATCATTAGTGTTGTGACGAGGCCAATTATTTTGAATTTACTATTTTTAAACAATCTGAGAACCTCCTTTACTCATTATTATCGTCATTCAAGTCTTCTTGATTATCGTCTTTTAAATCTTCCTGATTAATATATTTGTCATAAACGGAAGGATTATATTCTTTTGCGTAAAGCATTAATGCATTGAATAGTATCATTTGATCTGAAGAATCATTTGATAAATCTTTGAATAAATTAGTTGTTCTTTGTTCAATATTTTGATTATTTGGGTCTACGCCAAAGTTATAAGTACTATTATGAGTATCTTCTTCTGAACCTTCTTGTAAAGCGTGACCTTCAACATCTATTCTAGGTAAGAGGCGGTCTAACCATTTAGGCATATACCATGAAGCGTTACCGAATAGTTTTGTAAGTGCTGGTATCAGCGTCATACGAACGATGAATGCATCGAATAACACACCAAATGCTAGAGAAATACCCATGGACTTGATGGTTACATCATCTTGGAAAACGAATGCGATGAATACACTGAACATAATAAGTGCTGCTGCAACAATTACAGGACCACTTTGTTTAATACCAACTTTAATAGAATGTGCGTTATCTCCTGTTTTGCTGAACTCTTCGTGAACACGTGACATTAAGAATAATTCATAGTCAATTGCTAAACCGAACAAGAGACCTATTGTAATGACAGGTAAGAATGCCAAGATTGGACCTGTAGCATCAATTCCGAATAATCCGCTTAAGAAACCTTCTTGCATAACGAATGTTGTGAATCCTAATGTTGCCATTAATGATAGAACAAAGCCTAGAACAGCTTTTAATGGTACTAGGATTGAACGGAATACGAATAGTAATAGAACGAATGCTAGAGCTACGATAACGCCAGCGAATACTGGTATAGCATCATTTAATTTTTTAGACATATCTATGTTAATAACACTTTGTCCAGAAATTTCAGTATTAAAGTCATATTTGTCTTGTGCTTGGTCATCATAATCTCTTAAGTCATAAACTAAATCGTTTGTTGAAACAGCATTAGGACCTTCTTCAGGTGTTATTGCTAACAATGCATAGTTATTGTTGTTTGTTAACTGTGGTGAAGATACTTTGTCGACGCTATCTAGATCTTCTAAGTCGTCTCGAACATTATCTAGATTACGTTTAATTGTATTTTCACTACCATTGTCTTTTGTATTGATTAACATAACAATTTGACCGTTATAACCTTCTCCAAACTCTTTAGAGACTAATTCATTTGCTTTATATGCAGATGAATCTGCAGGTTTCATACCGTCATCAGGCATACCTAGGCGCATTTGTGCGACAGGTATAATCGCTAAACCTAAAACAACTAAACTTAAAATAACAGCGATAACAGGTTTGCCAACTACAAAGTTAGACCATGGTGTATCGTACCCTTTATTATCTGTATTTTTCTTATTTTTAATTTTAATATGTTTATGGAATATACTGATAAACGCTGGTAATAATGTTAATGCTGCTAATACAGCGAATAGAACACTGATAGCTGATGCATAACCCATTACTGCTAGGAATTCGATACCTACTAGAGATAAACCACAAACAGCAATAATTACTGTGATACCAGCAAAGATAACGGCACTACCAGCTGTCCCAACTGCCATACCTATTGCTTTAATTGGATCTTTTTCAGTTTTGGATACTTCTTTATATCTAAATAGAATAAATAGTGAATAGTCAATACCGACGGCAAGACCAATCATTACTGCCAGTGTCAGTGTGACATTAGGTATATCGAACACGTAAGTCAGTAGCCCTATTAAACCAATACTAGAACCTAGTCCGATTACAGCACTGATAATTGGCATACCAGCAGCGATTAATGAACCGAATGTTATAAGTAAAATAACAAATGCTACAATGACACCGATAACTTCAGACATACCACCGATATCTACATCAGATGATGTGCCTTCTGTCGTTTCAATTTGTAGATTATGATCATCTTCTAATTTATTTAATTCGTGCATGATATTATTTTTAGAAGAATCCTTTAATGAAGTTTGCGATACAACGTAATTAATATCTGCAATTGCAGTATCTTTGTCGTCGTTGATTTGTTTACTTTCATAAGGATTAGAGACATTTAAGATGTCGTCATCATCTTGTTTAATATCGTCTAACGTTTTTTCAATATCTTTTTTAGTGTCTTTATCATTTATCCCATTTTCAGATTGGGAATGAAAGACAATACGCATTGATGCTTTTTCACTATCCTGATGAAATTCTTTATTAATTTTTTCATTAGTATCTAGTGATTTTAAACCATTCATTTGAATATCATCATCAAACTTTGGTGCATTTAACGTTAAAGGTAATACGATAACTGCTATTAGTATAATCCAAGCAAATACCGCTAACCATTTTTTCTGAGCTATAAATGTTCCTAGCTTGTATAAAAATTTCGCCAAAACGATTTCCTCCTAAAATATTTTTAAATGTCAGTACAAATTGAATGGTAAATTAAAAAAACTATCCATAATTATGAATAGCGCACCACTTCATACTTCATTTCGGTTTGATAAGATTACACTAACACTCTATACAATAAGAAGACACCAATAATTTTAAACTTGTGTTGAATAATGCAACACTTTTAGAAGTTTGTTGGCATTTAATTTATAAATTCAAGTAAAAATGTATGAATAAGTATTGAAAAATGAAAATTAGTAACAACAATGAAGTTAGTTTTATAAAAGTAACTTCATTGTTGTTAAATATTAATAAAAATTAAACATAATCAAACAAAGTCTGATATATTAATAAGTAAATGTTTCTTTTTCAAACAACTTTATTGTAAAACGAACAATAATATAAAGGGGGTCATAAGAATTGAATAAATATGATAGATTAGATGAAATAACTGACTTAGTTAATCGAAAAGGATCAATAAGAATTGCTGAAATAGTTGAAGAACTCAATGTTTCTGATATGACAATAAGACGGGATTTAGCTGAATTAGATGAACAAGGCATATTAACCAAAATACATGGTGGGGCAAGAAGTAACTCAGCCTTTCAATATAAAGAAATGTCACATAAAGAGAAACATACACAATATATTGAAGAGAAAAAACAAATAGCTAAAAAAGCAGCTACTCTTATTGAAGAAGGAAACACAGTGTTTTTAGGGCCAGGTACAACTGTAGAATTATTAGCGGAAGAAATTCATAATAAAAATTTATCAGTTATAACAAACTGTTTGCCTGTATTTAATATTTTGTTTAAAAAGAAAAATGAATATTTCAAAGTCTATTTAATTGGTGGAGAAATGAGAGAAATTACAGAATCATTTGCAGGAGATATGACGAATAGTGCATTAGAAACAATGAGATTTAGTAAAATGTTCTTCAGCGCTAATGGCGTAAAAGGAATGGATGTTATGACATCTTCACATGAAGAAGCATACACTCAAAAATTAGCGCTTAGAAATTCTATAGAGAAATATTTGCTCGTTGACTCATCAAAAATAGGAAAAGAAGATTTCGTTTCATTTTGTGATTTGAAATCATTAAACGGTGTCATAACTGATGGTAAAGACGAAGACAAAAATAAAATAATAGCAGATTATACAGAAGTCATTATATAAACAAGAACTAAACGATAAAAGACAAAATCTAAACAGATTTTGTCTTTTTTTTATATTATTCAAACAAAATCGAACAATAAATGTTGATTATATGTTTATTTACGTTTATAATCTAAACATAATCATTTTGTAAGCGTTTATATTGTTTAAAGCAACAAGAAATAAACAAATAGAAAGGAAGATTTGAATGAATGTCGTAATTGGTTCAGATGAGCATGGGAAAAATCTAAAATCACGTATCAAACAATATTTATTGAAAAACAATTATAAAGTTGTAGATGCTACAGAAGGTAATGATGTTGACTTCGTAGATGCGACCTTAGCTGTTGTTAAAGAAGTTCAAACAAATGAAGAAAATTTAGGTATTGCAATAGATGCATACGGAGCAGGCAGTTTCATGGTAGCAACAAAAATTAAAGGCATGATTGCTGCTGAAGTTTCCGAAGAAAGATCAGCATATATGACAAGGGAACATAATAATTCGAGAATGATTACGATAGGTTCAGAAATTGTTGGAGAACAACTCGCAATTAACATTGTTCAAGAGTTTATTAACGCTAAATATGATGGTGGAAGACATCAAATTCGTGTCGATATGTTAAATAAAATGTGCTAAATGAGGAGGAAATATAGATGAAGATTGCAATTGGTTGTGATCATATTGTTACAGATACAAAAATGGCAGTTTCACAATTTTTAAAAACGCTTGGTCATGAAGTGATTGATTGTGGTACTTATGATTTTGCGAGAACACATTATCCTATTTACGGAAAAAAGGTCGGAGAAGCAGTAATAACTGGAGAAGCAGATTTGGGTGTATGTATATGTGGGACTGGCGTTGGTATAAATAATGCTGTTAATAAAGTTCCAGGTGTACGTTCTGCTCTAGTAAGAGATATGACTTCTGCTATTTATGCTAAAGAAGAATTAAATGCGAACGTGATTGGATTTGGAGGCAAAATCATTGGTGAATTATTAATGTGCGATATTATTGAAGCTTTTATTGAAGCTGAATATAAACCTACAGAAGAGAATAAAAAGCTTATTTCTAAAATTAAATATTTAGAAGGTCAAAGTGAAAGCCAAACAGACGCTCATTTCTTTGATGAATTTTTAGAGAAGTGGGATAAAGGTGAATATCATGATTAAAGGAATATTATTATGATTTTAACGATTACGATGAATCCTTCAGTAGACATATCATATCAATTGGATAATTTATCAATCAATCATGTTAATAGAACAAATAAATTGAATAAAACCGCTGGTGGAAAAGGTTTAAATGTAACGAGAGTTTTAAACCAGTTAAATGAACAAGTTGTGGCTTCTGGTTTAAAAGGTGGTAAACTCGGAGAATTTCTTGAACAATCTTTGAATGATCATAATATAGCAAATCACTTTTTTGAAATTCAAGGCAATACAAGAAATTGTATCGCTATATTACACGAAGGAAACCAAACAGAAATACTTGAAGGTGGACCTACTATTAGTACTGAAGAAATAGAAAGCTTTAATGAACATTTTGAAGAACTCGTGAGTAAATCTGACGTTGCTGTGATATCCGGAAGTTTACCTAAAGGCGTGGAACCAAATTTTTATTCAAGTTTAATAAAGACCTGTGATAAACACTCTGTTCCAGCAATTTTAGACTGTTCTAATAAAGCGCTTACAGAAGTATTGAGAGGTCAATATAAACCATTGTTGATTAAACCGAATATCGATGAAATCGATGAATTACTTGGAGAACAAATAAATGAAGGTATTGATTCATTGAAACAAGCAGTATCGAATCCAATATTTAAAAATATCGAATGGGTTGTTGTGTCTTTAGGTTCAAATGGTGTATTCGCTAAACATAAAGATAAATATTACAAAGTGGACATACCTAAAATACAAGTTGTGAATCCTGTTGGTTCAGGCGATTCAATGATAGCTGGTTTTGCGTCTGCTTTAATTAATAAAGCAACGAATGAAGAAATACTTAAAAAGGCAAATACTCTAGGTATGTTAAACGCACAAGAAACAGTTACGGGTTATATCAAATTAAAGAACTACGATGACCTTTATAACAAAATCAAAATTATTGAGGTGTGAACAAATGAATAAAATAGATTATAAATTTGAACAATTAAGGCGTTTAAGCGATGAGAAAGGTATCATATCAGCTTTAGCGTTCGATCAACGAGGCGCTTTAAAACGTATGATGGCTAAGTATCAAGATACAGAACCAACTTTAGAGCAAATAGAAAATTTAAAGACATTAGTTTCTGAAGCTTTAACAGAATATGCTTCTTCAATATTGCTAGATCCAGAATATGGTTTACCAGCTTCTAAAGTACGTAATAGTGAATCAGGATTATTATTAGCTTATGAAAAAACAGGCTATGATGTGAACACTAAAGGGCGATTGCCAGATTGTTTAGAAGATTGGTCAGTTAAAAGGATTAAAGAGCAAGGTGCAGATGCTGTTAAATTCCTTCTATATTATGACATTGATGATTCTGAAAGTATCAATATTAAGAAAAAGGCATATATAGAAAGGATTGGTTCTGAGTGTGTAGCTGAAAATATTCCATTTTTCTTAGAAGTATTAACTTATGACGATAATATTCCTGATAACGGAAGTGTTGAATTCGCTAAAGTTAAACCTAGAAAGGTTAATGGCACTATGAAAGTATTCTCAGAAGAGAGATTTAATGTGGATGTATTAAAAGTAGAAGTTCCTGTAAACATGAATTACGTTGAAGGATTTGGAGAAAGTGAAATTGTATATACGAAAGAAGAAGCTATGCAATATTTCAGAGAGCAAGAGGATGCCACACACCTTCCATACATTTACTTAAGTGCAGGTGTATCTGCAAAATTATTCCAAGAAACATTGAAATTTGCACAAGCATCAGGTGCTAAATTCAATGGTGTACTTTGTGGACGAGCAACTTGGGCAGGAGTCGTACCTATTTACATAGAAAAAGGGGAAGAAGCGGCTAGAAAATGGTTGCAAACAGAAGGCTTTAATAATATTAATGCATTGAATAATGTGATTAAACAAACAGCTGTTTCAGTTAAGGAGAAATTATAAGAACGAATTAAAGGAGTGTTAACCATGAATCGTGAAGAAACAACAATGTTAGGTTTTGAAATAGTCGCTTATGCAGGAGACGCTAGATCAAAATTACTAGAAGCATTAAACGCTGCACAACAAGGGGATTTCAATGAAGCAGAACAATTAATAGAAGGAGCTAATCAATGTATTGTAAGTGCTCATAATGCACAAACTGATTTGCTAGCTAAAGAAGCATCTGGCGAAGACATTGCATATAGTGTAACGATGATGCATGGTCAAGACCACCTTATGACTACTCTGCTTCTGAAAGACATGATGAAGCATATCGTTGAACTATATAAAAGAGGGAGCTGATAATTATGGAAGCACTTATCGCACAAATTGAAAAAGCTAAGCCACTTTTTGAAAAAATTTCTCGAAATATTTATTTAAGAGCTATCCGTGATGGTTTTATTTCAGCAATGCCTGTAATTTTATTTTCAAGTATTTTCTTATTAATAGCTTATGTACCAAACGTATTTGGTTTTACATGGAGCAAGAGTATTGAAGCGGCACTTATGAAGCCTTATCAATACACGATGGGTATTGTAGCATTGTTAGTTGCGGGTACTACTGCTAAATCTTTAACCGATTCGTATAACCGAAGATTAGAAAATACAAAGCAAATTAACTTTATATCTACTATGTTAGCATCGATTTGTGGCTTTTTATTTTTAGCTTCTGATTCGATAAAAGAGGGCGGATTTGCGAGTGAATTTCTAGGTACTAAAGGTTTATTAACAGCATTTTTATCTGCATTCGTTACAGTTATAATATATAACATTTGTGTTAAGAAAAACGTCACGATAAAAATGCCCGAAGAAGTTCCACCAAATATTTCACAAGTATTTAAAGATATTATCCCATTCGCTTTAGTTATTTTAGTGTTATATGGTTTTGATTTACTAAGTAGAGCAGCATTAGGATCAAATGTTGCTCACGCTATCATCAAGTTCTTCGCACCATTATTTACGGCAGCAGACGGCTATGTCGGTATTACTATTATATTTGGAGCTTTTGCATTATTTTGGTTCGTTGGAATTCATGGTCCTTCAATAGTGGAACCGGCAATAGCTGCTATAACTTATGCTAATATTGAAACGAACTATCAATTATTAAGTTCCGGTGCTCATGCAGACAAAATCATAACTTCTGGAACACAAATGTTTATTGCAACTATGGGTGGAACAGGTGCTACTTTAGTCGTGCCATTCATGTTTATGTGGCTAGCTAAATCTAAGCGTAATAAAGCGATTGGAAGAGCATCTGTAGTACCTACATTCTTTGGAGTGAATGAGCCTATTCTCTTTGGTGCGCCATTAGTGTTGAACCCTGTGTTCTTCATACCATTCATATTAGCGCCAATTGCAAACGTATGGATTTTTAAAATATTTGTTGATTTAGTTGGTATGCATAGTTTTAGTGTTAACCTTCCATGGACAACGCCAGCGCCTCTCGGAATTGTGATGGGAACAGGATTGGGAGTATGGTCCTTTATTTTAGCGATTACTTTAGTGATAGTAGATATTATTATTTATTACCCATTCCTTAGAGTGTACGATAGACAAATTGTTGAAGAAGAAATTTCTGGACTCAATCAATCTGAGCATCTACAAGATAAAGTTAAGGAAAATTTTGATACAAGTAAAGCTGATAGTATTATAAGTAGTTCTAATAATAATGAAACTCAAGAATATGATGAAGAACAAAGTAATAATGACTTAAGCAACGATGAAGCCAAAAACGTATTAGTATTATGCGCAGGTGGCGGTACGAGTGGATTACTTGCTAACGCTTTAAACAAAGCAGCTAAAGAATTTGGAGCACACGTTACGGCAGCAGCTGGAAGTTATGGTGCTCATATGGACATTATGAAAGACTATGATTTAATCGTTCTTGCACCACAAGTAGCTTCAAACTACGAAGATATTAAACAGGACGTTGATAGATTAGGTCTTAAATTAGCAAAAACAGAAGGTGCAGAATACATTAAATTAACGCGTGATGGTAAAGGCGCATTAGAGTTTGTAAAAAATCAATTCAATAATTAGAAGGGAATAGATATATATATGAAAAAATTACCTGAGGATTTTATTTTTGGTGGCGCAACTGCAGCATATCAAGCTGAAGGAGCAACTCAAACAGATGGAAAAGGAAGAGTAGCTTGGGACACTTATTTAGAAGAGAATTATTGGTATACGGCAGAGCCAGCAAGTGATTTTTATAATCGTTATCCAGTAGATTTAGAGCTTAGTGAAAAATTTGGAGTTAATGGAATTAGAATTTCGATAGCATGGTCAAGAATTTTTCCAGATGGATACGGTGAAGTGAATTCTAAAGGTGTTGAATATTATCATAATTTATTTAAAGAATGTCAAAAAAGAAATGTAGAACCGTTTGTAACGCTTCATCACTTTGATACACCTGAAACGTTACATTCTGACGGAGACTTTTTAAACCGTCAAAATATTGATTATTTCGTTGAATATGCAGATTTTTGCTTTAATGAATTTGAAGAAGTGAATTATTGGACTACATTTAATGAAATTGGACCTATAGGAGATGGTCAATACTTAGTAGGTAAATTCCCTCCAGGTATTAAATATGATTTCGAAAAAGTATTTCAATCTCATCACAATATGATGATAGCGCACGCAAGAGCAATTAAAATATTTAAAGAAAAAGGGTATAAAGGAGAAATTGGTATTGTTCATGCTCTTCCTACTAAATATCCATATGATCCAAGTAACCCTGAAGATGTGAGAGCAGCGGAACTTGAAGATATTATCCATAATAAATTTATTTTAGATGCAACATACTTGGGCGAGTACTCAGACAAAACAATGCAAGGTGTTCAGCACATTCTTGAAGTCAATGGAGGAGAACTTGATATTCGCGATGAAGATTTAAAAATATTAAATGATTCAAAAGACTTAAATGACTTCTTAGGCATCAATTATTATATGAGTGATTGGATGAAAGCATTTGACGGTGAATCTGAAATTACACATAATTCGAAAGGCAATAAAGGTGGATCTAAATATCAACTTAAAGGTATAGGGCAACGTGAGTTTGATGTAGATGTACCACGCACGGATTGGGATTGGATGATATACCCTAAAGGACTTTATGATCAAATTATGAGAGTGAAAGCAGATTACCCAAACTATAAGAAAATTTATATTACTGAAAATGGTCTAGGGTATAAAGATAAATTTGAAGATAATACAGTTTATGATGATGCTCGTATTGATTATGTTAAGAAACATTTAGAAGTAATATCAGACGCTATAGCAGATGGTGCAAATGTTAAAGGGTATTTTATCTGGTCATTAATGGATGTGTTCTCTTGGTCAAACGGTTATGAAAAAAGATATGGATTATTCTACGTAGACTTTGATACACAAGAAAGATATCCAAAGAAAAGCGCATATTGGTATAAGAAGCTATCAGAAACAAAAACAATTGAATAAAACAGTAAAAAGCTTATCTTATTGGTTACGACCAAAAGATAAGCTTTTTATATGAGTGATAAAGTGTAAAAATTCCTTTTAATATCATTTATTATTTAGAATTTTTTTCCAACCTTCTGTTAAGGTCTCATTTTTTACTTCTTTGAAAATGAAGTTAGGTTTTAAGTTTGGATCTTTGTCATTATGATCTTTTGCTGCGAACCCTGTTGAAAGAGTAATGTCATCTTCTGAATTAAATGTGTGTGCATAAACTTTACCATTATCAGCAAACAAATATTTTGTAATAGGCTTATTCATATTTGCTACATTTTGATAGCCTTCAATATTAGATAAATTTTCTGCTGCTTTATCAAACCCAGTTGTGCCATTACTTGAATGATATGAGACAGCCCCAACAACATTGTGTATATCAAATGCTTTTTTGCCTGGTTTGCCTTTATCACTAACTTGAATTTCACCATCATCTGTAAGTGTATATGCATCACCAGTAGCATAATCACCGAAGCTCAAATAACGATTAGAGATTGCTAAAGATTGTTCTTGAGCATATTTATCTAATGATTTCATGATAGATTTTTTAATTTTTTTCTTATCTGATGAATTAATATCTGTTTTTTGGGCTTGAGTTGTATGTGCTGATTTAACGTGTTGTTGAGATTGGCTTTGGCTACTACAACCGACGGTAAAAACGACGATGCTAATTGTAAGAAAAATGTATTTGAATATTGCTTTCATAAATAAACTCCTTTATGTATAAGGGGGTGGGACTACGAAATCTTTTTATCAAAATAAGATTTCTGTCCCACTCCCAATTCATTCATAACTATTTATTTTGCTTATTTTTCAAAATACCAAATTCGTCGACTAATTTTACTTCACGTTGTTCTCCTTTGCTAATATCTCCGTATAGTTGATAAATTTTCACTTTAAGTTTGTTTCCTGATACTTCGTAAACTGAGAAGTTTTGCTCGGATGAATCGCGATTATTTTCATGACTAGTATCAAAAGCTTTAGATTTATGTGGTTGATTGCCAAGTGCGAACAAGCTGTTGTAATGATCTAATTGTTGTTGTGTTAAATCTCCTAATTCAGGACGTACTTTTTTGATGTGTTCTAATGAACGATCATAAATAGCATCATAAGCTTTTGTACCACCTGTGTTTGGCAACACATAGACTGAACCATTTGGATTATCATAATATTCTACATGGTCTTTTCCTAAAACTTGTGGTGCATCTTCAGGTTTTGCGTTTACAAAGCTATTTTTAGTAGAAGTATGCTCCAATGGTTTAGTTCGTGATAAAACATGATCGTGACCTTGTAACACTAAATCCACATCTAATTCATCAATCTCTTTTGTCAGTTCATTTCTAATTTTATTAACATCTTCATCGGATAGTGCATGATAAGATTTTGAATACATCGGTTTATGCAGGTTTAAAATAATCCATTTTGCACCGTTTTGTTTTGCTTGCTTAATATCTTTTTTAATCCAATCCATTTGTTCTTTGCCGATTGCTTTTTCATCAGGATTATCTTTAGATTTTTTGTTGTCATTTGTATTTGCTACAACCATGTGTGCACCGTTGTAATCAAATGAGTAATAAGAACCACCATTTACTGCATTATTTTCTTTTGGCACGTTCATGTGTTTGTTAAATTGACCTAATAATTTGTCATCGTCTTCACTTAAAGCATATTCATCGTGGTTTCCTGGAGCAGAAGCGACTGGAACAGATAAAAATGAAGGTCTTGAGCGCTCGTATAAATCTACCCATTCATCTTCAACTTCAGCAGTTTCAACAAAATCACCTGTGTGTAATGCGAAATTTGGATCTCCTGCTGTTTGAATTGCTTGTTGAATTGTATCAGCACCGAATTGAGCTTCGTTTCTTACATGTTCATTCCAGTAAGCATTTTGTGTATCAGTATACTGTACGAATTTAAATTCATCACCACTGTTACCAGATGTTTTGAATTGACCAACTTCACTTTGTGGACCACTCGCACTACCAACTTTATAATAGTATTTTGTATTCGGCTTTAAATTTTGAGCTTTAGCTTTATATGTATACTCTGGAACGGTAGTTAATTCAGACTTACCGTGTTTATCACCGCTAGTCCATTCCGCACCGCTAGCATTCTCATCAGTATAATAGCCATTAATTTTTTCTTTACCATTACTATCTTTAATAATTTCGCCTTCATCGTCTTTCTCTACATCAGCAAAAATGAAATTCCCGTTTTTATCTCGTTCGACATATTTAGAATTTACTTTTTTAGGCTTTGAATTAACTACTTGCGCGTCACTAAAATCTCCCGTTTCTGATATCCATACTTTTGCATCATTAAACTTATTTGTCGTGTACCAACTAAAACCCATTTGTGTTCTTGTATCACCATTAAAATTAGCGATTATACGATTTGGGTTGTTATTTGTAGGCACGGGCGCTACTTGAGGTTTTTCTTGCATAATCTTGATAGATTGATTACTTTGGGCTTGGGAACTGTTTTGCTCAGGTGCTTTTCCCGCTCCACTTGCATCTGCATATTGTGAACCAGGTAAGAGTAACATAACACTTGCTGTACTTGCTGTGACAAACTTTAACAAATTTCCACTTTTCATCTTTTAAGAACCTCCTATGTATGATTACTTCGAATTATAGCAATGGGATGTTAAATTAATATTAAGATGTTGTTAAAATACATAACTTGCTTTAAACCGCTAATAAACTAATAGAATGACCTTTACAAGAGACTCATATTTCTTGTGTTGGACGTTCTTTATATCTAAAATACAAAAAAAGAGGGTAGTAGATTAATAGAACCTTCAATATAGTTAAGGAGTGAAGATATGCTTACCGTTTATGGACATAGAGGGCTGCCTAGTAAAGCTCCAGAAAATACGATTGCATCTTTCAAAGCAGCATCCGAAATTGAGGATGTAAAATGGTTGGAACTTGATGTAGCCATTACGAAAGATGAACAATTAATTATTATTCATGATGATTATTTAGATCGTACGACAAATATGACCGGGGAAATAACTCAATATAATTATAGTGACATTAAATCTGCATCTGCCGGATCTTGGTATAGTTCGAAATTCAAAGATGAAGTTTTGCCAACATTTGACGATGTGATTGAAATAGCAAATGAATATAATATGAATTTGAATGTAGAATTAAAAGGTGTAACTGGACCAAATGGAACTGCACTTTCCAATAGTATGGTTAAACAAGTTAAGGAAAAGTTAGCTCAGTTAAACTCTAATCTTGAAGTTCTTATTTCAAGTTTTAATTTTGTATTAATCAAGTTATCGCATGAAATAATGCCGGAATATAAACGAGCTTGTTTATTCTGGACAACATCTTTCAGAGAAGACTGGAGAACAATTTTAGATTATTGTCATTCTAAAACTGTTAATGTTCAAGATTCATCTCAGTTAACGCAATCTAAAATAAGTGTGATTAAAGAAGCAGGATATGAAATTAACGTTTGGACTGTTAATAAAGCATCCCGTGCGAATCAACTCGCAAATTGGGGAATAGATGGTATCTTCACAGATAACGCTGATAAATTAATTCATTTATCAAATTCATAAAAAGCCTTAGCTATAAACCTACTAATGTAATTAGGTTTTAAGCTAAGGCTTTTTTAATATTTCTGTTTCACGTGAGACAATTTTAATATTTATAGACGAATTTACATGGAGGGAGTCTAAGGGTTGTCTGACCGTACTGATACGGGTAGTCTTATTTCTCTTGATTTTTATCCGTGTTATAGACTGTTTGATCTTTATTGTCTTGTTTTTTTTCTTGTTGCTCTGCTTTGTCTTCTTCTTCGATTTCAGCTTCTTGTTGTTCTTTTTCTTCTCGTAATTCTTTGATGCGTTTGTAACGCATTTTTTGTCTATAGCCATAAGTACTTTCGAGTATTAATTCTTCATTATTTAAGCCTGCGCCAATTGCTCCGGCAACAGTAGAAATTGATGCTGCGAACCATGCAAGGTTAAAGAAAGTTATGAAGTCTGCTGATCTGCCCATCTTCAATGTTTGACCGAGATAATCAGGCGGTAAAATCACAAGGGCGGCTACTAAGAATAAAATCAATAATGTCACATAATAAATAATCAATGAAATTGCTAAAGTAGAAACCGTTGTAAAATTATACAATCTCGTAATGCGACGATCTTCACTTTGTTTAATAGGCTCCCACAAACGATGTGCTACAATTGTCCAAATCATCATACCTAAAACTGCAACAATCGTCATACAAAATAATCGCCACTCTGTATAAACATAACTTAAATTCCACATTGTTGTAAAAACGATACCGAATGCTCCAGTTGTAAAAGCTATTGCCACAACACTACTTAAACTAGACATCATATTGAGCGGGTTGTTCGCAAAAGTCATACCACTTATTAATCTAAATGCCCCAAATGTTTTATTGGATACTAAATATTGAACGTGTTCTGATTTAGTATTTTCTATATAGTGTGATGTACGTTTAAGAGATGATAAAGGAAATTGGCTATTCATCAATTCATGGCTTGTTTCTGATTCTTTATTTTTATTTTTATGTTTGTACTCATTTACTTCTTTAATAATGCCAACGATAGTATGTTTCGCTCTTTTTTTCATTGGTCTCCAACCGTATGAAGGGAGAGAAATAAGACTTGTACCAGTGTCTTTATTAATATCGACAGCTACAACATATTTTTCTTGAAAGACTGGTAAATCGGTTATACATATCGTATAAGCCCATTCATTAGAATGATTGTAGTCATTTGTTTTTTCATAGATTCGTTCAACAGATTCTGCTGAACCCGTTAAAGGATCGATTGTTAAACTAATTTTCCATTCAACATCTGAATTTATATATTTAGATAAAGTTTCAGGTAGTTCATTTTCAAGTTGATAAGCTAAATTTTCAGGGAGGCCAGGGGCTGCAACTATACCTACGACTATTTTATTTTTAGTCATCTTATTTCTCCTCCTTTCTATGCGATTGTTTTTCACCTTCATATTGTTCTTCATTTTCTTTATCATCTTCACTTTGACTTTGAGAAATGTATTCGTAACGATAGTATTGTCTGTAAGAATACGTTACGCGACGAATTTTTTCAGCATTCTCAACTGTTGAACCTAAAGCTCCTGCTAAAAAGCCTAGTGAAGTAATGAACCAAATTAAATTAACATAGTCTATGAAAGTTGGGTGTATGCTATTTAAAGAAGTCCATGATGTAAATAACTCAGGTGGCACGAAAAGTAACGCACTTATTCCGAGTAACACAAAAAGTAAAAGGTAGTGAAATATAGTAATCGAGCCTACCGTCATAAATGTTGTTAAATTATAAGCATTTCGATAAATCCTTTGTGTTTTTGTAGAAGGATGCTCCCAAAGCTTATAAGAATAAATTAACCATGCAGTCATCCCTATTAAAGATAAAAGCGTTAATAAAATAAAACGCCAATAATCATATGAAATACTTAAATCCCAAGGCGTTGAAAAAATAGACACATACGTACCTGTCGCAAATGAAACAGATATAATCTTTTTGAAATCACCTATTGCTGACCATGGTTCATTAGCATAAGTCATCCCAGCAATAATATGAATCCAACCTATAGCAGCAGATTCTATTATAATTCGTACAGTTTGGGTTGAATTGTCCTCATTAGGTGTTACTTTAGATATTTTGGCAAATTTAAATCCTTTATTTTTTAATAAATCAACATCGTCTTCTTTGCGATACATGTAATTAAGCACAAAAGCTAGAAAGCTTTTCAATTTCTTCTTTAAATTAATTACACCAAGAGCTGGTAAAGAAAGAAATGCTGAATGTGTGTCTGTGTTTATATCACATACGACTGCTTTTTTACCAGAAATACTCGGTAAATCAGTGACACAAATAACATAATCCCAATTGTTTTGATCTTTTTTATCTTTTATTAAATCGAGTGTTTCATCCATATGCTCAGATGTGCCAATCATAGGAGCTACTTCCTGTTCAAAGTGCCAATCCACGTTTGAATCTATATTAGATTTGAAAGTTTCCTCTAGTTGATTGATTACTTTATCAATTAATTTATTTGGCATATCTGGAGAAGGAATCAATCCAACTGTTATAGCCTTCATAAGGTGACCTCCTTAAACTTATATGACCATTTATTAATTCCCGTATTATCCTGATTTAATCATATTCAGAGCAAAAGAAAAAACCAAATAACATACTTTATACACAAAAAATATATAATATGACCATTTATTAATTTAAAATCTAGGAGTATAGTTGTTTATAGTACGATAATAAAAAAAAGTAGTTCACATCATTTAATGAATAACAAAAGTATTATTTTAAAAAGAAAATAAGAATTCTATCAAGATGAGGTGGGGAAAAGATGACTCATGCAAAAATTACAGCTGTTGGCTCATATAAGCCATCAAAAGTATTAACAAACGAAGATATGGAACAACTAGTTGAAACAAGTGACGATTGGATTATTTCACGTACAGGTATTAAAGAACGACGTATAGCAGCAGATGACGAATTTACATCTGATTTATGTTATGAAGCTATTAAAAATTTAGAAAAGAAATATAATAAAGACATTAGCGATGTGGATTTAATAATTGTCTCAACTTTAACACCGGACTATAGAACGCCAAGTGTAGCTTCATATGTACAAGGTAGACTAGGTCTTGAAAATGCTGCTGCAATAGATGTTAATGCAGCGTGCGCAGGATTTGTATATGGTATTAATATGGCAAATGCATATATATCATCAGGTATGTACAATAAAATTATTGTCGTTGCAGGTGAAGTTTTATCTAAAATCACTGATTATTCTGACCGTAATACGTGTGTTTTATTTGGTGATGGCGCGGGTGCATTTTTAATAGAAAATGATGAAGAATCAAGTTTTATCACCTCCACAAGTGGCTCAGAAGGAAAATTAGCTGAAAGTTTATACTGTACAGATGTAAGTAAAACGATGTTCGGAAAAGATTTAGAACAAATCGGTTTTGTAAATCAAAATGGTAAAGAAGTGTATAAATGGGCAATTAAAATGGTACCAAGAGAAATAGAAAAAGTAGCTGAAAAAGCAAATGTAGAATTGAAAGATGTAGATTGGTTTGTACCACACAGTGCAAACTTGAAAATGATACAGAACATCTGTAAGAGAAGTGAATATCCATTTGAACAAACGCTACATAGTCTAGTTTATTACGGCAATACATCTTCAGCTACGATACCACTTGCTATAGATGATGCAGTAGACAGAGGAGATATTAAAAAAGGCGAAACAATACTGTTATTTGGCTTTGGCGGTGGTTTGACATATTCAAGTTCATTAATAAAATGGGGAATATAAGAGGGCAAGAAACTCTATTTTTCAAAAAAGCTCCTAATTCGTTAAACTTTATTTAACGGGTTAGGAGCTTTTGTTAAGGAAATTTAGTCATCATAATTCTTTTCTAATTTTCGTAATTCGTCTCGTGCTTTCTTTTCTAGACCTTCCCCATAATCCATCATGCGTACGATGTCTTTAAAAGCTGCTTTTGGAATTGCTAATGATACAAGTTCTTCTGATGTTACATTTAAATTAATTTCTTCGAGTCTGCCTTCTTTTAATTTATGAACAAAATCAGGTTCTGTAACGAAAGGTGAAGACATTCCGACCATATCTGCATTTTGGAGTGCATCTAAAGCTGTTTCTGGAGAATTGATACCTCCACTAACGATAAGTGGTATTCTTCCATTTAAATGTTCATATACGACTTGATTTACTCTTTTGCCAAAATATTTACCAGGTGTGCGCGTTGTATTTTGGTAAATATGACGCCCCCAACTAGCGATAGCTAAATAATGAATGTTTGCAACTTCTAATACCCAGTCTAAATGTTGGTTAAATTCATCGATTGTATAACCAAGTTTATCTCCTCGTGTTTCTTCAGGAGTCGCTCTATAACCGAAAATAAAATCATCAGGTGCTTCTTTATCGATTACTTTTTGGACAGCTTCCATGACTTCCAATCCGAATCTTGCTCTGTTTTCTAATGTGTTTCTTCCATATTGATCTGTTCGTTCATTTGAGAATGTAGAAAAGAATGTCTGTATAAGTAAACGTTGTGCTATAGATATTTCGACACCATCAAATCCTGCTTGAATAGCACGCGAAGTTGCGTCAGCATATTGTTGTATTACTTCATTTATTTTAGAAACTGACATTTCTAGTACTTCATGTTTAATAGGTGAATTTAATGACATTGGGCTTGGGCCATAAACTTGTCCATATTTTAAAATAGCATGATTAGAAAAACGACCTGCGTGTGCAAGTTGTAAAATAGCTTTATTGCCTGAACCTTTCATTGCTTTAGCAACTTTAGTTAACCCCGGTATACAAGCATCGTCAGAAATATTAAATCCATATTCAAATAATTGTCCGTAAGGTTCTATGTATGCTGCGCCAGTTACTTGCAAAGGTGCTGAATCTGCACGTCTTTTGGCGTAATTTAAATCTTCTTCTGTAATATGACCTTCTTTAGTAGATGAATTTGTTGTCATCGGTGAAAGTACAAAACGGTTTGATAATACAACGCCATTAGGCAATTGAAGTGATTCTAATAAAGGTGAGTATTTATTCATGTTATAACATCCTCTTTCGCGCTTTTCATTACTTTCAAATTAACATTGAAAAATTTAATAATCAATAAACAAATAGCTAAATGAATATTTATATGCTGGAAATTTAATAATTGCATAAATGGTTAACAAAATACTGATAAAAAAGTTATAATATATATTGGACAAAAAGGGATTAAGCAATAAATGTGATATTTCATACATCATCATGCATAATATAGTCGAACATGATTTTAGCAGTGATGTAAGTAATCTTGGAGATGATGGTTTGATTGAATTAAGTGTATTGGATTACGCTGTGATAGATGAAGGGAAAAGCGCTGAAGAAGCTTTGCAAGATACTGTGAAACTGGCTAAGTTAGCAGACAAGCTTAACTTTAAGAGATTTTGGTTAACAGAGCATCACGATGTGCCAGCGTTTGCCTGCAGTAGTCCTGAATTAATGATGATGCATTTATTATCAGAAACAAAGCGAATTAAATTAGGCTCTGGTGGAGTTATGTTACCACATTATAGCCCGTATAAAATAGCAGAGAACTTTAGATTGTTAGAAGGTTTGTTTCCAAATAGAACGGATTTAGGCATTGGTAGCAATTTAGGAACTGCGATTGTTAAACGTGCTTTGAATGAAGGTAAAACAGACCTCCTAGATTATGAGCAAAGCATCAAAGATATACGTCATTATATTACGAATCAAGATGAAAGTCAGCGCTATAAAGGATTAATTGCTCAACCTCATTTATCTCATCATTCGGATATGTGGCTACTTTGTACAAGTGCTGAATCAGCTCAGATTGCAGCTGAGCAAGGAATAGGCTTGACGTTAGGTACGTTTTTATTACCTAATCAAGCTCAAATTGATAGTGCAAAAGAAAGTGTCGATACTTATCGCAAAGCTTTTAATCGCACATCATTAAATATGAGCCCCACTGTTATGATAACAACATTTGTTATTGTTACAGATACTGAACAAGAAGCTGAAGACTTGTTACAATCATTAGATGTATGGTTACTAGGCAAAAAACAGTTTGCTGAATTCAGTCGATTTCCATCTATTGAAACTGCTAAATCATATAAATTAAGTGAACGAGATCAACGTTTGATTGAACAACATCGTGCACGTGTTATTGTAGGGACGAAAGAACAAGTTAAACTTAAAGTAGATCGACTTGTCGAAGATTTCCAAGCAAATGAAGTCTTATTAGTACCATTACATCCAGGAATTAAACAGAGATGTAGAACTTTAGAGTTATTATCAGAAATATATTTATAAATGAAAGGAAGATTTTTAATGAAAAAATTAGCGAATTACTTATGGGTAGAAAAAGTAAATAATCAATATGTTTTTAGAATGACACCGGAGTTACAAGATGATATTGGAACTGTAGGTTATGTAGAATTTATGGGACCAGACGACATAAATGTAGATGATGAAATTGTAAGTATTGAAGCATCTAAAACAGTGTTAGATGTACAATCTCCATTAGCAGGTACAATCGTGGAACGTAATAAAAAAGCTGAAGATGAGCCAACAATTTTAAACTCTGAAAAACCTGAAGAAAATTGGTTAGTTAAATTAGAAAATGTAGACGAAACTGCATTTAACGCATTACCTGAGGCATAAATGAAACAAACACAAGATGAGAGACTCGCTTATCTCACAGCTTATTTATGGAATGAAGCACATGGAGACAACCCTATTGTTGATGAGGGACGAAGTAAGTGGGAGCTGTATCGCGGACTCCAAAATGTTCGTCCCCCTAAACCAATAGACGATGCTTTTATCCAAGTACAAGATGCTTATTTATCAGAAATTAACCAAAAGCATGTAACATATATTGAAGATTTGGAGCCAGAATTAAACCAAAATATTTATTTATGGCAAGGTGATATCACTACATTAGCAGTAGATGGTATTGTGAATGCTGCTAATAGTAAGTTCTTAGGTTGTATGCAGGCTAACCATAATTGTATTGATAATATTATTCATACAAAAGCTGGCGTACAGCTTCGTTTAGCATGCGATGAAATTATTAAAAAACAAGGTAAAAAAGAAGGCGTAGGTAAAGCTAAAATTACGTCATCATATAATTTACCGTCCCAATATGTGATTCATACAGTAGGACCACAAGTTCAAAGAAAACCTGTCTCACAAATGAATAAAGACTTGCTTGCGAAATCATATCGAAGTTGTTTAAAACTGGCTGATGAAAATGGATTGAAGCATTTAGCATTCTGCTGTATTTCAACTGGTGTATTTGGATTTCCACAAGAAGAGGCGGCAAAAATTGCAATAGAAACAACGTTAAATTATTTAAACGAAACAAATTCACCTATAAAAGTTATTTTTAATGTTTTAAAAGATAAAGATTTCCAATTATACAAGGAGGCACTCAGTCAACATGAATAAAGAAACATGGGATGCATTAACATTGAACCAAACCGACAATACCCAAGCTGAAGTAATTGCTCAAGCTTTTAAAGAAGCGGATGCGGTCGTAGTTGGTATTGGTGCTGGTATGTCAGCTTCTGATGGCTTCACGTATATTGGCGATCGTTTTACAAAGAACTTTCCAGACTTTATCGAAAAGTATGGATTTTTTGATATGTTACAAGCGAGTTTACATCCTTTTGAAAGTTGGCAAGAATATTGGGCTTTTGAAAGTCGATTTGTAAAATTAAATTATATAGATCAACCTGTAGGTAAGTCATATATTGCATTAAAAGAAATGCTTAAAGGTAAAGAACACCATATTATAACAACTAATGCGGATAATGCTTTTGATATAGCTGAATATGATATGGGTAAAGTGTTCCACATCCAAGGTAAATATATTTTATGGCAATGTAGTCAACACTGTCATGCTCAAACGTATCGAGATGATGATGCAATTAGACAAATGGTAGAACAACAAGAAGATATGAAAATCCCTTGGGACCTCATTCCACATTGTCCGAAATGTGATGCACCTATGGAAATAAATAAACGTAAAGCACAAGTAGGTATGGTAGAAGATGCTGACTTTCATGCACAGTTAGATCGGTATAATGCATTTTTAGAAAAACATCAAGATGACAAAGTTCTTTATATAGAAATTGGCATTGGTTACACAACACCTCAATTTGTGAAACATCCTTTCCAACGTATGACACGCCATAACGAAAATGCAGTTTATATGACTTTAAACAAAAAAGCGTATCGCATTCCTAAAAATATAGAAGATAGAACAATACATTTAACAGAAGACATTTCTACTTTAATAACAGATGCACAACAAATCTTACAAAATTAGGAGTGATGATATGTATTTAATTGAACCTATTCGTAATAGAGAATATATTGCAGACGGGGCAATAGCCTTAGCAATGCAAGTTTATGTAAGTCAGAATATTTTCTTGGATGATGATATTTTGTTTCCATATTACTGTGATCCGAAAGTCGAGATTGGCCGTTTCCAAAATACAGCTATAGAAATTAATCAAGATTATGTAGACGAACATGATATACAAGTTGTCCGCCGAGATACAGGGGGAGGCGCAGTATATGTTGATCGTGGTGCTGTAAATATGTGCTGTATTCTTGAAAAAGATACTTCTATTTATGGAGATTTTCAGAGGTTTTACGAGCCAGCAATCGATGCCCTACATAATTTAGGAGCTACAGAAGTGATTCAAAGCGGGCGTAATGATTTAGCAATTCATGATAAAAAAGTATCAGGAGCAGCTATGACGCTTATTAACAATCGTATATATGGCGGCTATTCTTTATTATTAGATGTCGATTATGAGCCAATGGTAAATGTACTTAAACCAAATCGTAAAAAAATTGAATCTAAAGGTATAAAATCCGTGCGTGCTCGCGTTGGCAATATTCGTGATTACTTAGATGAAAAATATAAAAATGTTACGATAGACGAATTTAAAAATTTAATGGTCGAACAAATTATGGGTATTGATGATATTAAAGAAGCGAAACGATATGAATTAAGCGCAGAAGATTGGGATGCAATTGATGAACTTGCAGCGAAAAAATATAAAAACTGGGATTGGAACTACGGACGTTCACCTAAATATGAATATAATCGCAGTGACCGATTCAATTGTGGCACAGTCGACATAACATTATCCATAGAACAAAATCGAATTGCCAAATGTCGAATTTACGGAGATTTCTTTGGTCAAGGAGATATCACAGAAGTAGAAGAAGCATTAATAGGCACAAAAGTAGTCAAAGCAGAACTTATTAAAGCGTTAGATGAAATAAACTTAAAATATTACTTTGGCAATATTACGTCAGCAGAGCTTACTCAATTAATTTTAAGTTAATAGTAAAAAAGTAAAACGCCTAAATGGATACATTATGGCGTTTTTGGTTTTTTAAAGTAAAATCAATAAATTCAAAAAGGGAATAACTTTATTAGTATAGTATTTAAATATTTAAGTTATTATAAAAACGTATGAAAAACTTTATATATCTACTTAAATTATATATAATTCATTTTATTTTTGTTAACTAATGATATAAAATGTAATAAGTGAATAATTTAGGAGGGGAAGTTTTTGAAGAGATACTTAATACGTTCAGGTATAGCTCCAAATGAAATTAAAGCGCCTGAAGAGATGATTCTTAATAATTTAATAGGAGGGAATATAGGTAATTTAATTTACGCCTATAGTATTTATAGAAACTTAACAACTGAAAATGTAGAAATTGTTCCTGATAGATATAGAATAAACGAAAATGATGCTGATTATATTAATAAAAATTATGATGCTTATATTATCCCATTAGCAGATGCATTTCGTGATACATTTGTTGCAAGTTTAAAAGCTTATACAAAATTATTTAAAAAACTGAATATCCCAGTCATTGTAATTGGTGCAGGTGTTAAAGCTCCTATAGATAAAAATGTTGAAGATGGATTTTCATTTGATAAAGAAGTTAAAGATTTTGTTAATGCTGTATTGGAGCGTTCGAACATAATTGGCTTAAGGGGACAAATTACAGCTGATTACTTAACTTCACTTGGATTTAAAGAAGGAGTAGACCATGTGGTTATAGGCTGTCCATCTATGTATGCTTTTGGCAGAGATTTAAAAATCAAAGATTTAAATCTTCATGAAAACTCTACTGTGGCAATAAATTCTTCTAAACTTTCACCAGAACATGTTTTGAAATTCATAACAAGTGTTACTGATAAATATGATAACTATTATTTTATTCCTCAATGGATGAAAGAATTCAAAATGACATATTTAGGTAATCAAAAATTAGGTGAAAATACTGATTTTTATCCTAATACTATAAATGATAGATACTATGAAGAAGATAAAGTGAGATATCCTTTAAATGCTAAATCATGGATAGATTTTATGGGAGAAATGGATTTTGCAGTAGGGGCAAGACTACATGGTAATATAACAGCTACAATTGCAGGCACTCCTAGTTTACTGTTAACAAAAGATGCGCGTATGAAAGAGTTAGCTGAATATCATAATTTAACACATATAGAAGAGAGCGAATTAAAATCTGGGGTAACATTGGATGAGCTAGTAGAGCGACTTGACTTTCATGCGCCTGAAAAAGTGCAAGCTAGAAACTTTGATAACTTTATAGAATTTTTGAATAAAAATGGTTTAGATCATATATATAATTATGAATACTATAATAATCCACCATTAGATAAACAATTAGAAAAAATCAAATTACCTAATATGTTAGCACCTATTAATAAGTTATCACCAATTGAAATTTCAAATAGGTTAATTGGATATACTGAATTAGCTGAGTCAAAAGAAAATAAAACTAATAAAACGAATAAAGAATTAAGAAAGAAAGTAAAAAAACAACAAGCAATAATTAAGAAAGAATATAAACAAATTGATAACCTAACACGAGTATTAAAGAGAAAATCTACGCGTATGGGTATAAGTGTAGGTACTGCACTTTCAACTATAAAAGAAAAAATCAAAAAGGAGTAAGCTTTTAACCTAAGATTTAAATCTTAGGTTATTAGGATTTAAGTTTAATAAATCATCAAAATATATAAAAGCGGGGGTTAATTAAATGATATATGCTGGAATATTAGCAGGTGGAATCGGTTCTAGAATGGGAAACGTTCCTTTGCCAAAACAATTTTTAGATCTTGATGGTAAACCAATCATTATACATACAGTTGAGAAATTTTTATTAACAAGAGAGTTTGATAAAATCTATATTGCGACACCGCAAAAGTGGATTTCTCACACCAAAGACACATTAAATAAATTTAATATTAACGACGATAGAGTTGAAGTAATAAAAGGCGGAGAAGACCGTAATGAAACAATTATGAATATCATTGCAGCGATTTCAGAGTTTAAATCAGTAACGGATGAAGATGTTATTGTAACGCATGATGCAGTTCGTCCTTTCCTAACAAGACGTATTATTAAAGAGAACATTGATCTAGTTCTTGAACATGGTGCAGTTGATACTGTTATTCCTGCAACAGATACAATTATCGAATCTGAAAATAAAGAAGATATTTCAAGCATTCCTGTAAGAGATTATATGTATCAAGGCCAGACGCCACAATCGTTTAACATTAATTTATTGAAAAATAGTTACTATAACTTATCTGATGAAGATAAAAAAATTTTAACAGATGCTTGTAAAATACTCGTTGTTTTAAATAAAAAAGTGAAATTAGTAGATGGGGAACTTTACAATATTAAAATTACAACACCTTATGATTTAAAAGTTGCCAATTCTATTATTAAAGGTGGGATGTTGAGTGATTAATCAGGTTTATCAACTTGTAGCGCCCCGTCAATTTGAAGTGACTTATAATAATGAGAATATTAAGAGTGATAAAGTTATCGTACGACCTTTATATTTATCAATTTGCGCGGCTGACCAACGATACTATACTGGTAGTCGTAATGAACAAGTTCTTGAAAAGAAACTCCCTATGTCATTAGTACATGAAGGCGTAGGAGAGGTTGTATACGATAACAAAGGCGAGTATAAAGTCGGGACGAAAGTGATTATGGTACCGAATACACCTATTGAAAAAAGCGAAGTCATCAGTGAAAACTATTTACCAAGTAGTAAATTTAGATCAAGTGGTTTTGATGGTTTTATGCAAGATTATGTCTTTATGGAACATGATAGAATCGTTGAATTACCGGATGATATAGATTTGAGTGTTGTTTCATATTCAGAACTCGTGTCTGTAAGTTGGCACGCTATACAACGATTTCAGAAGAAATCTATAGAAACACAAGGCAGTTTTGGCATATGGGGAGACGGTAATTTAGGCTTTATAACATCTATTTTATTACGTAAGTTATATCCAGAAGCGAAAATTTACGTGTTTGGGAAAACGGATTTTAAGTTAAGTCATTTCTCATTTGTAGATGAGGTATTTTATATTAACCGTGTACCAGAAGATTTAATAATTGATCATGCTTTTGAATGTGTCGGCGGAAAAGGCAGTCAATCTGCAGTCGATCAAATTATTAATTTAATTTCACCAGAAGGCAGTATTGCTTTACTAGGTGTTAGCGAATACCCTATTGAAGTAAACACGCGTTTAGTGTTGGAAAAAGGCATTACGATGATAGGCAGTAGTAGAAGTGGTGCGCAAGATTTTAAAGATATTGCTGAATTTTATAGAATATATCCAGACGTTATAGAAAAATTATCTTTACTTAAAGGCCAAGAATTTGAAGTAAGAACTATAAATGATGCAGTTGATGCTTTTGAATCTGACCTGTCAACCTCTTGGGGTAAAACGGTTATAAAGTGGGTAATGTAACGACTGAGATTAGCTTAGGAGTGGAAAGAAAAGTTGAGTAAGTATAAGTTAAAAGTTGTAAATATATATTGGGAAAGAATCCAACTTTTTATCGAAGGTTATGCTGAAGATATAGAAATAGTAAGTAATGGATTCATTCTTAGAAATTTAACAGAAACAAAAGAATTACAGGCAAATGATGTGAAAATAGATGGTAATCATTTTATAGCACGTTTTAATGTTGCTATATTAGATGATGGGAATTATTTACCATCTGATCAATATTTGCTTGTTTATAAAGGTAAATTTGATTATATTGCAAATGTTAATGAAACATTATTAGACCCATTAAAATATGAATTAGATGAAGAACAATTAGAGCATTATGAAGAAATAGAAACGCGTAATGGAAAAAATAATTATTTATTAAGCTACTTTAAGCATGAATTTAAAAGAGGCGGCGACTCTAAAAAAACAACTTACAAAGTAATACCTAAAATTTCTAGAGAAGTTAACGAGTTTGTACTAGACATTAAATTCCAAGCTCCAAAACCAAAAGAAAAGAAGATAGTAACTAAATATAAAGAGTACAGAAGTAAATATAACAAAAGATCATTTAAAGTACGTAACTTTTTCTTTAAAACAATATTTAATATTACAAAATTCTTTCACTTAAAAAAAGGGAACACAGTATTATTTACTTCAGATTCGCGTGCAGAAATGTCTGGTAACTTTGAATTTGTTTATAATGAAATGTTAGATAAAAAATTAGATGAAAAATATAAAATTCATACGATTTTCAAATCTGATATTACAGAAAGAAGAAAGTTAATTGATAAATTTAGGTTTCCATTCTTATTAGGAAAAGCTGATTATATATTTGTTGATGACTATCATCCACTTCTTTATACTATTAAATTCAGAAAGAGCCAAGAAATCATTCAACTATGGCATGCAGTGGGTGCATTTAAAACAGTCGGATTTAGTCGTACAGGTAAAAAAGGAGGCCCTTTTTTCAATTCTCCTAACCATAGAAACTATACAAAAGCTTATGTTTCATCAGAAAATGATATCCCATACTACGGTGAAGCATTTGGTATTAAAGAAAAATATATTATACCTACTGGTGTACCAAGAACGGATATTTTATTTGATAAAGACTATGAACAAAAAATTATAGCAGAAATGGAAGATGAATTACCGATTATTAAAGGGAAAAAAGTTATCCTTTTTGCACCAACATTTAGAGGAAATGGTCATCGAAGTGCTCACTACCCATTTTTCAAAATTGACTTAACTCGTTTTGCACGCTATTGTCGTGAAAACAATGCGGTTGTTTTATTTAAAATGCATCCGTTTGTGAAGAATAAACTGAACATTCCTAGAGAATATAAAAAATATTTTGTAGATGTATCAGACTTTAGAGAAGTAAATGACATACTGTTTGTCATAGATATTCTAATAAGTGATTATTCTTCGCTAGTTTATGAATTTGCTGTGTTCAAACGTCCAATGTTATTCTATGCATTTGATTTAGAAGATTATATTACTTCAAGAGATTTTTACGAGCCATATGAAACGTTTGTGCCTGGTAAAATCGTAGAAACCTTCGAAGAACTGATAGAATCACTAGATAACAAAGACTTTGAAGAAGAAAAGGTGCCAAAATTCTTAGACAAGCACTTTAAATATCAGGATGGCAAATCAAGCGAAAGAATTGTCAGAGATTTATTTGGAAGCTAAAATGTATAGCCAAAATTAAAAAAGGAAATCATCAACCCAACTGATGATTTCCTCTTTTTTATAATGTTAAAAGAAAAGCTAGTTATTAAGCGAATTTGTTAATGATAGTCTTAATAATATCTACAATTCCACCTACGATTTCAGCGATACCCATTTGAAGGACCTCCTTTTCTTTTTGAATTAACTTTAGTATAAACGTAAAAATTGAAAATTTGTCATATTTTCCCTAATTGAATAAAAATAATTCCTAACTGTATTTATTTGCCTATTATTGTACAAATAGGCAGCGAGAGCGTTGATATGGTTGTTTAATGCAAATATTTAAAAGAAAATAAAAAGAAAAATTTATAATTCAACTCATATAATAATGGGGTTAACACCATCTATTTATACAATTAATTGAAAAAATATTCAGAAATATGTTGAAAAATGTAACTCTGAAATATAAACTTGTAATACAAGTGAAAGCGCTTTATTTATAATTAGGGGGGATATAGTATGAAGTTTCGCTTGATCAGTTTACTAGTATGTTTAGTTGTTATATTGGCAGGTTGTAATTTTGAGAAAAAGAAAACATATAACATTGCGACAGCGTCAACAGGGGGTACCTATTATCCTATAGGTGTTGGCATGGGACAGTTATGGACTAAGCATTATCGAAGTCAAAATACTAAATTTAATGGTCAATCTTCTGCAGGTTCTGTAGAAAATATTGATTTAATGAAAAAGAATGAAGCTGACTTTTCAATTTTACAAGGTTTGATTTCTACTCAAGCATCTCAAGGAACAGGAATTTATAAAGGAGAAAAGTATGATTCCTTACGTTCAATGAGCATGATTTGGCCTAATGTTGAACATTTTGTATTAAAAAATAGCGAAGTGGAAACTGGCACAATTGCTGATATTAAAGGAAGTTCTTTCTCAGTAGGTCCTAGAGCCAGTGGTACTGAACAATCAACTTTAATGATGATGAAAGGTATTGGCCAATCAAAAAAAGATATATCTCCTGAATATTTGGGATATGAAGAAACGATTTCTTCTATGAGAGATGGCAGGCTTGATGGAGGTTCGTTACCTGCAGGTGTACCTGTATCATCGATTACTGATATGTATGCTTCAGGGGTAAATGCTACTATTTTAGAAGTGACAGATAAGCAAATGGAACAAATTAACAGTCAAGTGGATAC
The DNA here is from genome assembly GCF_022386955.1 of Mammaliicoccus sp. A-M4. Lineage (NCBI taxonomy): Bacteria > Bacillati > Bacillota > Bacilli > Caryophanales > Staphylococcaceae > Mammaliicoccus > Mammaliicoccus sp. A-M4. Next base: position 76,040 of record NZ_JAJNHH010000002.1, read on the forward strand.
TTGGTATCGCTATACAATAAAAAAAGGAACATATCCTAAGCAAAAGAAGGATATTCAAACAATTGCACAACCTAATATTTTAGTTACGACTAAAGAAATGGACGCAGACATGGTTTATAATTTAACTAAAATGTTGCACGAAAATCGAGATTTTATGATTGATGTACATAACTCTGCGAAAGAAATGAAGTTGGAAACTGCACTAAATGGTTTAAATACTCCATTGCATGAAGGTGCATACCGTTATTATAAAGAAAAAGGTCTCAAAATTGATGATCGATTAATCCCTGAAGAAGTTAAAGAAAAAGAAAGCAAAGGGGGTCATCAAGATGAAAAATAAACCAGAAAAAGAAATCGTAGATTCTGTTAGAGAATTAAAAGGTGGTAGTAAATACATCCTAAATGGTTTGGCTATAATTTTATCTTTATTTGTGTTAGCAGCTTCAAGTTTCTTAAATCTGCAAACATTTCATCAAAATTCAATATTTTTATTATTGATAGTGTTATTAGGTTTTTTATTATATCCGTTGAATAAAAGAGGTATTGATAAACATCATCCTTCTATTATAGATATTGGATTTATAATTTTAGCGTTACTTGGAATTGGATATATCATTCTAAATTATAATACGTTACATGTTGACCGAGCATCACATGCAAATACAACAGATTATATTTTTGCAGTTATAGCTATTATCGTATTATTCGAAATAACAAGAAGAACAATAGGTATTTTTATTCCTTTATTAAGTATATTTGCAATAATTTATGCTTTGTATGGTAATTATTTTCCTATTGATTTTGCACATTCTGGCTTTAGTTTAAATCGACTTTTATATCGATTTTATATGACAACTGAAGGTATATTTGGTAGTACTTTATCCATTGCTGCTACATATATTATGTTATTCATCTTATTTGGAGCATTTTTGGGTGTTAGTGGCGCAAGCAAGTTATTTAATGATTTGGCTTTAGCTATTGCAGGTCAACGCCGTGGAGGACCTGCACAAGTTGCGGTCATATCTAGTGCCTTAACTGGATCATTAAACGGTAGTGCCGTTGCCAACGTGGCAACAACTGGATCGTTTACAATTCCATTAATGAAAAATATAGGCCTTACTCCTCGATTCGCTGGTGGAGTTGAAGCGGCAGCTTCAACTGGAGGTATGATTATGCCACCAATTATGGGAGCAGCTGCATTTATAATGGCCGGATTTTTAGGTGTTCCTTATACAACGATTGTATTAGCTGGTATTATCCCTGCTGTATTCTATTATATTGCTTTAATATGGGCAATTGATACAGAAGCTAAAAAGAAAGGTTTAAAAGGAGTTAGTAAAGAAAATATCCCTTTAGTACGTAAAGTATTAAAAGAAAGAGGCGCATTATTATTACCTATTATTGTAGTTATTGTAGCTCTGTTAATCGGTAAGACAGCTATATTTGCAGGATTCGCCGGAATAATTTCTTCGATTATCGCTTCTTACTGTACAACAGATAAGACAAATCGGGTAACGCCAAAAAGTTTCTTAGAGGCTCTAATAGACGGAGCCAAAGGTTCTATTCAAGTTGCTTTAGCTTGTGCTTCTGTAGGAATAGTGATTGCAACAGTTGGTATGACTGGTGTTGGCTCTATGCTGGCTTACAATGTTATTGATATAGCAGGCGGTCATTTAATAGTTATATTAATTATGGTAATGGTAACTTGTATAGTCTTGAGTTTTGGTTTACCTTCAACAGCTCTTTATATTGTCGTGGCTGTTACAGTAGCTCCGTCATTAGTACAAGCAGGTGTAGAACCTCTAGCAGCACACTTCTTTGTATTTTATTTTGGAGCGATGTCAAACGTAACACCACCTGTAGCACTTGCTGCTTATACTGGAGCTGGTATTGCAAAAGCAGATCCTGTAAAAACATCTTGGACTGCATTAAGATTAGCGTTACCAGGATTTATAATTCCATTTTTACTTGTATATCACCCAGAGTTGTTACTAAATGATGCAACTACAGGCGGTTTAAATTATGGCCAATTAATAGTGACAATTTTAATTTCATTAGTAGGTATTTATGCGTTAGTTACTGGTATGGGAAATTATTTATTTACGAAGTTGAATATATTAGAAAGAATTTTATTTATTGTATTTGCAGTAATGTTAATATTCCCTGAAATTATAACAAGTATTGTAGGGATTATTGGAGTTATATTATTGATGAGTGTTCATTATATTAAATTCAGGAAAGTAGGCGTAACATAAATGAAAAATGCTAGCTCAAAACGTTTATCAGAAGTCATCTTTAATAAATTAGTAGAAAGAATTAAAAATGACAAATATAAAGTTGGTGATAAATTACCTTCAGAGTCAGTATTAGCTAAAGAATTTGAAGTGAGTAGATATCCTATAAGAGAAGCACTGAGTAAACTAGCTTCAGCCGGATATATTGAATCATTTCAAGGCAAAGGTAGCTTTGTTATTAATCATGACGTTTCTGATACGTTTAGGCAGCATGCTTATGGTAGATTCTCAGAGAAAGATTTGCTTGATATTTTAGAAATGAGAACAATTATAGAAGCTGAAGCAGCAGGTATTTGTGCACTTAGAAGAACTGAAGAAGATATGCAATTAATAGAAGATGCTTTTCATGAATATATAGAAACACATCAAGATGAATATGCTTTAGGCATAGATCCTGATTATAATTTCCATAAATGTATTGTTCAAAGTACTAAGAATCAATATATAATCAAAACATTTGAAAATTTACAGGATATTCATGTAAATGCTTTATCATATTCATTAAAGTTAAATATAGGTATGCTTGAAAAAAGAGAGAGTGTAATTCATGAACATGAAATGATATATCAGGCTATAAAAAATCAAGACGAATACAATGCAAAAAAGGCTATGAAAGAACATTTAGTTACAATGCGCAAAAAATTGGGAGATAAAAGGTGTAGGTGATAAATGTGAAAAGCAAGGAGATTGAACAGAGATTAAGAGAAATTTTCGCGGACAGATTACTTATGGATGTTTCAGATCTTGTTTCTTATGGTTTTGATGCATCGTTCGGTCAATATATGCCGGATTATGTAGTTCAAGTGTTATCTACGGAAGATGTCCAAAATGTAGTGAAATTAGCAGATGAATATATCATTCCTATTTATGCTAGAGGTGCAAGCACAAGTTTGTCAGGGGGAGCTTTGCCAGTTAAAGGTGGTATAGTAGTTGATTTTTCTCAGTGGAATGATGAATTTGAAATATATCCTGATGATTTAATCATAAAGACAAGGCCTGGTGTGATTACAGGAAAAATACATGCTTTAGCAGAAAAGCATAATTTAATGTATCCACCAGATCCTTCTTCTTCAGTGGTATGCACAATTGGTGGTAATTTAGCTGAGAATGCTGGAGGTCCACGTGGTATAAAATATGGTGTAACAAAAGATTATGTTATTGGATTAGAAGTTGTTATGCCAGATGGAGAAGTTATACGCACTGGTGGCCAAACGATTAAAAATGTCACAGGATATGATTTAACAAAATTGTTAATAGGTTCAGAAGGTACACTAGGTATTATTACTGAAGCTACGTTACGCTTAATACCTAAGCCTTTAGCTACAAAAACAGCGATGGTTATATTTGATGATTTATACACAGCAGGAAAGTCTATATCCAAAATATTAACATCAGGTGTCAGACCTTCGAAAATGGAAATTTTAGATCATAATGCATTAAATAAAGTTGAAGACTATGCAGGATTAGATTTGCCTAGAGATGCAGCAGCTATATTATTAATTGAAGTCGATGGTAATCCAGAGAATTTAGGTGATGAATTGGATACTATCAAAAAAGCATTAAAAGAAATAGATGTTGAAAATGTTGAAATTGCTGAATCTAAAGAAGCAGAAGATAAATTATGGCAAGTTAGAAAACTTGTCTCACCTGCAGTAGTTGAAAGTGGTTATACGAAAATTTCAGAAGATGCAACAGTACCATTAAGTAAAATTCCGGAAATGTTTAAGAAAATCGATGAGATTAAAACTAAATATGATTTAAATATCGTTGTATTTGGACATGCAGGTGATGGTAATTTACATCCGACAATTAATACAAATATGCGAGATGAAAATGAAGTACGTAAGACAGAAGATGCTGTGGAAGAAATTTTTAATTATGCGATTGAATTAGGTGGAACGCTCTCGGGGGAACATGGTATTGGCGTCATGAAAAAAGCGTTTATCAAAAAAGAAATGGGTGAAGCGGGGGTACGTTATCAACAAATGATTAAAAAAGCATTAGACCCTAAGAATATTCTTAACCCTGGAAAGATATTTCCTGAAAAGGGAGAAGAAAGGTTAGTGTTGCGAAATGAATAATACATTAGTGGACAAATTAGATTATCAAGCAACGTTTGACTGTGTTCAATGTGGATATTGCTTACCAGTATGTCCAACTTATATAGCTTTTGAAAAGGAGAAACATTCTCCGCGTGGACGTATTAATCTGGTGAAAATGGCTGCTGAAGGTAAGGTCTCAATCGGAGATATGAGTGAAGGTATTGATCTATGCTTAGGTTGTCGAGCATGTGAAACAGTATGTCCAACAAATGTTCAATACGGAGATATATTAATGTCAGCAGTTGAAGTCATAAAAGAAGATAAAAAGATGGGCTTAAGTGAAAAGTTAGCTCGAAATGTAACGTTCAAACATATTTTACCTAAAAAAGGTGTCATTCGAAAAATAAATTATGCATTATATTACTATGAGAAGCTAGGTGCTAAAAACTTAATAAACAAAAATCATCTTTTAGGAAAAGAAACAAAGTATGGTAAGTTAAATTTAGCTTTACCCGATGTGAAAAAAACACGTAAAATCCATGATAATGAAAAAGTAAATAAAACTAAGACACAAACAAAAACACAAGTTGCCTTTTTCCAAGGGTGTATTATGGATGCCTTTTTCTCTAGAATCAATAACTTAGCAATTAAAATTATGAAACAACATGATATAGAAGTTCATGAAGTACCAAATCAAACTTGTTGTGGTGCTTTACAACATCATGCAGGTGAAACAAATGATACTATCGAATTGGCTAAAAAGAATATAGCAGCATATGCCGATACCGATATAGATTATATCGTTAATACGATTGGAGGCTGTGGTGCATCGCTTAAAGAATATGACAAGTTATTTAAAAAAGGCAGCTATTGGCATCAAAGAGCAGTAAAATTTGTTAAAAAAGTAAGGGATATTTCAGAAATAATGGATGATTTATCATTAGAATTTAATTATAAAATGCCATACAAAGCTGTATATCAACCATCTTGTCATTTAGAAAATGTACAAAAAGTATTTAAATCACCAAAAAGCGTCTTAGGTAAGGTACCTGACCTTGATATGGTAGATATGGAAGGACAATCATTATGCTGTGGTTCGGCTGGTATTTATAATATTATACATTTTGATGAATCTATGAAAATTTTGGATGATAAAATGGAATATGTTCAACAAGCAAAGCCTAATATGATTATCACTTCAAATCCCGGTTGTCATATGCAAATGCAATTAGGAGTAGAAAGAGAAGGGTTAAGCAATCAAGTAACTGTCAAACATATAGTTGAAGTCGTAGCAGAAGCATGCGGTATACGTGATTAGGAGGAATTATATGCAAAGGGATGTAATAATTATAGGTGGCGGTATTATAGGTTTTAGTACAGCTTATCATTTGAAACTTCAAAATCCTGACTTGGATGTTCTTTTACTAGAGAAAGAAAATAATCTTGCTGAACATCAAACAGGTCACAATAGTGGCGTTATCCATTCCGGCATTTATTATAAGCCTGGTTCTCATAAAGCAGAATTTAGTAAAAAGGGTTCACAATCTATGATTCATTTCTGCAGAGAATACAATATTCCTTACAATCAATGTGGCAAAGTAATTGTTGCAACTGATGAAAATGAGTTAGATAGACTAAGAGCGCTTTATGAAAGAGGATTACAAAATGGACTTCAAGTGACGTTATTAAATGCTGAAGAAGTAAACCAAATAGAACCTTATGTTCAAACAGTTGGGGGTATAAAAGTTCAAGAAACCGCGATAGTAAACTATAAAAAGGTGACTGAACAATTCAAATTATTATTTGAAGAATTAGGCGGCGAAATCAATTTTAATACTCCAGTTACATCGATAAAAACATCTGAGGATAAAATTGTACTTAATAGTTATGAGCAACAATTCAAATCAAAAAGCATTATAAATTGTGCTGGATTATATAGTGATAAAATTGCTAGGATGAGTGGCGTAAATACAGATATTCAAATTATTCCGTTTAGAGGAGAGTATTATCAACTTAATGAATCTAAAGAGAAGTATGTTCAAACATTAATATATCCTGTTCCAGATCCTGAGTTACCATTTTTAGGCGTGCATTTTACAAATATGATAGATGGCGGGGTAGATGTCGGACCTAATGCTGTATTAGGTCTTAGAAAAGAAGCTTATAAAAAAATTGGATTAGATAAATCAGAAACATTAGAGATTTTAAAATTTCCTGGGTTATATAAGATGGGTATAAAAAATATTAAAGAAGCACTTGGAGAATATTATCGATCATTTAATAAACGTGCTTTCGTTAACAATGCACAAAAACTTATTCCATCGTTAAGAAAGGAAGATATTGAACCGATTGAAGCGGGCGTAAGAGCCCAAGCTATGTTAAGCGATGGAACGTTGCTAGATGATTTTGTGTTTGAGAAAGGTAAGCATTCATTACATGTATTAAATGCACCATCACCAGCAGCAACATGCTCGATTGAAATAGGAAAAGCTATTTCAAAAGAATTTGAACAATTATCGATTTTGAAATAGTTGTTATATAAAAAGCTCTTCACTAGTCTGTATACTAATGAAGAGCTTTTCTTATTATTATCTATCTTGTTTTCTTTCGTTTTTAATTAAGTTTAATAGTTCTTGATCTGAGAGGTTTGCTAGTTTTTGACTTTCTCGGGTTCTTTTTGGCGTTAATGTAAGACCGAGGAATTTACGTTCTCTGTTTGCGTCTTTATAGAAACTAATCATCATAAATATAATAATAACCGAGAACGGCAATGCGGTTATTATGGCGGTGTTCTGTAATGCGTTTAGTCCGTTATCTCCGCCAGTGAATAATAGTATAAACGCGATTAGTGATTGTGCGACACCCCAAACGATTTTTATAAATGAGCTTGGGTTTAATGAACCTCGTGTCGTTAACATTCCTAATACGAATGTTGCAGAGTCTGCTGATGTAATAAAGAATGTTGCGATTAATGCTAGTGTAATAATAGATAGTATTAATCCTAATGGCATTTCATTAAATACACCAAACAATGCTGTTTCTGGTGGCATATCGAAAATTGCTGGATGTTTCTTAGCAGTTTCAATACCTAGTACACCAAATACACTGAACCATATGAAACTGATAAGAACAGGTACAAGCATAACGCCACCGATGAATTCACGTACTGTACGTCCTCTTGATACACGTGCTATAAACACCCCAACGAATGGACTCCAACTTATCCACCAAGCTAATTGGAAGAATGTCCAATCAGACATCCAATCTGCTTTTTGTGAATTAAACATACCTGTGTCGAAACTGTTTTGTAGGAATGTTTGTAAGAAGTTACCTGTTGTAGTTGTAAATGCATTTAACATAAGTATTGATGGTCCGATAATAAGTACAGCGATTAATAATAAACCTGCAATACTAATGTTTACGTTACTTAAAATTTGAATTCCTTTATTTAATCCTGACCAAGCACTTGTTAAGAATAAAATCGTTACAATAATAATGATAATAGATTGTATGGCAATATTATTTGGTACGCCGAATAAATAATTTAAACCACCGTTAATTTGTAACGCACCCATACCAAGTGATACGGCTACACCACCGATAGTAGCGATAACAGATAATACGTCAATCACAATACCTAGTGGTCCATCTACATATCTTCCGAATACAGGACGTAATGTTTTTGAAATTAATCCCGGTTCGTCTTTTCTAAATTGGAAATATGCTAATGCTAGAGCTACTACACCATAAACGCCCCATGCATGGAAGCCCCAATCGAAGAATACTGATTGTAACGCTTCTGCATAAGCTGCAGTAGTTTTAGGATCTGCTTTTGGAGGTGCAGCGAAGTGAGCAATAGGTTCAGCTGCTCCCCAGAATACTAACCCGATCCCCATACCAGCACTGAATAGCATAGCGAACCATGAAACAGTATTAAATTCTGGTTTTTCATGAGGTTTCCCTAATTTTAATTTCCCTATTGGACTTAGCATTAAGAAAATACAAAAGAAAATCATGGCTATTACAACAATCATGTAATACCAGCCAAGTGTTTCAGTTATCCAGGCAGTGGCTTTATCACCAATGTCATTAAATTTAACTGGAAAAATTGCGCCTAGTAAAACGATTATAGCAACAATTACGGAACTGATTGTAAATACTAGCGAATAACCTTTTTTAGGCTTATTTTCGTTCAATTGAGATTCCATAAGTAAAATAAACCTCCTCGTTTATTAGTATTAAAAACAACGCCTAATACTTTAACAAAGATGATTAGAATTTTCAAATTGTATTTTAATAAAATATAAATTAGTAAATATTTACAAAACAAAACAAACGTGTTATTGTTTGGATATCTACTCAAAGTAGAATTACAAACTCATAAAACTAGGTATTAGAGTACCTATTCCCAAAGATAAGCTGAGGCATTTATAAATGTCTCAGCTTCTTTTTTTATCATCGATTCTCCTAAAACATATCTTTAATAATTTTTAAATATTATGATTTATACATTTCATAACCATTATCTTTGTTACAATAGATATGAATATTTTCTAATAATTAAAAAAGGGGATGCCTTTTATGAAAAAAATATTTTATTTTGGAATTGTATTAGTGTCATCAGTAACAATTGCAGGTTGTAGTATTAGTATAGGTAATGAACCTGAGAATAAAGACTCAAGTAACAATGAACAAAAAAGCGAACAAAAGAATCAAAATGCACAAGATAGTAACAGCAATAATGAAACTTCTAAATCGAATTCAGATAAAGAAGTAACTAACATTTCAGAAACACAAAGTGTTGCGATGACTTTGTTAGAACCTGAAATAGATTCTGAAGTCATAACTGCAGATGAATTATTATCTGGCAGCTATACACAAAAAACTGGAGCTGGTGAAGAAATAAAACATTCTGTAGATAAAGTAGAATTATCGGAAAGTCCAGAATTAGGAAAAATGAAAAATAAACCTGATGGTATGAAGTTCTATGGAATGTCACCTTCTAAAGGTAGTTACGCAACAATAGTTGGTATAAATAAAGATCAAGTTGTTTACATATATACCCAATCTCCTATTTCAGATTATAACGATGTGAAAGATAGTGAGACATTCGCAAGTTTTAATATTGCCGATTTATATAATAATCATAAAGATAACAGTAAAATTTCAGAGCTAGAAAATAAAATTAAATATGGAGAAAGCTTGGAGACAAAGAATGACAGTAGTACATCTCAAGAAGATACGAATAGTGATGAATATTATGCCCAAGTATGGCTGACAGCTTTACCAAGCTATAGAGATTCAGACAATTCTAGCGGCATGAAACCAGAACTAAGCCATGATTCAATAGAAGGCGAATATTTAAATCCATACAACAAAGAGCATACTATCAAATATCCTAAAGGGGTACAACGATTGGCAGGTACGCCTACAGCTGCTGGGCAAGTAGTTTATAAAAATAATAATGATGGTACTATTTCAATTTATGATGTGCCATCACACTTCCATGATAAAAAATGGTTGGAAGATGATGATTGGTCACAAAAAGAATCTGAAAGCATTATAAACAACCCGAAAGTTGTGAAATTATATGATGCATCAGATGAAGAAATAGAAAGAGTAGTAGAAATGTTTGATGGTACAACTAAAGAAGAAAATAAATCCAATGATATGGATGAAGACGATGAAAATGAAGAAGTTACGCGAGACAATGTGATAGATAAAGTAGAATCTTATGAAGGAGAAGAGTTAGATACCGACAAATATACATTTAAAGAACCAGAAAAAAATGATGACGGAGAATGGGGCTTTTCATTCTTAGATAAAGACGGTAACTTAGCAGGTTCTTATATTATTGACGAAGACGGTGTCGTTACAGAATACGATGAAGATGGCGAAGAAGTAGGTTCAGGAGAATAAATTAAAAACACCTTCGTATAATTCATATTAAAATGAATTGTGCAAAGGTGTTTTTCTATGAGAATATTTCTTCAGTAAACTTACTTTATTTTTATGTGCTTTAAGATCCATTGTTCAATATCATCTTCTTGTAGATCATGTGTTGCTATCATAACAGTAAAATCTATAGCTTCTTTTGTATTAACTTCTAACTCATAACCATTTAAGTTTAAAAAGATATTTAAACACATAAATGCGGTTCTTTTATTTCCATTATAAAACACGTGTTTTTTCACAAGATTTCTAAATAAGTTGCTCGCTTTCAACGCAAGTGTTGGATATTGTTCTATACCAAATACATATTGTTTCAGTGCATTTACTAACATATTTAGAGCAGTTGCATCGACTACGCCTATAGGCTCTTTAGGGCTATACTTTTGAATAACATAGATATTAAATGTAATAATTTCTTTCTCGGTTAAATATCTAATCATCTATCAACTAACCCTTTGAAGACATCATCATACTTATTGCTAATTTCATCTGCTAATTTCAATATATCATCGTGTTCATTGATTGATTTACTTGGTTTTAACCAAATTTTATTATCTTCTTCAATAAATTCAACTGCGTCTCCTTCATGAATGTTAATAGCTTCCATAACATTTTTAGGAATGGTAATTACTCTACTATTTCCTACTTTTCTTATTTTTTTTACATTCAATATCTCCATAATATTCACTCCCAACATAAAAGTATATACATGTATATACTTTTATGTTACCAGTTTTCTTGAACTTTTCAATTATGTCGTATTAATTATTTTTTTAACTTATCTTTTTCTAATGTTTATTTGTGTTTCACTTCGGATATCGACTAAACTAATGGCTCCATTTTATTCTTTTAATTATAGAAGAAGACATTCTTGAGGTTATAAAAGAGTGTCTTCTGTTTTTTAATATACTGCTATAATGAATTACAATTGTTCTTTCTGAAAACATGTTGTACACTTATATGTAAGCGCTTACTATAAGAATTATATTTTGTATTACTAAGGAGAGTATATATGAAAGATAAAGTGATTATTGTAACAGGTGGCAGTAGTGGAATGGGAAAAGGGATGGCGAAAAGATTCGCTGAAGAAGGTGCAAAAGTCGTTATTACAGGTCGTAAATTAGAAAATCTCGAGAAGACAAAGCAAGAGATTGAGCAGTATGAAGGCCAAATCCTTTGTATAGATATGGATGTTAGAGACCCAGAAAGAGTTCAATATACAGTTGATGAAACAGTTAAGACTTTTGGGAAAATAGATGGACTAGTTAATAACGCAGCTGGAAACTTTTTATGTGCAGCTGAAGATTTGTCGATTAATGGGTGGAATTCCGTTATAGATATTGTGCTAAATGGCACATGGTATTGTTCTCAAGCTGTAGGCAAAGAATGGATTAAAACTGGGCATAAAGGCCGCATCATCAATATGGTTGCAACATATTCATGGGGTGCAGGTGCTGGTGTTATCCATTCGGCCAGCGCAAAAGCAGGTGTGCTCGCTATGACAAGAACACTTGCAGTGGAATGGGGAACTAAATATGGCATCACAGTAAATGCAATTGCACCGGGTCCTATTGAAAATACAGGTGGCTCTAAAAAGTTATCACTTTCAGAAGAAGCACGACAACAATCACTGAATAGTGTACCTTTAAAAAGATTTGGGCAAACTGAAGAAATTGCTGGATTAGCACGTTATATTTTTTCTGATGAAGCGGGTTATATAAATGGAGCTTGTATGACGATGGATGGCGGACAGTGGCTAAATAAAAATCCATTTTAATATGGTTCTATTTATGACACTACGTTTAAATTCTTTAAAATAGAGAATATTAGTAGTGTAATCAAAATGTTTCATATAAAAAGAGAAAGGTGATAAAGATGGATGCAAGGTTTCCAATAGGTGAACTACAGTTTCCAGAACATGTAACATTTGATCATATCCAACAATGGCTGGATGAAATCGGGAATTATTCAAATCGCTTAAGAGAAACGGTAGACGAATTAGACCCTTCAGAATTGAACAAGAAATACAGAGAAGGCAGTTGGACAGTAAGACAACTTGTGCATCATATAGCAGATTCACAGTTGAATATGTATCAACGTTTAAAACTCGCATTAACAGATGATAGAAAGCCAACTGTACCAGCGTTTGACCAACAAAAATGGATAGAAACGCCAGACAATGAATTACCAGTCGAATGTTCAATTAGAATGCTTGAAGGAATGAATGAACGTATTGTAGCAATTGGTAGAAACTTAAGTGAAGAACAATTGAAACGTAAATTTACGCATGAAGATGACGGAGAAACTTCAGTAGCATTTAAAGTAGCGAAATTATCATGGCATGAAGAACACCATTTAGCGCATATTAAATTAGCGTTATCACAATAAATGAAGAAATATAGCAGGCTGGTACAGTTATGTCCTGGCCTGTTCAATAGAAGCTTCAGAATTATTTCAGTGGAAATCATCAGAAGAAGTTATTGAAAATAATATAAATAAAACTAGTCACAGACGGTCTATTTAACCTATGTGGCTAGTTTTTTTATTTAGAATTTTCCGAAAATTCTTTTTATTAAGTATTATTTGTGTTATATTGTTCTGAATTACACTAATACTGTAAAAGGGAGGTTATTTTTATGGAAGAAATCGGGAGTATGATTAAGTATTTTAGAATGAAAGAGGAATTAACACTTAAACAAATGAGTAGTCAAACCGGCTTATCTACAAGTTTTTTATCACAAGTAGAGCGAGGGGAGTCTTCTATAGCGATTACTTCTTTGAATAAAATAGCGGATGCTTTGAATGTTGATATTACTTCATTTTTTAAACCTAAAATTGAAACGAATTTTCATGTTATTCCAGATGAAATTGATTCATTTAAGATAAATAGATCTCATCAAAATTTCAAACGTGTTTCTAGTGATTTTGAAAATAGAAAATTAGAGAATTTTATTATTACTATTTATCCAGATGATTGTAGTGAAGTTTCTAGACATGATGGTGAAGAAATGTATTACATTATCGAGGGTGAATTAACGTTTTATCTTGATGATGTTAAGCATATTGTACATGAGGGTGAGATTATTCATTATCCTTCCAGTTTGAATCATTATTATATTAATGAATCTCAAAATCCTGCAGTTATATTAAGTGTAGTTACACCTAAAATATTTTAAATTTGAAAGGAGAATGGAAATGAGAGTTGCAACAGATATTGGCGGTACTTTTACAGATTTGGTTGCATTAGATAACGATGGAAATATTATCGTAGGTAAAGCAGATACAACTCCTAAAAATTTTGAGGCTGGGATATTCAATGTGCTTGAACAAGCTAAAATTAATTTAAAAGACATTGACATGTTTATTCATGGAACAACTATTGTTATTAATGCTTTAACTGAAAAGAAAGGTGTTAAAACTGGTCTTATAACGACTAAAGGTTTTAGAGATGTGTTAGAAATTGCACGTGGTAATAGACCAGATTTATTTAATGTTAGATATAAAAAACCAACTCCAATTGTTGAAAGGCATCTTCGCCGTGAAGTTACGGAACGTCTGAATTATAAAGGTGAAGTTATACAAGAGTTGAATGTTGAGGAAATTGATGAAATTATTCATTATTTTAAGGAAGAAAATGTTGAAGTTATAGCTATTTCATTATTACATAGTTATCTAAATAATGAACATGAAAAGAAAATAGCTCAGTATATTAATAAAAAATACCCTGAATTTTTAACTACTTATTCTACTGAATTGAATAATGAATGGAGAGAATACGAACGTACCTCTACAGCGGTGTTGAATGCTTATGTTAAACCAATTGCTAATGAGTATTTATCTAATTTAGAGAAAAATATTATAGAGAATAGTTCAAGTAGCAGAAATTATGTAATGCAATCAAACGGTGGAACAAGCACTTTTGATCACGCTAAAATAGCGCCCATAAATATGGTAGAGTCTGGTCCAGTTTCAGGTATATTTGGTGCCGCTGTGTTAGGAGAAATGATTGGAGAGAATAATTTAATTGTTTTAGATATAGGTGGTACAACAGCGAAATGTTCATTGATTGAAAACAGTAACGTTAAAGTTACAACTGATTATCATTTGGAAAGAACGAATAATTATGCTGGTTACCCTATGAAAGTACCTGTAGTAGATATTGTTGAAATTGGAAATGGTGGAGGATCTATAGCTTGGTTTGATGAAGGTGGATCTATTAAAGTTGGCCCGAAATCTGCTGGAGCTGAACCTGGACCGATAGCATATGGAAAAGGTGGAATAGAACCAACTACTACTGATGCAAACTTGTTATTAGGAAGGTTAAATATTTCTAATTTTGATACAGATACTAAAATTGAAGAGGTCAAAAAACAATTTCACGAATCAATTACTGATCATTTGGATGTAGAACTAGATGAAGCAGCTATGGGAATTGTTAAAATAGCGAATTCAAACATGCTAAATGCATTAAAGTTAATATCTGTTAGAAAGGGTTATGATCCACGTGATTTCACGATGGTTGCTATAGGTGGAGGAGGACCTATGCATTCTCAAGACTTAGCTCGTGAATTAGGCGTGAAGAAAGTAATAGTTCCCTCTACTTCAAGTGTGTTTGCTTCATGGGGGATGTTAATGTCTGATTTAAGACATGATTATGCTCAAACACATCTTACTAATACTAAAGATTTAAATTACAAAGAAATTAACAATAAATTTGTGGAATTAGTTGATGAAGCAGTTAGTACTTTGAAAAATGAAGATGTAAATAATCAACAAATAGTAGTTACAAAGTTAATGGACTTGAGATATGAAGGGCAAGACCATCCTGTAGAAGTAACAGTGCCATTTGATAAAGTGGATGAAAATAATCTTAATGATATAATCCAAGCATTTCATAAAAAGCACGAACAATTATATACTTATGCACTTGAGGAAAATGGAACTGAAATAGTGAATTTAAAAGTTAGTGTAATAGGTAAAATTGAAAAACCAACAATTAAAGAGATTACTGTACCCAAAGGAGATTCAGTGAAAGAGGAGCGTCAAGTCTACTTTGAGAATGAGGGATGGAAAAAGGTAAAAGTTTATGATAGAGATTATTTAGCAATCGGAGAAAAAATTGAAGGTCCAGCAATTATTGAAGAA
Source organism: Mammaliicoccus sp. A-M4 (assembly GCF_022386955.1). Lineage (NCBI taxonomy): Bacteria > Bacillati > Bacillota > Bacilli > Caryophanales > Staphylococcaceae > Mammaliicoccus > Mammaliicoccus sp. A-M4. The sequence continues at coordinate 91,473 of NZ_JAJNHH010000002.1, forward strand.
AAGTCTACAACAATACCGATTAACTCTAAAGATGCAGTCACTAAAGATTCATATGGAAACTTGATTATTCATATTGGAGGAGATAATTATGAGTTATAAAACTGATCCATTCACATATGAAGTGATAAAAGATTCTTTAATTTCTACTGGTGAAGAAATGTTCATAGCTTTAGCAAGAACTTCAATGAGTCCAATTATATACGAGGTGTTAGATTACGCATGTGGTTTAACTAATAAAAAAGGAGAGCTTGTAACACTTGGTAATGGCGTTACAGGTTTTATAGGTATGTTATCTTTCATGGTAAAAGAAACCTTGAAAACGTATGGAGATGACATTAATGAAGGAGATGTATTTTTAATTAATGATCCATACGAAGGCGGAGGTTCACATTTGTGTGATGTAGGACTTGTTTTACCAATTTTCCAAGATGGTGAACTGGTTGCATTTGTTGCTAATAAAGCACATTGGACAGAAGTAGGTGGAAAAGATACAGGTTCAATGTCTACTAATTCTACTGATGTATATCAAGAGGGACTTCAATTTCCATGCGTGAAATTATATGACAAAGGTGCAGAAAACAAGGCGTTAGTTAAAGTGATTGAATCAAATGTTCGTTTTCCTGAGTTATCAATTGGTGACATGAGAGCGCAAATTGCTTCGCTTAAAACAGGTGAAAAACGTATTCAAGGTTTATGTAAAAAATATACAACGCAATCTATTCTTGAAAGTATGGAGCGATTTTTGGATCAAGGTGAAAAATCTACATTAAATGAAATATCAAAATTACCTCAAGGAATTTATGAAATTGATGAATTAATTGATGATGATGGTATTTCAGATGAACAAATACCAATTAAATTAAAATTAACTATCACAAAAGATGAATTTATTTGTGATTTTAGAGGGTCCTCTAAACAAGTACAAGGTCCAATTAATAGTTCTTATACAGGACTAGTATCGGCAGTTAGGACAATCTTTTTAGCAATTACAAATCCATCCCAAGAAGTAAATGATGGAGCTTTTAGACCATTAAAAATTATTACAGATAAAGGTTCAATCATTTCAGCTCAACGTCCTGCACCAGTTTCTATGTATTGGGAGTCTATGCTATATGGCTCAGAAACAATTTGGAAAGCATTAGCACCAGTTATTCCTGACAGATTAACGGCGGGTCATTTACTGTCTGTATGTGTTGTAATAATGGGAGGAAAACATCCAGATAAAGATGGAAACTTCCTCATTGTTGAACCATCCGTAGGGGGATGGGGTGCTTCTAATAGTTTTGATGGAGATACTGGTCAATTTTGTGTGTCAGATGGAGAAACATTCAATGTACCTGTTGAAATTGCAGAAATTACTTATGGCGTCCAAGTGGAAGAATATAGTATGAGAACAGATGGTAGAGGTGCAGGTGAGTATCGAGGAGGTCCTGGTGTTATTCGAACTTATAAAGCATTAACTGATGGACAATTCTTTACAGGTAGTTTTGGGCATCATAAACAAAACACTTGGGGAGCTGATGGTGGACATGAAGGATCAAATAATGAATTTTTAATAGAGAAATCAAATGGTGAATTAGATGGGCCATTTGGTAAGTATAATCAGTATCCATTAAATAAAGGAGATAAAGTAATATTAAGAACAGCAACCGGTGGAGGGTTTGGCGATCCACATAAAAGAGCTAAAAAGTTGATAGAAAAAGATATCAAAAATGAATATATAACTCTGCAGCAAGCAAAAGAAATTTACAATTATAAATAAGTCATTAATGGAGGGAATCTATGAGTGAAAATAATAGTTTTTCTAAAGCGGATAATCCTTTAGAAAGTGTTCCAAAGTCTCAACGACAACATTGGTCCACTCCTGCAGTCATTTTTGGAGGTTTAGAGTTTACAATACCTGTTCTTATGGTAGGAGCTTCATTAGCGGGATCGTTTAAATTGATTCATGTTGTATGGATTACACTGTTGGCAATGGTTGTATTTCAGTGGATAGGAAATACCATTAGCGGATATATAGGTGCTAAAACAGGAAGACCATCGTTATTGACAGAAGAACGTACAACATAAGTCTCCAGTCTATTACTGCCAATACAAAGAAAGAGTTCGAGACATTAACCAATGTCCCGAACTCTTTATCATTATATTTTAAACTAGTTCTTTAAAGTTTTCTAAGCGCTTTTCTTTTTCTTCGTCGCTAATGTTATGTGCTTTAACATAGCGGTTGTTTTCTTTGCTTGCACATTCGTGTGAGCATGCGCCAAGATATTTCGCTTCATTTTCTTCTGTAACTAAGAATTGTCTGTTACATTCTGGATTGCTACAGTTGATGTATCTTTCGCAAGGTGTACCATCGAACCATTCTTTTCCGACTACTGTTTTTTCTACTTGGTTTACGTCTACGCTAATACGCTCATCGAATACGTACATTTTTCCGTCCCAATATTCGCCTTTAGTTTCTGGATCTTTACCGTAAGTAGCGATGCCACCCTCTAATTGTGCAACATCTTCAAATCCTTCTTTTAATAGGAAACCTGAGAATTTTTCACAACGAATACCGCCTGTACAGTACGTGACAATTTTTTTGTCCATGAATTTTTCTTTATTCTCTTTAATCCAGTCTGGTAAGTCTCTGAATCTTGTGATGTTAGGACGAATTGCGCCACGGAAATGACCTAAGTCATATTCATAGTCATTTCTTGCATCAATTACTATTGTGTCGTCAGATAATAAAGCTTCTTTAAATTCTTTTGGTGATAAATATTCACCAGTTAATTGTTTAGGGTTAACGTCTTCTTCTAAGTCTAATGCAACAATTTCTGGTCTAGGACGAACGTGCATTTTTTTGAAAGTATGCCCTTCAGCTTCATCTATTTTAAATACGATATCTTTGAAGCGTTCATCAGCTTTCATATGTTCCATGTATTGATCAGTTGCTTCTTTAGTACCTGATAAAGTCCCGTTAATACCTTCGTTTGCAACTAAAATACGGCCTTTCAATTCTAAGTCTTTACAAAAATCTAAATGCTCTGCTGAAAAAGTTTCAGGGTCATCGATTGTTGTGTATTTATAAAATAATAATACTCTGTAATCCATTTTCATTCTCCTCTTATATTTTAAATAGTATTATGTGTAAAATTTTTAAGTGTTTATAATTTGTAGTTGTCCCTTTTAAATGAGGGCATATTTTATCCTCATTATATTGTATCAAAAAAGTTGCATATTTCAATTGTTTAATTTTGTAAAATGTTATGAAAGGAGTTTTATTGTAATGATTTATAAGTTGTTCTACAATAATTTTGTGTACTTATGTGTAAATTAACAAATAAAATCACTTATAAAAGGAGGGATACAGTGAGAGATTTAGTTCATAAGATAAGTAAGTATTTTTCCAGTTTGATGACATTACATACTGAACGATTGAATTTGAAAAAAGGTATTAGACAAGGTTTGTTAATTGCTGTTCCCATCTTGATTGGTTATTTATTAGGTAGAACAGATTTAGGATTACTTGTAGCAACAGGAACATTAGCTCATATATATGCGATTAAAGGGACGTTCAAGTCGAAAGTACAAACTGTACTCGTATCTGCAATATTGCTATCTATTTGTATGTTTTTAGGTACTTTGACAGTTTGTAACCAACTTCTATTTGGTATATTGCTCGTCCTGATTTCGACTTTGGTCTTTTATGTTTTTGTTTCTTTAAAAATACCAGGACCAGCTTCTACATTTTATATTGTGCTATTTGCATAACCTATGAATTTACCGATAGAGCCAAGTGATGCATTAGCCATATTAGAATGTCCAGTTGTAGAAATTCATATGTCTAATATTCATTCACGTGAATCATTTAGACATCATTCAGTCTTTGCAGATATCGTTACAGGTCAAATGACTGGATTCGGAGTGGAAAGTTATTTACTTGGTTTAAGAGCTGCTTATTCAGCTATAAAATAATATGTAAGTTGAAGAGGTTAAGGTGCCCATGTTGTTGATATTATTTCACACATGTGAGGTTCTTTAACCTCTTTTTTCTATATTTTAATGGTGTTTAACCAAATGTTTAGGTATTTATAGTAAAATAAAAATAAGATATACAAAACATTGGAATGGAAAATGATAATCAAGGAGTTTTTGCAATATGGAGAATCGACAAGTACAGAGCATATATGTCAATCTTATAAAAGCTTCTCAAAACGTCCAAAAGGGGCTTTTTGAAATATGTAGAGAAGAAAATATTAAAGTTAATGATTTTTTAGTATTAGGAGCTTTATATCAATGGGGCGCACAATCTATCTTATCAATTAGTAAAAACGTATTAATTAAAAGTGGCAGTATGACCTATATTATTGATAAGCTTGAGAAGAAAGAATTGATTTATCGAACGCCATCTAAAGAAGATAGACGTGTTATTTTAATTGATTTAACAGAAGAAGGCTATAAACAAGCAGAAAAATTGTATAACGCTGAATTAGAAATGTTCGCTCGTATGTTTGAAAAAGCGAGTAAAAAGACTTTAGATAATGCACCTAGCGAATTGAGAGAATTAAGAGATGTTTCAGATGCGTTCGTTGAGGAAAATGGATTTAAATACTAATTTTTAATTAAGAAAGGATTAGTTATGGAAACTGTATATATAGCAGGTGGTTGTCTATGGGGCGTAGAAGCTTTCTTTAAAACTTTGCCAGGTGTCATAGATACAGAAGCTGGTAGAGCGAATGGAGAGAGTCATACATTAGAGGGTCCGTATGATGGTTATGCTGAATGTGTGAAAGTTATTTATAATCCTGAAATTGTATCTATTAATGATTTAATACATTATTTATTTGAAATTATTGATCCATATAGTGTTAATAAACAAGGGCAAGATGAAGGATTAAAGTATAGAACAGGTCTATATAGTACTGAACAAGCACATCTAGAAGAAGCTAGAGCGTTTATAAGTAGTCGAGATGATGCCAGTCAAATAGCTGTAGAAATTAAGTTATTAACTAACTACATAAAAAGCGCTCCAGAACATCAAGATAGATTAACTAAATACCCAAACGACTACTGTCATATACCTAAGGCATTGTTAAAAAAGTATCAAAATTAATATAAAACGCCACATAAAAAATGAATTTATTTCATTTTTTATGTGGCGTTTTTAGTTTTAAAAACTTTAGTTATTGTCCGTGATATATATTAAATAATAACGGTTTGATACAATTTTTTGTCCATTCGTCGTATATTTTTTGTTTGTTAATATTATTTTCTACTATTGTAATACCGCAATCTCCACCGCCAGCGCCAGACGTTTTACTTGCGCCACCAAATTTCTCACCAATATCACATAGTTTCTTAAGGTGTGTTGTTTCTATATCAATTGTAGCAAGTGAATCTAATTTTTGGATGATTTTTCGATTTTGTCGAATCATCTCCTGCACGCCTTGTATATAATTTGTCTTAAATGAATGGATGAGCTGTTCTACATACATTTGAGATTTTTCTAAAAATTGACTGTAGAATATAGGATCTGCTTTTAAACGTTTCACTTCACTTACTAAGTGGTGTGAAGAAGCGGGCGACCCAGTCCAACCGATTAATACTTCCATACGTTCAGGGGCTTGTAACGGTTCTATATGAAGGCCAGGCCAATTTTTCTTAAGTACTTCATTGACTGATGTAGCTTCGATTTGTTCTTTTACCCATACATGATCAAAAGTACTATAAACTAACCAACCTGTGTATACACTGACGGCGATATCACCACAAGAACTTAAACTTTGTAATTTCATGTTTGCGATAACAGCGAGTTTATAAATGTATAGATTAGATAATTGTAAGTTATAAAATTCATTCAAAGCTTTGACTACAGAGACTAATACAGCAGCACTTGATCCAATTCCATATTTATGACCATTTGCATCGTCTAAATTACTATCAATTGTAATATTGAATGGTCTCATTGGTATATTGAAACTTTTCGCGTATTGTTCAAAGACTTCGATTGCTTGTGTAATATATTTTAATTGTTCAGCAGCATCAGTATCTGAAACAATAATATTATCTTCAGCTCTTATAAATGTTACAGGCTCATGATGCAAGGTTTTGGAATGTATTAACCCTGTATTTCCATTTGTATCTTCTATTGTGGCTGTAACAAAACGATCTACTGCTATTAGTACGGATTTGTATCCAGGTTCAGTCACTGCGTATTCTCCAGCAATGTATAATTTTCCTGGGGCTTTCACTTGAATCATTTTATCTCTTCCTTATTCTAAAATTTCAATTCCTGTGTGCGTGATATCACTCGCAATTATTTGTTCTTCTTTAAAATGTTGAAGTAATGCATTTAAAATGTATTGCTGATTTTTCTTCTCTGTTAGAATTTTCACATTCGGCCCCGCGTCCATTGTAAAGTAACAAGGGTATCCGGCTTCGCGACATTGGTGAACAATTTCCATCACGAGATAACTATCAGGTACTAAATATGTGAAAGGCGGCTGAGCACCTAAATTGGTAGCATGCATGCGTAAACCATTTTCTTCTATAACTTCACCTAAATGTTTAAAGTCTTTGTTGTTAATTGCTTCTTTTACAGATTGAATATCTTCATCAACATGATCTAACCAATATTGATAAAAGCGGGAAGTCTGTCTTGTATGAGACATACCAGAACGGCTAGAAACCTTCTTAGATTTATCATTAATTACGACAAAAACCATAGAGAGTTCATTTTCCCAGTCATTTGCATCGATAGCGTGAGCATAAGACGTTTCATCATCATGTCCCTTTTCCCATTCTGCAAATCCACCAAAAATACTTCTAGATGCTGAGCCTGAACCTCTACGAGCTAGTCTAGATAAATCTTTCTTAGACATGTTTAATTGTAAGGCTTCATTACATGCTGCCGATAATGCTGCATATGCACTTGCTGACGAAGCAAGTCCAGCGGCTGTTGGTACATAATTTATACTTTCGATATATGCATACATGGAGGTTTGGCTTCGTTCTCTAACGAGGTCCATAAAGCGGTAAATTTTCTTAGCTTCGTCATCACTCACTTCTTCTCCATTCAATATTAATGTATCTTTAGTATATTCTGGATTGAAAGTGACTTTCGTATCCGTGTAAAAACGGTCTAGTGTGACCGATAAACTATTATTCATTGGAAGAATTAAATCTTCGTCTGCTTTACCCCAATATTTTATTAAAGCAATATTAGTATGGGCACGCGCTTTACCACAGTTGTTCAATCTGATTAACCTCCTAAATATTCAATCCAAGTATGGTGTGCACCAAATTCAAGAGCACTGGCTGATATTTTTTCAGCAGTTCCAAGATCTTGAGCTAATACAATCATACTGCCTCCACGACCACCGCCAGTTAATTTCCCAGCAATAGCACCTTGATTTTGACTTAATTCAAGAAGTGCTTCTATTTGATCATGACTAACAGTAAGTTTGCGTAAGTTTTCTTGAGAAAGCTTAAAAATATGCGCTAATTGATTGAAGTCATTATTGTTGATTGCTTGATTCGCTTCGTGCACAAGCACGCCAATATGTTCTACATATTGCATATATTCTTGACTATTATCACATAAACGGTGAACATCTTCTACTGCCTTTTTAGTAGAACCTCTTACACCAGTATCAATTACAACCATATATCCTTCTATAGCTAAAGGTTTTAAAGTCGTTACTTCACCTTGTTGGAACCATACGGGCTTATTCGAAACAATGGTTTGTGTGTCTATACCACTAGGTTTACCATGTGCAATTTTTTCTGCCCAATTTGCTTCTTCAATGAGTTTTTCATCAGAAAGAGGCTTGTTTAAATAATTATAACTTGCTCTTATAAAAGCTATTGCCATCGCTGCACTAGAACCTAGACCTCTAGACGGCGGTAAGTTTGTTTCAAATGTAACATTAATAGGTTGGGGTATTTCATATTTATTAATGAAACGGGTTACAACTAATTTAATATGTTCAGGTGCTTCATCTAGAAACCCTTCGTATACATCACTATTAATAAAAGAACGTTCATTTTCTTTCAATGATGTTATCGTTGCTTTAACTACACCAGATTTAAAGGGAATAGCAATTGCAGGTTGTCCAAATGTTACAGCGTGTTCTCCTATTAAAATAACTTTCCCATTTGCTTCCCCGTATCCTGTTTGTGTCATACTTCAATCACCTTTAGCACTTTCAAATTTTTTTCATTTTTAATAACACTTTACCATTATAAAACTACTGTCAAATATATTCAAAGACCTTACCTTAAAATTTCCATTTATTCATTAATGAAATTGGTAACTATTATGACCTTTTGCAAATCCTTTTGCTGTAAACAACCAAGAATCTCCGCCACTTTCAATATCATTAGCACAAATGATTAATTGGTTTGTACCAGGAATAAAGGCAGGGTGGGTAGACCTTAACATGTGACCTTCGTCACGTCCGGGCATTAAAATTTGTCCAATTGGATAGCCTCGCTTATTAAATACAAGCACTCTACCTTGACCGTACATTGCTACGTAAAGATTGTCGTCACTATCAATACAGCATGAGTCCGGACCTTCGTGACCCGTAAAGTGATAAGGTATAGAAGCACCAAATGGCTCAATTGTTACACCATCTTCTTCTAATGAAATGCGATGTAATCTATTGGCATTCGTTTCAGTAACCCATAGTACACGCTCATCTGTACTTAAAGCTATACCATTAGCGACAGAAATATTTTGAATGATTGGTGTGATTGATTGATGATCGGGCGATACATAATATACGCCACCCAGAGGATTTGTTGAATAACCTCTAAAATCAGTGAAGTAAAATCCACCTTTACTATCAAATACTAAATCATCTACACAATATTCAGTGTCTATATCTGAAACTATACTTTGAGGGTTTTTGCCATCAGAGTCAACTGAAATAATGCCGCCGGAATCTTTAAAATTCCCTAAATAACATAAATATAAACGACCATCTTTATGAATTTTTACAGCAGCAGGGTTTGTTTTTTCAGATTGAAAGACTGTATTTACTTTCTTCTCGGGTAAATCAACGCGAAATATTTTTCCACCAAAAACTTCACACAAAAATAAATTATGGTCTCTGTCGAAACATAAACCTTCAAGTTGAAGTCCTTCGTCTGAAATTTTTAACCATGGTTCAGCTGTAACTGTTTGTAAATTTTGTTCACCTGAAAGGAGTGGTACTGCACTTTTAGAAGCTTCTGTATAGTAAAGAGTTGGAATTTCTTTATGAGTCATAACACATTCTCCTTTATCGTTATATTATTCATTTAAATCTATGTAAATAATAAAAGATATCTTCTATATATGCCTTTTATATTATCACTTAATATCATATATTAAAAATTAAAAAATATGTTGAAATATTACTTATAAACAATATGTATACATAGGTAATATATAAAGGTTTAGAAAACAAAATTTAAAGATAAATGTTTATATATATAAGAAAAAACTCCTAAAGTTATTTGATGTCGAACTTTAGGAGTGTACTTCATAGTTTGGTTTATATAACAAAGGAACAACTCATAATTATGTCCCTGATATGTTTATTTTAACTTATCATTAATGGACTTTGTACGTTGATCAACGTAACTTTGTAAATCTGGAGAAAATACGTAGTCTATTGCTTTTAATTCAGATATTTTCGAGGCATTTAGTAAATTCGCAATGATATACATTTGTTCTATAAATTGCTTCATGTTATCAATTGTATGTTCTAATCCAAATTCATCTAGTTGTTTAAGGACGTAGCCTGATAATCCGACCGCTTCTGCTCCTAATACTAAACACTTTATAGCATCGAGAGGATTTTTAACGCCACCGCTAGCTAATACATGAATGTCTGTCGCCAATAATTTTGCTTCTATTAGACTTTGTACGGTACTTTGCCCCCACATATTTAAAAATGCCATGTCTTTTAAAGGACGTCTTTGATTCTCGATATCTGCAAAGTTTGTTCCACCTCTACCACTCACATCAACATATTGGATACCGATATTTTTAACTTTTTGAATAGTTTCAGCGCTCATACCAAAACCAACCTCTTTAATGATAACGGGTACGCTTATATGTTCTTTAATCTCTTTTATATTTGTTAACCAGTGTTCAAATTCAGTATCACCTTCAGGCATAATAAGCTCTTGAGGTGCATTAACATGAATTTGTAATGCATCAGCTTGTAAGAGGTCGATAGACTTTTGCGCATTTTTATAGCCAATATCGGCACCAACGTTACTAAAAATAATACCGTCTGGATTTTCTTCTCTTACAACTGTAAAGCTATATTCGGCATTTGGGTCTTTCAACGCTGAATGAGTAGAACCAACAGCCATAGGAATTTGACAAGCCTTCGCAATTTGAGCGAGTTGTTTGTTGATGAGTGCAGCACGCTCGCTACCGCCAGTCATCGCATTTATATAAACAGGATGTTTAAAAGTAAAATGAGAGAGCTTAACAGATAAATCTATTTGATTTTTGTTAATTGAAGGAATGGATTGATGAATTAGCTGAACCTTATCAAAATCAGTTCCCTTTGCTTGATAAGTATCTAAAGCTAATTGTATATGTTCATTCTTTCTAATGCTTCTTAATGAGTCGTCCATTCATTTATCCTCCATGCATCTATATGTTAAATGTTTTATTTTTATCTCATTCATATTATATCAGTTGTCATATTGAATATAAACTAAACAATATAATAATGGGCAGTCTTTAACCGGTCCACTATGTAGGGTATAAAACAAAATTAATTATTTGTGATAATATAATATTATATAAATATAAAACTTATGGAGGAGAAAAGTTATTAAACTAAGAAAATTTACTTTAATTATGATTTGTACACTATTATTAAGCGGTTGTACATTGCCTGGTATAGGTGGTGCTTCACCTCAAACTGTGAAAATTACAGCACTTGCGACAAGTGAGTCTCAAATTATGGCACATATGATTCGACTGCAAATTGAGCATGATACTGATGGGGAAGTTAAACCTGTTATTGTAAATAACCTCGGGTCTGCTGTTATTGAGCATAATGCAATCATGAATGATGACGCTCAAATTTCTGCTACAAGATATACGGGTACAGATTTAGTCGGTGCATTAGATTCTGATCCTATTACAGATACTAAAAAAGCAGAAAAAGCGGTTAAAGCTGGTTTTCAAAATAAATTTAATCAAACATTTTTCGACTCTTACGGATTTGAAAATACTTTTGCTTTTACTGTGACGAAAGAAACAGCAGAAAAATACAACTTGAAAAAAGTATCAGATTTAGAGAAACATAAAGATGAATTGAGAGTAGCAAGTGATGCTACATGGATTAAACGTGAAGGTGATGGTTATCCAGCATTCGCAAAAGCTTACGGATTTGAATTTAAAAATATACGCACAATGCAGATTGGACTCGTATATGATGCATTGAAGAATAAAAGCATCGATGCAGCACTTGGTTATACGACAGATGGAAGAATTGCAGCATATGATTTAGTGACATTAGAAGATGATCGTCATTTCTTCCCACCATATGATGCAAGTCCTTTAGCAACAAATGAGTATTTGAAGAAGAATCCAAAAGCTAAAAAGTCTATAGAAAAATTAATTGGCAAAGTATCTACTGAAAAAATGCAAAAACTGAATTACCGAGCAGATGGTAAAAAAGAAGAACCAGCTGTTATAGCGGAAAAGTTCTTAAAGAAGCATAATTATTTTGAGTAGTAACAAAACGGTAGATGACGAAGCGAATAAGAAATTAAATTAATGATAATAAGCTGAGACATTTATTAGTGTTTCAGCTTTATTATTGAATTAGAGAGAAAGAAATAAGAGGGATGTGTTTGGATTAACGAGATAGAAAATCCAATAAGAAGGTATGTACTTGGATTAATGTCATAGAAAATCCAATAAGGGTGTATGTATTTGTATTATTGTTGTAGTTAATCCAATAAGAGTGTGGTTAATTGGATTATTGTCGTAGTAAATCCAATAAAAGTGTGTTTACTTGGATTAATGTCATAGAAAATCCAATAAGGGTGTGTGTACTTGTATTATTGTCTTAGAAGATCCAATAAAAACCCCTCACTATAAGCTATAGTGAGGGGTTTAATAGTTCATTTAAAAATATATTAAGCCTAGTTGTATCAACTGTTTATCTTACGCCCAACCTCTGAAACGTGTTGCTTCTGCTGTTCTTCTAACACCAACAACATAAGCTGATAAACGCATATCTAAGTTTCTATTTTGTGAAATTTCGTATACTTTATCAAACGCTTCTACTAGTTTCTCTCTTAATAGTCGATTGACTTCTTCTTCAGACCAATATAATCCATCATTGTTCTGTACCCACTCAAAGTAAGAAACAGTAACACCACCAGCACTTGCTAAAACGTCAGGGATTAATAAAACATCCTTTTCTGTTAAGATGCGCGTTGCTTCTTGTGTAGTAGGTCCATTAGCAGCTTCTGCTACAATCTTAGCTTTAATTTTTGGTGCGTTGTCTGCTGTGATTTGGTTTGCTAAAGCAGCTGGTACTAAAATATCACAATCAATTTCGAAAAGTTCTTCGTTTGTAATAAGGTCATCGAACAGTGGTGTAATACGACCGTGTTCTTTTCTAAGTTCTAGTAAATGATCAATATCTAAGCCATCTGGATTGTATAAAGCACCACGACTTTCAGATATACATACAATTTTAGCGCCTTTATCGTGAAGAATTTTAGCAATAAAGCTACCTGCGTTACCAAAACCTTGAATAACAACACGTGAATCTTCTATATTAATATTCTTACGTTTGGCCGCTTCTTCAATAGTGATGACTGCACCTAAAGCAGTTGCTTGTTCACGTCCTAATGAACCACCTAAACTAAGTGGTTTACCTGTAATAAAGTTTGGCGCGTTTACTTTATTCATTAAACTATACTCATCCATCATCCAAGACATAGTTTGTGCATCTGTATACACATCAGGTGCAGGGATGTCTTTTGTAGGTCCGACGATTTGAGAAATTGCTCTAACATAACCGCGTGATAAACGTTCCACCTCAGTCTTACTCATATCATGAGGGTCACATTGGATGGCACCTTTACCACCACCGTACGGTAAATTAACAATGCCACATTTTAATGTCATCCACATAGATAAAGCTTTAACTTCATTTTCATCGACATCTGGATGGAAACGAATACCGCCTTTTGTAGGTCCAACTGAATCATTATGTTGAGAACGATAGCCTGTAAAAGTTTTTACTGAACCGTCGTCCATTCTAACTGGTATACGAACTTTAAAGAATCTCATTGGCTCTTTGATTAATTCATAAAGGCCATCATCGTAACCTAATTTATGTAATGCCTCTTTTACAATACTCTGTGTAGAAGTTACTAAATTACTATTTTCATTCATAGTTGACTCTCCTATTCTCTGTCTAGAAAAAACATGCTAAAGTAAATAATAATACGAATAAAAAAATAATTCAATATAATTAACTGAATTTACAAAAAACTCTAAAAAGTTATTTAATAAATAGTATATTGGAAATTTAATAAAAAAGCGAATTAGATTATGAAAAAAGACTCATCTTACAAATGAAATATAAGTAACTTTATTATAATATTTCTTCATTATTAGTATCGGAAAAGTATGGATATGTTTTGATTGGTATTTAATGGAAAGTGGTGTTATAATATGAATTAGCTGTTATTAATATAATGAGTATAATAACTATCTAGTGTATAAGCAGGCGTCTCTTTTTTATTTGTGATTTAAAAAAACTATTGCTTATGACGTAACGTCATAAATTATACTTGTCTTAAATTTCGACAAGGAGTGTTATAAATGAAAATCAATCTAAAACCATTGCTAGTCTATGTTTCAATTATTATTTTAAGTTTGTTAGTTAGTTGGCCTTTTTTTAGGTATGGGGAATTTGGTTTTTAATAGTGGCCCAGAAGATATGATTGTAGAAAAAGCTTCTTTTATTAATTTACTTGGCGGGATATCTTACGGAGGTATAATAGAAGAACTTATCACGAGATTCAGGTTAATGACGTTTATAACATTTATGTTAATTAAGATTTTTAAAAGAAAAACAACTTTCATTTATATAATAAGTATCATATTATCAGCAGTGATATTTTCTTTAGGTCATCTTCCTTCAGAATTAGTAGGAATAGATGAACATTATTTTATAATCATTGTTAAAGTTATTACTCTTAATACATTTGCAGGAACAGTTTATGGTTTTCTTTATTATAAATACTATTTAGAAAGTGCCATGCTCGCACACGTTTTTACACATATGACAATGCAAACTTTATATTTATTTTCATTTGAGTAAATATACTTTTAAAATGAAATTTCTTTTAATAAGTTTACATTATACTAATTAAGAATGATATTATGGATTTAATGTGTTTTAAAGGGGTGTTCGGATGGCTGAAATGATTTTTATTTTAAAGAGTGTCTTATTGCCTATTTTTATTATGATTTCATTGGGGTATGTTTTACAGAAACGATTTAAATTGGATTTAAGTACATTAGCTAAATTAAATATAAATGTATTTGTTCCAGGATTTATTTTTGTTAAATTTTATAAAACAAGTTTGGCACTAGACATGCTTTTTTACGTTATGGTTTTCTTCATTATATATGTAGCCTTATTATATGTGGCTGCGTATTCCATTTCTAAAGTTCAAAATCTCGATAAAGCTAAAGCGACAACGCTTAATAATAGTGTTCTCTTTTTCAACTCTGGGAATTATGGGGCACCTGTTAATGATTTAGTCTTTAAAAGTGATCCGGTCGCGATGTCTGCACAAGTTATTGTCTTAACGATGCAAAATATTTTTACATTTACATATGGTGTGTTTGCGATTCAATCTGTTCAAATTGGTAAACTAAAAGCATTGTTAAATTATTTTAAAATGCCTATCATTTACGCGTTAGTTTTAGCAGTTATTTTAAATTATAACGATGTTGCTGTTCCAGATTTTATTTGGACTACTGTGAGTTATCTTTCAGGTGCAATGATTGCAATTGCACTTATATTATTAGGTGCTCAAATTGCTAATATTAAATTTAGTTTTAAGTGGACATCTTCTTATATTTATATCTTTATTAGACTTATTATAGGACCTTTAATTGCTTTAGCCATTATTAAAGTTATGGGAATCGATGGTGTTGTAGGTCAAACGCTATTTATCGCCTCTGCAATGCCGACTTCAGTTAACAGTTCAGTTATCGCACAAGAATATGATAATTATCCTGAACTCGCTGCAGAATTGGTCTTCTTATCAACGTTATTCAGTGTTATCACTGTTGTAATCGTTATATATTTATCACAAATGATTTTTTAAAATAGAATATTGAAGATGAGTCCGAGACATAAAGAATAGTCTCGGACTTTTTCGTTATTCTGAAAATCATTTGCAAATTGCTTATATAATAAGGTATTATATAAATCATAATCGTTACGATTTAAAGGTAATTATAAAAGGGATAAAGGTGATAATATGAAATGGACCATTGTTGGCGGAGGTATACATGCGATAACAATTGCACTTAAATTGAAGACTTTAGGTTTAAATAACAAAGATTTAAAAATTATAGATCCTCACGATGTCTTTTGTCATCAATTTGATAAACGTACAAATGATATCAGTATGCCGTTCTTAAGATCTCCGATTGTACATCATGTTCATCCAAATCCTTTTCATTTAAAACAATATTATAAGAAGCATGATTATGCAGGAGGCGTATACGGTCAATATAAAAGGCCACAACGTGAAATGTTCATGCATCATATTTATGAGCTAATAGAACATTACAATTTAACTGAATGTCATATTAAAGATTCAGCAGTCGATATAAAGAAAACTGAAGAAACTTGGTTAATTAGACTAGAGAGCGGTGAAGCAATAAATTCAGATGTAGTTGTTATAGCATCAGGATGTAATCATCAGCCTAAAATACCTAGTATGTATAAAGGACAAGAAGATATACAACACATATTTGAAGAAACAGATATTCAATACAAATCAACGTCTCATGTTATAGGTAGTGGTATTTCAGCTGCTCATTTAACCTTAAAATTGATTTATATGTCGATATTAAAATGTACATACTTATAAAATCAAAAGTATATGTATTAAATTATCATTACCATTACAGCGCTAAAGTGCTTGTTTACGAACTATAGCCCGTTAAAACCGACTAATTTCCTTATATATATATAATAAGAGCCTGGGACATAATCAATGTCTCAGGCTCTTTTATTATATTGGCAGTAGCTGGCATGATTGCCGGGGTAGGACTAAGATATCTGTATAGGAAAATTAATTTTCTGCCTTAATCCTTTATTTTTATATTTCTTGTAATATATTATAAATTTCTTGATTATCTTTTGCTTCTATTAAACTATTACGGATGTCATCATTCATTAAAGCACGTGATAAACGTTGTAATAATTTTAAGTGTGTATCATCACTATCGCTTGGAACAGCAATTAAGAAGACTAATTTTGGTAATGTGCCATCTAAACTTTCCCAATCTACACCATGCTTGTTATTTAATACAGCTACAACAGGTTGTTTTACTGCTGATGATTTACCATGTGGAATGGCTACGTTCATACCTATTGCTGTTGTAGATTGTGATTCTCTTTCTAATACTGCTGAAAGTAAACTTTGTTCATCATCAATGTAGTCGTGAGATTTTAATTGAGTTATTAAGTTTTCTATTACTTGATCTCTCGTCATTGATTCATCAGATAAAGAAATAATATTTTTATCAAACACGTTCATTTCATCATTACTATCTTCAGTCGATTCATTCGTATGAGTCGTGTTTTGTTCTTGACTAAATTCATTTGTACTGCCACTTGTGTCGGCAACACCAGCTGTTTCTGTAGCTAAATTATCAGGTTTTTTCAACATTAAAGCAGCGGTCATAGTTACAAGACTACCTACAATAACTGCTATAAAGAACCATAATATTTGTTCGATTCCACCAAGCACTGCAACGATTGGTCCACCATGAGCCACTTTATCACCAACGCCCCCAATTGCGGCGATAGCAGCAGCTACCATTGCACCAATCATATTTGAAGGGATAATACGTAACGGGTCTTGAGCAGCAAATGGTATTGCGCCTTCTGTAATACCGAATAATCCCATTGTAAATGAAGCTTTACCCATTTCGATTTCACTTTTGTTAAATTTACGTCTGTTTACAAATGTTGCTAAACCTAAACCAATAGGTGGAGTACATACCGCAACAGCAACCATACCCATAACAGCATAGTTACCTTCAGCAATCAGCGCTGAACCAAATAAGAATGCTACTTTGTTTACTGGACCACCCATATCAAATGCAATCATAGCACCTATAATGAGGGCTAGTAGAACAATATTTGCGCCTTGCATGCCTTTCAACCAAGAAGTTAATCCTTCAAATATACTCGCAATAGGTGCGCCTATTAAGAATATAAATATGAGCCCAACAATAAAGGATGAAATAATTGGAATAATAATGATAGGCATAATTGGTGCCATCGCTTTAGGAACTTTGATGTTTTTAATCCATTTTGCTATATAACCAGCGATGAAACCAGCAATAATACCACCTATAAAACCAGCACCAGCTTCACTTCCATAAAAACTACCGTCAGCTGCAATAGCCCCACCAATCATACCAGGGACTAAACCAGGTTTATCAGCAATACTATAGGCGATATAACCAGCAAGAATAGGGACCATGAAACTAAATGATAAAGTACCTATATCTTCAACTGATTTCCAAAATGAACCGTCAGGGATTTTTAAACCACCTGGAGTCGTTTCACCACCGATAGTTAAAGATATAGCGATAAGAAGACCCCCAACAACAATAAATGGAACCATGAAGGAAACACCATTCATTAAATGTTGATAGACCATTTGAAGACCACTTTTATTGTTGTCGTCTTCGTCATATTCTTCATTTTCATCACGATTTACATGATGTACATGTGCATCTTTATCAATAATACGTTGAATGAGACCTTGTGGATTATGAATGCCTTCTCTAACATTTTCGTTGATTAATAATTTACCATCAAACCTTGATAAATCAACCTGTCTATCAGCAGCAATAATAATACCGTCAGCTTCTTTAATCTCCTTCGCTGTAAGGACATTCTCAGCGCCGACACCACCTTGCGTCTCGACTTTAATGTCTACACCCATGTCCTTAGCAGCTTGCTCTAATTTTTCTTGAGCCATATAAGTATGCGCTATCCCGTTAGGACAAGATGTTATAGCCAATATCTTCATATTTACACATCCCTTTGTTTCCTTTTAAATTAAATATGTTTAAATATTTCATATTCAATATAATTTTAATCATTAATTTTCTATTTAACAAGCTAAGTTAATAAATATATAAATTTATATTTGTGAATTTTGAAAATATAAAAAGTAGTGTCATTCATTCACCATAAACAAAATATAAGTAATAAGGGTATATAAATATTATACTGAGTATATAGAAGTAATGTGCAAACTAATTAACAAAATGCACATAGTCAAGCGGCAACAAAAGGAGAGATAATGTGGTTAAAGAAATATATATAGATGATACTTTAATTTCAGTAACGCATTTTGACGATTCGAAAGATAACGGTGCTTATACGGTTTTAATTGAATTTGACGTAACGAGTGAGGAATATCATGATATAGCCGTTTTATTATATAAAGAAGTGTTCGATATTCGTATTCCTGAAAAGGATATTTCGTTTAGAGGTAAGATTTATAACTATTCAACTTCACTTACAAACTTGTATAAAGAAGGAGAAGTTGCGCAATATAGATTAGTGTTAACTGAAGTACCAGAAGAAGTAAAGGACTGAGTTTATGAGGTTAAGCATATTGGATCAATCGCCAGTTTCATCAAATCAAACGTCACGTGAAGCTTTAAATCATTCTTTGAAGTTAGCTCAGATAGGTGAGTCACTTGGTTATACGAGATATTGGTTAACGGAACATCACGATTTACAACATCTTGCAAGTTCAACTCCAGAAGTGTTGTTAGGTTATATTGGTGGACATACTGAAACGATTCGAATTGGAGCGGGTGCTATTTTACTGCCACACTACAGACCTTATAAAGTGGCAGAAATATTCAATACTTTAGCTACTTTATTTCCTAATCGCATAGATTTAGGTATCGGTAGAGCACCAGGTGGTTCAGCAGAAGCGACTAATGCTTTGTCTACAAATTATTTGCAGAAAGTCTTTGCTTTACCTGAATTGTTAGAAGAACTGTTGAATTTTTTAGATGGTAGTTTTCCAGATGGACATGAGTTTAAATCTTTATCAGCGTTACCTAAGCCAGAAAAGTCTGCAACACCATGGTTATTAGGCACAAGTGAAAAGAGTGCGAAACTTGCTGCTAAAAATGGATTGCCATATACTTTTGGTTATTTTATGAGTGACAATAAAGGCACTGAAATTATTCAAACGTATAAGGACAATTTCGTGAAAAGATATGAGAACCAAGAACCAGAAGTCATTCTTACAGTATCAGTTGTTTGTGCTGAAACGAATAAAAAGGCGGAGGAAATAGCATTAAGCAGTTTAATTTGGTCTATTCAAAAAGAAAAGTTAGAAGATGAAAATGGAGTACCTTCAATTGAAGCGGCTAAGCAATATAAACTCACTGATAAAGAGAAAGAAAAAATCGAAAATATGAAACGACAAATGATTATCGGTGACCAAAAAACAGTGAAGACTCAATTAAAAGCACTTGAAAAAGAATATGAGTGTGATGAAATTATGATAAACACGGTAACGTATTCTCTAGATGATAAATTTAATTCTTATTGTTTAATAGCAGAGGTATTATTATAAAGGTATTCATTATTTTGCTATATGAATATCAAAATAGGATGGTGATGAGCATGTTACTTTTAATAGGTAAAATAATCATCTCAGTAGGGCTTGTTGTTGGCTCAATCATAGAAGAAACAATACGGTCTAAAAAGAAAAAAGAACGCAACAAAGATTTATAATACTTTATTTTAATTAAATAATATTTATTGTTATGATAAATAGGAATGAATTCATAAGGAGTGATACATTTTGGGTATATCGAGAGGTATAAATCATATAGGTTTAACGGTCCCGAATATTGAAGATGCTACAAAATTCTTTAAAGAAGGACTAGACGGTAAAATTGCTTATGATAGTCAGAAGAAAGATGAAAGCCCCCGTGATGGAGAACATGTAGAACATATTCTTGGGTTAGAAGAAGGGGCAAAAATTATAAAAAAAAGAATGATGGTATTTGGCAATGGTCCGAATATAGAAATGTTTGAATTTCAAGATGCTAAACAAGCAAAACCAGCTTCGTTGCAAGATATTGGTTTTACGCATATTTCATTTTACGTAGATGATTTTGAAAAAGCTTTTGAACAAATTCAAAAAGCAGGTGGAGAACCCATTTCACAACCACATGACAATACAAAATACGAAGACACTGCAGGTAATAAAACGGTTTATGTTAAAGCGCCATGGGGCAGTTTGATAGAGTTACAAACAGTACCAGAAGGGTTTTATTATCCTTCTGACAGTGAAGCGGAAGTATTTATCCCAAAGAAATAATTAAAAAATGGGAGTGGGACAGAAATCTCATTTTATTAAAAAGATTTCGTAGTCCCACCCTGGCAAGGATGACTAGGTATGAAAAAAGCTTGTTATAAGCGCATTTTCATACCAGTCAGCTACTGCCAATACAAAAAGAGAGTCTGGGACAATTATTTATGTCCCAGACTCATTTTTTTATAATTATATCTATTTATCATTGAGGTGATTATCTATTTCTTCTACGAGAGCCCTCACGCCTTTATATTCAAGATGAACACCATCGTATGCAAAGTAGTCAGAATGTCCTTTAGCTTTGCTGTGCCAATCTATTAGATGAACATTATTTTTTTGACTTGCAAGCTTGTATAATTTTTTGTTTACATCGTCTTCCCAATCTCTTGGTACATGTGTGTTTACTAAATAGACTTGTGATTTTCCGAATTTATTAACCAATTCTTTTAATTTTTCATATGTAAAATCTCCATTTGTACCAAGTTCAATTACGACTTTATGTTTTGATGTCGTGTATTTACTGTATTTGTCTTTAACCAATGGGATGGCGTCATTTAAATTTCTACCAACTTTGCCATCTATTATGGAAGAAGGATAATTTTGATGAAGTTGTTTACCGATATCGACCATTACAGAGTCTCCTATAAATAATGGTACTGGCTCGTCTTTATTAGATTCCGTATTTTTGTGATCAGTTAGTTCTTTGTTTACTGAAATTGGTGGAACAGGTTTGATGATACTTTTATCATCGGTTTCTTTACCTGAAGTTTGAAAAGAAGTTAAATTTTCTTTCGTTTTATTTTGATGTAAGTAATCAAAATGTCCAAATAATGTTAAAGATGTTACGCCGATTAATAAAATGATTATAGTAATACGCATAAATATAAACTTGAGGTGCCCTTTAGGTATTACTAAATATTTAAACCCATATTTTCTAAATGGAATCTCCACATAACGATATGAAAATTCAGCAAATAAAATCGTTAAACAAATTTCTATTATTATTATGTATATAGGAATTTGCCCTTGCACAAAGTGACGATTTATAAAAACTATAACTGGATAATGCCATAAGTATAAGCTGTAAGATCTTTGTCCAATCCATAAGAATAATGGATTACCTAATGCTTTAGATAACAATGTACTTGGGTGAACACTGCTTGCTATAGCTGGTAAAGTTAATAAAGATATTATATAAATACCGCCAAAATAAAACCAATTATCACTTGAAGATACTGTGAACATGAAGAAAAGTAAAATAAATAAAGATACTAAACCAATGAATTCTATACTTAACTTTAATGGAATAGCGACATGACGCTTTAATCTAAATGGCGGCCAAATATAAGCTAACAACACTCCAAGTAATAATGTTTGTAATCTAGTATCAGTACCGAAGTATACACGAGAGTTATCTGCATTAGGCTGTGCTAAAAATATCATGATTAATACTGATATAATAGAAACAATAAAAGTCCATAAGACTGCCTTCTTATTAAACACGCCCTTTTTAAAAAACAACGAAAGGAAAATTGGCCATATGATATAAAATTGTTCTTCTATAGCTAAACTCCATAAATGTTTTAAAGGCATTAATTTGAAACTATCAAAGTAACTTACATGATGAAAAATATACCACCAATTCGAAACATAAAATATTGCTGCTATAGCATCGTGTCTCACATCTTTTATAATAGATGGTTCAAATAATAATGTATAAATACAGACACTAGCAATGAGAAACAATACTGCAGGTAATAATCTTTTAATTCTCTTTTCCCAAAAATGTAATAAATTAATATGTCCATTTTGCTGAAATTCATTTAACAATAAACTTGTAATTAAATAACCAGAAATGACGAAGAAAGTATCAACGCCGATAAAACCACCAGACAACCATTTAGGGTTTAAATGATAAATAATTATAGCGATAACAGCAATGGCTCGTAACCCGTCCAAACCAGGCAAATACCTAGTGTTTAATGACATAGCTGTCTTTGGATTCTTAGAAATCATTTCCGAATCTCCTTAATATATAAAATAACCTTAATAGACAAAATTATATCTTTTTTTACCATATTTATACATTGAAAGGAAATAAAAGGCTACGTATTTATAATAAAAAAACCACCTAGCAATTGCTAGGTGGTTTGAACTTAATTAGAATAATTTAGTCCATACGTTTAAGAAGTTCAGATTTAATAATGTTTAATGCTTCCTTATAATTTTCCGCGTTGTGTTCTTGAGCATTTAAAATAAGCAAATCAATAAGTGCTGTATTACTTTTATTACTTACTTCATCTTCAAATTGAAAAATGTTTTCTTCTGATTCCTCATGACCAGGGTTAGATTTAATAATTTGGTAGTAATTATCAGCACCTAAGCCACCTTCTTCAATCATGACTGAAATTCCGGATGATCTTTGTTCATTTTGGCGATTCACTTTAATTAAATTTTTACCTTTAATAACCATAATAAAACCTCCTTGAAATGATC
Source organism: Mammaliicoccus sp. A-M4 (assembly GCF_022386955.1). Lineage (NCBI taxonomy): Bacteria > Bacillati > Bacillota > Bacilli > Caryophanales > Staphylococcaceae > Mammaliicoccus > Mammaliicoccus sp. A-M4. Next base: position 114,618 of record NZ_JAJNHH010000002.1, read on the forward strand.
GAAATCCGTACAAAATTCATATCGTTAAAACAAGAGGAAGAAAAATAATCATAATGTGCTTTAGAAATAATCACCTGCTCAATACTATTAGTAATTCTAGTGTATTATTACACAGAAGAAAACACAATACCTTTGCTCAAAATAATAAAAAACGTTATTTTTTCGATATACAGGGAACATATAATGTATAGATTTCTTCAAAACCATAATATCCCAAAAATGTTAGGGAAATATTACTATCATTAAAAATGTTGTAATTTACTTTTCCTTACTATTGTTTTAATATTAGCTTATAAAGCGCTTTATTTATACATTTCTTATGTAAATCAATAATTTATTTAAGCTTTTTATCGTTATATTCAAATAAAAATTTTAGAATATAATTGATTATAATTTAGAAAGGTGATTATGAATGGATAATACACAACCAAAAGACATCATATTAATTGGCGCTGGTATTCTAAGTACAACTTTTGCTTCTTTCTTAAAAGACATAGAACCGGATTGGAACCTTAAAATCTTTGAACGTTTAGACCAACCGGCTATTGAAAGTTCAAATGAAAAGAATAATGCTGGTACAGGTCACGCAGCGTTATGTGAATTGAACTATACAGTAGAACAAGAAGATGGCTCTATCGATGTAGAGAAAGCTAAAGAAATTAACGAACAATTCGAGATTTCTAAACAATTTTGGTCTCATTTAGTTAAAAGCAAAGCGATAGAGAATCCTAAAGAATTCATCCGTCCATTACCTCATATCAGTTTTGTTATGGGTATGCGCAATGTTGATTTCTTAAAACGTCGTTATGAAGCTTTAAAATCATTACCGATGTTTGAAGGGTTAGATTACTCAGAAGATCATGAAAAATTAGCTGAATGGATGCCATTAATCATGGAAGGTCGTAATTCTAACGAACCTCTAGCTGCTAGTAAAATTGATGAAGGTACAGATGTAAACTTCGGTGAATTAACACGTAAATTAGTTAAAAACATCGAAAAGCATGACAATGCAGAAGTACAATTCCGTCAAGAAGTTGTGAATTTCAAACAACGTGAAGACAGCAAATGGGAAGTTGAAGTACGTAATTTAGAAACAGGTGAAGTTGTAACACATGTTGCTGATTATATCTTCATCGGTGCAGGTGGTAATGCAATTCCATTACTACAAAAAACTAAAATACCTGAAAGTAAACATCTTGGAGGCTTCCCAATTAGTGGTGCATTCTTAGTTTGTAATAATCCGAAAATTGTTAATGAACATGATGCGAAAGTGTATGGTAAAGAACCACCAGGCACACCACCTATGACAGTTCCACACTTAGATAGACGTTACATTCAAGGTAAAGAAAGTCTTTTATTTGGACCATTCGCAGCAATTGGACCAAAATTCTTGAAAAATGGTTCTAACTTAGATTTATTCAAATCTATTAATCCAAGTAACGTGGTAACGATGTTATCATCTGGTGTTAAAAACATGTCATTAGTTAAATACTCAATTCAGCAAGTACTTATGAACAAAGAAGATCGTATGAAAGAATTACGCCGCTATGTTCCTAATGCTAAAGATGAGGATTGGGATTTACACATTGCTGGTAAACGTGTTCAAGTTATTAAAGATACAGAAGAACATGGTAGAGGCTTTATCCAATTCGGTACTGAAGTTGTAAACTCTAAAGATAACACTGTCATTGCTTTATTAGGTGAATCACCAGGAGCTTCAACATCAGTATCAGTAGCTTTAGAAGTATTTGAAAAGAACTTCCCACAATATATCAAAAAATGGGAACCAAAAATCAAAGAAATTATCCCTTCATACGGTGAATCTTTAATTGAAGATACTGATTTATTGAAGAAAACAAGAAAAGCTACAAGCAAAGATCTTGAATTAGAATCATAAAGCGTAAAAGTAACATAAGAAAATAAAAAACAGCAATTCGTCTTATAAACGAATTGCTGTTTTTTTATTGAAGTTTTAACGTCCCCGCATGTTGCAAGAGAGGTACCACGTGCAACATATCAATTTAACTTTATTTTTTAAAATCTATTAATAGGATAATATACGAGAAAATTACTTCATATATCAAACAAAAATACTGAATATTATTAAATATTTATAAAAATGATGCTTATAATATCAATCGTTCTGATATAAAACTTAATAAGTTCATTTTTTTATAAATCAATTTATTACTATATTCATATATAAAAGTGATTTTTGATAATTTAATTTTTGTATTTTAGTTACGTTTTTCTGCGGAATAAAATTGTTTCTAAAAGCATTATCACTACAGTATGTGATGTGGTACTAAGTTCTAGTTATAAGCAATTATTTAATGATTGAAAAGATATTGTCGTATACCTTTTTACTTTTGTTTTATATTTACAATGTGTTATATTTATAAATGTAAGGGCTTACATTTATTTGAGGGGGTCTTTTATGAAATGTTTGCATCATAGATAGTTGGGGGTTAGTCTAATGAAAATTATTTCGTTCAATGATTTAAAAGATATTGTAAAGTCTGGTGATGTAATATCTATTGCTGCATTATCAGTTGCTAATTTACCGGTTAATGTTTTAAAACATATTGCTTTGGCTCATGAGAAAACTGGGCAAATTGATGATTTAACTATTATGTTGGCAAATGATATTAGTGATTACCGTGGGGATGGTTATGATTTAGATTCATTTGTTAGTCGTGGGATGGTTAAACGACTGATTGCAAGTATTATTATTGGTTCACCTAAAACGATTGAAGCGATAAAAAACAATGAAATTGAAGCTTACATGTTGCCTCAAGGTTTAATGGCGACGCATTATAGACGAGATTCAAAATTGTTTCCTGGCACGATTTCTAAGATAGGACTTAATACGAACATAGATCCAAGATATTCAGGTGGAAAAGTGAATGAAGTGACTAAAAAAGATATCGTTAGTTTACTAGAAGTGAATCATGAAGAATACTTACATTATGATTTTCCTAAAACCGATATTGCACTTCTTCGTGGTACATATGCAGATAGTGAAGGTAATATTTTTATGAATCATGAAGCACACTTAGGTGAAGGTTATGGCGTTGCAGCAGCAGCTCATAGTAACGGTGGGAAAGTCATCGTACAAGTTAAAGAAATTGTGGAAAGTGGTAGTTTCAAGCCGACTGAAGTATTTATACCAGGTGAACTTGTAGACTATGTAGTTGTGAACGATAATCCGAAATATCATCGACAACTTCCACAAGCATATTATGACCCTGCTTTATCAGGTGAATACAGAATCAATAAAATGCTTGAACCATTTATTGAGTTTAATATACGTAAAGTTATTCTCCGTCGAGCTGCACAATTTCTACAAAGAGATGATGTAGTCAGTATTGGTTTTGGAATCAACAATGAACTATCAAATATGCTAGTAGAAGAAGAAGCACATGACTTAGTGCAGTTAAACGTTGATACTGGTAACTTTGGTGGAATGGTAGGAAGTAGGAAATACTTCGGTATGAACTATAACTTAGATGCAAGAATGAGACATGAAATGACTTGGGACTTTATATATAGCGGTGGACTGGATGTAGCATATTTAAGCTTTGCTGAAATCGACCAACATGGAAATGTTAATGTCTCGATGTATGGCGATAGAATGAATGGCTGTGGGGGATTCGTTGATATTAGCCAAACAGTTAAGAGAATTGTATTTTCAGGGACGATGGTAGTAGGAAGTCAGTCTACTTGTAGCAATAATGAGTTGGTCATTGAACAAGAAGGTCATACAAAGAAATTTGTAGAACAAGTTAAAAATTTAGACTTCAATGCTGCATATTCTAGAAAATTAGGACAAGAAGTTTATTATGTTACTGAACGTGCTGTATTCCAATTAACTGATGATGGTCTGAAATTGATTGAAATTGCGCCAGGTTTAGATTTAGAAAAAGATGTACTCGCTAACTTGGCATTTCAACCGATTATCGCTGATGATCTTAAAATGATAAATCGAGACATTTATCAAGAAAATTGGGGAGGCTTGCAAAGAAGTATTCAAGATAATAGTTCAAACTATTAAGGGGGGCGTTTAATATGAATTACGATTGGATAAAAACGAGAGCGCAATTTGATGAAGAGAAACCAGCAGTCATCGATCCGTTAAAAGGCACGGAATGGACTTACCAAGAATTGAATATAAGGGCAGAAAACTTAGCGAATCACCTACAAGAACAAGGGGTTAAACGTGGTGATGTCGTTGGTATTTTTGCGCCAAACGATGTGTCAATTTTAGATTTATTGTTTGCTTCATTTAAAATAGGCGCAGTATACTTTCCGATGAATTGGCGTCTAAAACCAAATGAAATCGAAAGTGTGATAGAAGATTCAAATATTAAAATGATATTTTATTCCACTAGGCATCTGAGTAGTTTACAAGGTATACCAGATGAGTATTTACATTTAGATATAGATTCTAAAGAATATGATGAAATAGTGGATCCGAAAAATCATCGACCATTTGAATCAGTAGATGTGGGGCAAGATGATTTAGCATCATTAATGTATACGAGTGGAACAACAGGATTACCTAAAGGTGTTATGTTTACGTATGAATCATTCACAACAAATGCTGTAAATACGATTTTAACTTATAAAGTAAACGCTGATTTCTCTACTATCGTATCATTACCAATGTTCCATGTATTTGGTTTTAATGATTTAACAATTCCATTATTGATGGCAGGTGGCACAATTGTACTGCATCGCTACTTTGAAGGTGAACAGTTAAATGATTTAATGAAGAAGTATCAACCTAATTATTTAACACTTATTCCGACGATGTATTATGCGATGTTAGTAGCACCAAACTTTGATATGAAAAGCTTTGAAAATATAGACTTTCTTGTTCAAGGTGGGTCTGCTCCGCTTCCAGGCGTGCAGAAAAAATTCCAAAGCATGGGTTTAAATTTAATTAATGGTTATGGATTAACGGAAGCACCATTAGCATTAGTTAATACACCTACAAATGCAGTGAAGAAACCAATGAGTATCGGCAAACCTGTCATGTACGTTAAGGTACGTATATACAATGATGATTATGAAGAAGTTGGAGTAGGAGAAATCGGAGAGCTTGCAATTAAGGGTAAACAAGTAACGCCAGGTTATTGGAATAAACCTGAAGCGACCGAGAAAAACTTTAAAGATGGTTATTTCTTAACAGGAGATTTGGCGAGAGTTGATGAAGATGGAGATATTTATATTGTAGACCGCAAAAAAGAAATGATTATTACAGGCGGGGAAAACGTGTTACCTTCTGAAGTTGAAGCAGTCCTTGCATCTCATCCTCTAGTAGCTCAAGGTGTAGTCGTAGGGTTTGAGAGTGAGAAATTTGGCGAATCCGTATCTGCAGCTGTGTTACTATCAGAAGATGATCCTGATTATGAAGAAAAATTAGATAAACATATGAAGGAGCATTTAGCAGGCTATAAAGTTCCGAAAATGTATTTGAAAGTTACGAAAATGCCATTAACATCTACTTCAAAACCCGATAAATTAGAAATTCAAAAAATGATGAATAAGAAAGCGAAACAAAATAATAAAGAAAATGACTTAGAATAAAGCATTATATTTTTTTAAATCTTATTGTAAGCGTTATCATTTTAAATGGAGGTTACTATTATGACAAACAGAGAAGAAACATTAAAAGAATTATTTCCAGAAGATATACTCAATATTTCTAAAGACTTAACAGACGGTGAATTGAAATTTCTTAAACAATTAAATGATTTGTTAGAAGAAAAATATAGATCAACTATTAATGAACATTGGATAAATGCGACAGTTCCAGAAGATTTCTTTGATGATATGGGTAAGTTAGATTATTTTAATAATCCATTATTATTTGAAGGCCGTGAAGGTGCTAAAACACCGAGTCAATTATTCCAATTTTTCATGTCATATGTTGTAGCACGATTTGATGTTTCACTAGTTACGCTATTAGGTGTACATCAAGGTTTAGGACACAATTCATTCTTGTTTGGCGGAAGCAAAGAACAAATCGCTTATTATATTCCTAAATTACAATCTCACGAATTGAGAACATGTTTCGCTTTAACTGAGCCTGAACATGGATCAGACGTTGCTGGTGGATTAGAAACAACAGCAAAGAGAGAAGGAGATAAATGGATTATCAATGGTGAGAAGAAATGGATAGGCGGTGCAAACTTATCTGATGTTATACCAGTTTATGCAGTAGATGTTGAAACAGGTAAGCCTAAAGGTTTCATTATTAAGCCTGAACAAGAAGGTGTAGATATTGAAATTATTGAAAATAAAATAGCGTTAAGAATTATACCAAATACAATAATTCGTTTAAAAAATGTAGAAGTTAAAGAAGAAGATAGATTACAAAATATTAATGGCTTCAAAGATATTGCAAAAGTACTTTATTCAACACGTGCTGGTGTAGCGTACATGGCTACTGGAGCATTAGCAGGTGCATTACGCGCTACATTGGATTATGTGACTGAGCGTAAGCAATTTGGTAAAGAAATTAGTAAATATCAATTAATTCAAGAGAAGTTAGCTATGATGCAAGGTAACTTAGCTCAAGCGATGGCAACTTGTGCACAACTTGCGCGAATGCAAGCCCATGGTGAGTATGATGAAGTTGCAACTTCAACAGCAAAAATGATGAATTCATTGAGACTTAGAGAATCAGTTGCAATGGGTAGAGGTATTACAGGTGGTAACGGTATTCTCGCTGAATATGATATTGCAAGATTCTTCTCGGATGCTGAAGCAGTATACACATATGAAGGTACACATGAAATAAACGCTTTAGTTATAGGGCGCGCATTAACAGGTGATTCAGCCTTTCTTTAATTCAATAACAAGTAAAGAAATACAGAATATATTGGAGGACTTTTTATGACTATAAAAAAAGCAACCGTTCTAGGTGCAGGCACAATGGGAAGTCAAATAGCTGCTCTATTAGTAAACGCAGGATTGAAAGTAAAACTATTAGATATAGTAATTGATGAGCAAGATCCTAATAAAATTTCTAAAAAAGCATATGAAACGATAACAGACAAAAAAAGACCGTTATTGTTTAATTTAGAATTTGCTTCTAACTTATCATACGGTAATTTTCAAGATGATTTAAATGGTGAAGATGATGCTGATATCTATATTGAAGCGGTGAAAGAAGAACTAGAGATTAAGCATCAAGTATGGAAACAAGTAACATCAGTAGCTAAAGATGATGCAATATTTGCGACAAATACTTCTGGTATTCCTATTGAAGCAATATCAAAAGTGTTTGAACCAAAAGATAAAGAACGATTCTTAGGTATGCACTTCTTCAATCCGCCTCGTATTATGAAGTTAGTAGAGGTTATACCGAATAAAGATACTTCAAAAGATGTTATAGACAGAACACAAACATTTGCTGAAGAAATATTAGGTAAAGGTGTTGTTGTCGCTAACGATGTTCCGGGATTTGTAGCAAACAGAGTCGGAACACAAACGATGAATGACATTATGTATCGAGGGGAAGAACAAGGATTTTCAATTGTTGAAGTCGATGCTTTAACAGGACGTGCTATCGGTAGACCGAGTACAGGAACTTACGGATTATCAGATTTAGTCGGATTAGATATTGCGGTCACTGTTATTAAAGGGCTACAACAAATTCCAGAAGAAGAGCCTTATTTCAAAGATACAAAAATTGCAGAAACGCTCGTTAAAAACGGTTCGTTAGGTCGTAAAACAAAACAAGGCTTTTATAAAAAAGATAAAAAGACACGTTTAGTTTATGATATAGATTCGGATGAATACGTACAGCCTGAACCACCACAATTAGAAATTTTATCTAAATTCAGTAAAGATTTAAAATCAAATTTAGATGTGATATTTAATGCAGAAGATAAAGCAGGATTATATTTATGGGAAACATTAAGAAATAATTTCTATTATTCAGCAATTAATGTACCAAAAGCTGCTTCTGACTTTAAAGATATTGATCGAGCTTTAGTTTGGGGATTTAACTGGAAAGCAGGTCCATTTAAACTTTGGGATTTAATGGGCTTCGAAAGAGTTAAAAAACGTATGAAAGATGAGCTTGGTGAGTTACCAGAGTGGATTGAAAATCAAACTGAAAGTTTCTATAAAGATGGAGAAACAATAGAACGTGTAACGCCTACATCGGAATTTATTGACCGTGAAATTTGGAATAAAGAAGACTCTAATTTATCTGTGGCAAACAAAGATCAATTGTTATTTAAATTACAAAGTAAAAATAATATCGTATCAGATGGTTTTGCTGAAGATTTAATAGAAGCTATAGATTTATTAGAAGAAGAAGATTATACAAGTATGGTTATATACGCTGATGGTAATAATTTCAGTGTTGGTGCAAATTTATATTTAATGAAGCAAGCGCACGAATCTAAAGATGTGGAAAATTTAGTTGGTCCAGCCATTGATAACTTGCATAAGAGTTTCAACAGAATGAAGTATTCACTTAAACCAATCGTAACTGCCGTGCATGGTAGAGCTTTAGGTGGTGGTTGTGAAGTTGTACTTCACTCGCCATTCGTGGTAGCAGCAAGTGAAACGTATATAGGATTAGTTGAAACAGGTGTAGGCTTATTACCAAGTGGTGGTGGATTAGCTGAGCTTTCTGATAGAGTGCTAAGAACAAATCATAAAGAAAATGATAAGCAAGAGTCTATTTCAAAAGTATTAATGAACGTAGGTCTAGCTAAAGTTTCAACAAATGCATATGAAGCTAAACGCTATGGTTATTTAAGAGATACAGACTCTATCATATTCAATAAAGAAAAACGTGTTGAAGTAGCGTTAAATAAAGCGAAATATGAATCAGAAACAAATTATATTCCAAAACCAAAAGCGCAATATACTGCATTAGGTAGAGACTTTAAAGCGCTAGCTCAAGGTCAATTGGACGCACAACGTTTAGGCCGCTTTATTAGTGATTATGATTACGAAATTACAATGAAAGTTGCACATATATTATCTGGCGGAGACTTGCCACGCAACACATTTATAAACCAAAGATACCTTCAAAAATTAGAAAGAGAAGGATTCTTACAACTCTTACAAAACGAAAAAACATATGACCGTATTTCACATATGTTAGAAAAAGGAAAACCTTTACGCAATTAATGATGAGTTGAAAAAGAGAGGATGGATATCAATGCAAGATGCATATATAGTAGCATACGGACGTTCAGCAGCGGGTAAAGCAAAGCCAGGCGGCGCGTTATTCCATGAAAGACCTGATGAAGTTGGTGCACAAGTCTTAAAAGGTGTATTAGATAAAATAGAAGGATCATTCGACTACAGTATGGTAGACGATGTAATACTCGGCAATGCTTTCCCAGAGGGTTTACAAGGACAAAATATGGCGCGTTCAATCGCGTTGTTAGCTGGTCTTCCTAAAGAAGTGCCAGGACAAACTGTGAATCGTTACTGTTCTTCAGGACTACAAACAATCGCAATAGCAGCTAATGAAATTATGTCAGAACAAGCAGATGTGTTAGTTGCTGGCGGTGTAGAATTAATGAGTGCCGTGCCAATGGGCGGTAATGAACCAACGAACAATCCAGAGTTGCAAGAACAAGATACAGGTGTTTCTTATCCGATGGGATTAACGGCTGAAATGGTAGCAGATGAATTTAATGTTTCTAGAGAAGAACAGGATAAATATGCAGTAGAAAGTCATAAGCGTGCTAATGAAGCACGTGAAGCGGGGAAATTTGATGATGAAATTATACCGCTAGACATTCATAAAGTAAGTTATGACCAAAACGGCCCTGTCGTATCAAAAGAAATATTCAAAGAAGACGAGTTAATCAGACCAGAAACAAATCTTGAAACATTAGCCAAATTAAGAACCGTATTCAAGGCAGATGGAACGGTAACTGCTGGAACATCAGCACCTTTAACAGACGGAGCAGGATTTGTAGTGCTGATGTCTGGTGATAAAGTGAAAGAACTAGGTGTTAAACCAATTGCTAAGTTTGTAGGGTTTAAAGCAGTAGGTGTTGATCCTAAAATAATGGGTATTGGCCCAGCATACGCAATTCCAGAAGTACTTGAACTTACAAATCTTAATGTAGAAGATATTGACTTAGTTGAATTAAACGAAGCTTTTGCTTCACAAACAGTTGCTTCAATTAATAAAGTAGGGCTAGATGTTAACAAGACAAACGTTAATGGTGGTGCAATAGCATTAGGTCACCCACTAGGGGCAACAGGTGCAATGCTAACTGCTAAGCTCTTATCTGAAATGAAGAGAAGACCAGATTCTAAATATGGAATGGTCACAATGTGTATTGGAGTAGGTATGGGTGCAGCAGGTATCTTTGAATATGTAAGATAAATTAAATTTGAGAACTAAATAATATGTTACAAAATAAAGCTCCTAATCCTTTGTGTTTAATTAATGGATTAGGAGCTTTTTGTTTATATAAGATTTAGTTATTTATTATATTTTTCTTGTTCTGCTTCTCTTAATTCTACGCGTCTTATTTTTCCTGAATTAGTTTTAGGTAATGTATTTACAAATTCAATCGCTCTTGGATATTTATAAGGTGCCGCGTCTTGTTTTACGTATGTTTGTAGTTCTTTTACAAGTGCATCATCACCATCAACACCTTCTTGTAAAATAACAAAAGCTTTCACAATGTTACCGCGGATTTCATCTGGACTAGCTACGACTGCACACTCTTGTACTTTAGGGTGTTTCGTTAATGAGTCTTCAACTTCAAATGGCCCGATTGTATATCCTGAGCTAATGATAATGTCATCTTCTCTTCCTTTGAACCAGAAGTATCCATCTTCATCTAATCTTGCGCGGTCGCCTGTTACATAGTAGTTGCCTCTTTTTGAAGCTTCAGTACGTTCTTCATCTTTATAATAACCTTGGAATAAAGAAGGTGAATCTAATGAAACAGCGATATCACCTGTTGAACCGTCTGTAATTGGTTCGCCATCTTCATCAATGATTGCGACATTACTGCCAGGAATTGCTTTACCCATTGCACCGATTCTGCTTTCAGTGTCTTTTAAGAATGCGATTAGCAATGTATTTTCAGTTTGACCGTAGCCGTCTCTAACTTTAATGTTAAAGTTTTCTTGGAATTTTTCTATTACCTCTTTGTTTAATGGTTCGCCTGCTGAAACAGCACTATGTAGATTTTTTAAAGTGTAATCAGCTAAGTTAGGAAGTTTAGCCATTAAACGGTATTCAGTTGGTGTACAGCAAAGCGCGTTAACCTCGTGTTTTTCTAGTAAATCTAAATATTTTTTAGCGTCAAATTTACCGTTGTATACAAGAGCTGTAGCACCTGAACCTAAAATTGATAAGAATGGGCTCCATACCCATTTTTGCCAGCCTGGAGCAGCAGTTGCCCAAACAGTATCGCCTTCACTAATGCTTAACCAATGTTTAGGTGCTGTTTGAATGTGAGCATATCCCCAACCATGTGTATGCACGACTGCTTTAGGAAGCCCAGTTGTACCTGACGTGTATGAAAGTAGCGCAATATCATCGCGTTTTGTTTTGTCTACTTCTAATGTTTCACTCGCGTCAGCTTTTTCTTTGTCTAAAGGAATCCAATTTTCTTCTTCATCACCGACGATGAATTTCGTTAATTGCTCATATTCCTTAATATTATAAAATTCATTTGTAGAATTAGAGATTGAAACGACTGCATCTATTTCACCGTGTGTAATTCTATGTTGTAAATCTTTAGTTCTTAACATTTCTGAACTTGGAATGATGATTAGCCCTGATTTTAATGCGGCAGTATAAATTTCGTAAGTCACAATAGATCTAGGCATCAGTATTAATATTTTGTCACCTTTTTTAAGCCCGTTGTTTTTAAAAACATTCCCGACTTTATTTGCGTTTTTCATTAAATCTGAATATGTAATATGTTGTACATCACCTGATATATCTTCAAAAACAATGGCTTCTTTTGTTTGGTCCACTGCATATTTTTCTATTTCATTAACGATATTATAAGTTTCAGGTGCGATTAAATTTGAATTGTCCATAACTATCTCCTTATATCTTTAGATTATTTATACATTTTAACAATGATTACTATTTAATACGAATAAATAAAACTTATAACATATAATTTAGGACTTTTTATTGACAATTTTACAAAATAAATATATGTTATAAAAGTATATAAAAAATAGCTTGGGTATAGATTCTTTAGCAATTGGCTGATATATATTGGTTAATTGAAAAAGAAGTTTACTAAAACTATTAATAAAAAATGAACTATTTCTCAGGAAATAATAAATATTATTCTATATTTTAATAATAAAGGAAGCAATACAAACAACGTTAAGTATGTTTGGTTGAAGCCGACAATTATAGCAAATCATTATGAATGATTTGTTTTAAATTGTCGGCTTTTTTATTTTTAAGTCATATATAAAGGAGTAGTCAATATGATGAGTTTATTAGTATTATTTTTCATCACATTAGTTATAGCGATTTTAAGCGGATTGTTATTTCTTATACATAAAGTACCATTACGTTACACTAAATATCATTTAATCATTTTTTCGGTTCCTACATTTATTGCTTTAATTGGGACGATTTTTATTCGAGAAAATCTAGAAATTGGTCCATGGCATTTAGATGTATTATCTTGGCTACTTGCATTCTTTATATTGATGATTGGATTAATTATCCAAAGGTTTTCATTGAGATATTTATACGGAGATGCGCATTATCGAAAGTATTTTACATTGTTTACGATAATGACAACTTTCGCCTCTGTAGCATGGTTGAGTGATGACTTGAGAATTATGACAGGACTGTGGGGCATCACGCTACTTTGTTTAACAATGTTAATAAAATTGAACAAACAATGGAAAGTGACAAAAGAAGCATCTAAAATAACAGGTATTTTGTTCTTAGTGAGTTGGCTTTCTTTATTATGTGCGATATTATTCGTGAATTATTTATCTGGAGAATGGGCAATTTCAGCAATATTTACTGTAGAAAATTTAAAATCATTTGATTCGTGGCAAGGTGTTATCATACAGCTTCTATTAATATTATCAGTGATTATTCCTGCCGCTCAATGGCCTTTCCATAGATGGCTTATAGAATCTGTTGCAGCGCCAACACCTGTTTCAGCAATTATGCATGCCGGAATTGTAAATGTGGGTGGCGTTATTTTAACAAGATTTTCACCGATTTTTATGAACGAGTGGACGTTATCAATTTTACTTATTATTGCAAGTGTTTCTGTATTAATAGGTTCAGGCATCAGCTTAGTCCATGTAGATTATAAAAGGCAGTTAGTTGGATCTACGATGGGGCAAATGGGCTTTATGCTTATTCAATGTGCTTTAGGAGCTTATTCAGCTGCAATTATTCATCTCATATTACATGGATTGTTTAAAGCAACTTTATTCTTACGTTCAGGATCGGCTGTGAGACACTTTGAAGTGCCTACAAGAATGAATGAAAGCATATCTTATATTTGGGTGTTAGTCGGTCGTTTCTTAGCTGTATTTATAGGTATCACTTTTTGGTTGATTACCCCTTATAGTAGTTATCAATTCATAAGTGCACTTATATTAGCTTGGTCCTTATCTGTATCATGGACACAGCTTGTTGCATTTGGAGAAGGAAAATTAGGACGAATAATAGGTTTAGCAGCATTAGTCTCTATCGGTGTTGTATACTTCGCTATTCATAACTTCTTTCATCATTGGTTACAACAATTTGAATTTCAACTTGCAGAACCACCTTTCTTTGTTGTCACTGTCATGATTGCAATGTTGGTGTTAGGTAGTTTAATGAGCATGTGGATAGGAAGAAATAAATCTTCTCGCATATTCTTAATGACATATTTATGGCTTGTACATTTCGGAGAAGCAAAATATCACTCTGTTGAAAGTCATCCAAGATATTTGAAAGATCATTTTGTAAAAGGTGGTTATAAACATGGTTAATGTAATCTTAAATACGCAAAATATAAAAAATATCATACAATCAGCAAGTCGAGTTATCGTGCCGTTATCGCCGATTTCAATTTTTGCTGCTAGACACCCGTGGGCTAATATGGAAGAACAAACTTTTGAAGAAGTCGCAAGATGGATAAAAGAAACACAAGAAATTAACATGTATGCCAATAAAAATATTATTAAATCTGCTATTAAAAAAGAAGAAATCAATGAATATTTTATTTCAAATAAATTAGAAGATTGGTTAGAAAAAGCAGACTATAAAATTGATAAAGAAGAATTACTCCAATTTGCACAGAAAGCTTTAAAAGGCATAACTTTAAAAGATGAAGTAGTTAAGCAATACGAAAAAGAATTAAAACAACATTATACTGTAGATGAATTTAATCTATCTAAAAATAAGAAAGTTAAAATGTTGAGTGCTTATCAACAAAGTAAATCAGGTGAACCATACAATGATATATTGAACTATCATATTATAAAATGGTGCAAATTATATTTAGATAATGCTCAATCTGGTTGGTCGATGCCAACACATAATGAAAGTTTTTATAATGCTTGGAAAAAGATGGTCGTATTGGATCCTGCATTAAATAAAAATATACGTCAACAATTTAAAAATTTACCTGGAGATTCAATTGAAGCAATGGAATGTTGCTTAGATAATTTGAATATTGAACAACAACATATTCAATCTTATTTAGAATCGCATTTAATCTCATTACCAGGATGGGCTGGTATGATGCTTTGGTATGATGAAAAATCTAATCAAACAAAAAATCTGTTACAAGAATATTTAACGATTAGACTAGCTCTAGAATGGTCACTAATCGGAAATCTCGTACCTGAAGATTTATTAGAACAAGAAGTTGATTACACTTCAATAGTTGCATGGTTAGAGTGGGGAGATTTCACTTTAGAAAAATGGCTAGCATTACCAAAAGATAAACAAAAGGAATATATACGATTTTCTCTTGATTTTGATGAGATTACACGTAAGAAAATATTGTTAGAAGCATGGGAAGATACTTATGAATTAAGTTTAAGACAAGAAATTAACTCTCAACTTGTTAATAACATGCCAATACAAGAAACGAAAGCGCAATTGGCATTCTGTATAGATACAAGATCAGAACCTTTCAGAAGACAGTTAGAAATGGAAGGACCATTTGAAACGATTGGTATCGCGGGTTTTTTCGGTTTACCAATAGAAAAATGTGAATTAGGGCATCAACATACGCATAATTCATTACCGGTTATGAACCAACCGCTACATAAAATTCAAGAATTTGAAGCGAACAGTAATGAAAATGATTATGTGGATAAGAAGAAAACAGTATCTTCCTTAATTTATACTTTTAAAAAGATGAAACAAAATGTATTACCTAGTTTATTATTACCGGAACTAACTGGACCATGGCTTAGTATTCAAACTATTACAAGAAGCTTTATGCCGAAAAGTTCAGGTAGTATCATTAATAAATTTAACGATACATTTTTGAAAAAACCTGAAACAACATTAACAATTAACGAGCATGAACATAATCATGGACAACAAGATAGTTTGCCAATTGGTTTTACAGAAAAAGAAAAAATCAATTATACGGCAGAAGCTTTAAAATTAATGAGTTTAACTGAAGGTTTTGCTCCGCTAGTTGTGATATGCGGTCATGGTAGTCACACAGCTAACAACCCTTATTCAGCTTCTCTAGATTGTGGTGCTTGTGGCGGTTCAGCAAGTGGTTTCAATGCTAAAGTACTAGCGACGTTATGTAATTTACCTGAAGTTAGAACAGGACTACTTAAACATCATATTTTTATACCTGAAGAGACAGTGTTTATCGCAGCAGAACATTGTACAACAATTGATGAGCTTGAATGGATATATGTTCCGGAATTATCGAAAGAAGCTGAAGAATCATATATATTATTAAAAAATACAATTCCAGAAGTGAGTCGCAAAGCTAACGAGTTGAGATTAACACAATTACCAGGCATTCATTACGATAAGAAAAATGCTACTAAAGAAGCTAAGAAAATATCTAGTGACTGGAGTGAAGTGCGTCCTGAATGGGGATTAGCACGAAATGCATCATTTATAATTGGTCAAAGACAATTAACTAAGAAGCGACAATTAAATGGAAGGTCGTTCTTGCACAATTATGATTGGAGGAAGGATCAAGATGGCGTTTTATTGAATACTATTTTGACAGGACCAGCGACTGTTTCCCAATGGATAAACCTACAATATTACGCTTCGACAGTTGCTCCACACTTTTATGGAAGTGGCAGTAAAGCGACTCAAACAGTTACTTCGGGCATTGGTGTAATGCAAGGTAATGCTAGTGATTTATTAACAGGGTTACCGTGGCAATCTGTTATGAAATCAGATGAAGATTTTTATCATTCACCGATTCGATTATTAATCGTTATACAAGCGCCTAATCATTACATTGAACGTTTATTAAATGAAAATGAAGTGTTAAACACCAAATTGAAAAATGGTTGGTTATTAATTTCAAGTATTAATGAACATGGAGAATGGATTAAATGGTAAACAGATAGGGAGCAATTTTTTGCTGAGAGGATGTATAATGATGAACGAAGAAAATAATATATTGATATTAGGTGAATTAAATACACATTCAGAAGACGAATTTGTTAGACAAGTGTTTGATAAGACAGCTCATGTGTTTACTATAAATAGTTATCAATCAGAAATAGCGCAAGCATATGGAGAAGTTATGAGATCAATCATTATATCGATTTATCAGAAAGACATTCGAGAAATATACATCATTGGTAAAGACGAGGCTTATAATTTACCTAATATTGACTTACCTGAAATGATTAGAAGCATGGAAAGTCGTTTAAAAACGATAGACTATTTATTTGAGAATTGTAAGCCAGAAATGAATGGTGAAAGTATTATAGATTGGTTAAATGGTGAACGTGATGTTCATAAACGAATTGAAGAAAGTGTTAACCAGATTTATAACCATCCATTAGTACCGGAAAATATTAAAATTTCCGGGATAATATTCAAAGAAAATGATGCAGAAACAATTATTCAAGAAACAACTTAAAGAGTATTTATCAATTTGTGAGGAGATGAAAGATATGGACATGACGAAAGGGTACTGTGAATCTACAATAAGTAAAGCTATCACACAATGGGAAAAAGAATATTTAGGCAGAGGTTCCTTGTCAGTGAAGACAGATATATTAAGAGATATGATTATTGTAGATTTACAAGGTATTTTAACACCTGCTGAATACAAAGTCTCTGAAACAAAGGAAGGTTTACTTTCCATTAAACGCACGAGATCTACTTTAGTGGAATCAGACGTTTCACATCTTTATGAAATAATATTTAATATAACTAATGAAAAAGTTGACAGTTTTCATACTGATTTAAGTTCTCGTACTGGCGAACGTATGATGATTTTTAAAATGTACAATAATATTGAAGATTTATTTAATAAATAGGGTTGATTTGTAAATGTTTATTTGCGATAATTTCATAGTTCTTTTGTATTTAAAAGAAAATAGTTGAATTAAACGAAACTTAATATAAAATTTACATTAGATTAACAATTATCGTTTAATATTCACAATGGTTACAAAAAATTTAATTGAGGTGTCTTATGGAATTGTCGGCGCTAGAAATTATCTTCACTTTTATAGGTGGTCTAGGTATATTTCTTTATGGTATTAAGCAAATGGGAGACGGATTACAAGCTGCAGCAGGAGATAGACTGAGAAGTATTTTAAATAGATTTACTAGCAACCCAATAATGGGCGTATTAGCTGGTATGATTGTTACAATTTTGATTCAAAGTAGTTCAGGTACAACAGTTATTACGATAGGGTTAGTCAGCGCAGGCTTTATGACGCTAAGACAAGCAATTGGTGTCGTAATGGGTGCAAATATCGGTACAACTGTTACTGCATTTATTATTGGTATTGATATTGGGGAATATTCTTTACCTATATTAGCAATTGGTGCATTTTTAATATTCTTTGTTCAAAAACGTAAAGTTAAGAATGTTGGTATGATATTCTTTGGTTTCGGTTCTTTGTTCTATGGGTTAGAGCTAATGAGTGGCGCAGTAAAACCTTTAGCTAATTTAGATGGATTCCACGATATTATGCTAAATATGTCTCATACACCAATACTAGGTGTTGCTGCAGGAACATTTGTAACATTAATCGTTCAAAGTTCTAGTGCAACAATTGGTATATTACAAGGATTCTTTGCGAATGATTTAATATCATTACACGGAGCTTTGCCTATTTTATTAGGTGATAACATTGGTACAACAATTACAGCTGTATTAGCAAGTTTAGCAGGTTCATTAGCAGCTAAACGTGTTGCAGTTACACATGTATTGTTTAACTTAATCGGTGCGGCAATTTTCTTATTAATTTTACCGATTTATGAAGCGGCTGTTACATGGATGCAAGGTGCATTTAGATTAAATCCAGAAATGGTAATCGCATTTGCACATGGTACATTTAACATTACAAACACATTGATTCAATTACCATTTATTTTTGTATTAGCGTGGTTAGTTACAAAAATTATTCCTGGTGAAGATTTAAATGAAAAATATAAACCTAAATATTTAGATAATAACTTAATCAATAGAGCGCCGAGTATTGCATTGCAAGAAGCGCAAGATGAAATTAGAAACATTGGAAAGTTATCAATGTCTATGCTTGAAAAAGTAGATCACACAGATGATAAAGCTGTTAAAAAACATAAACAAAAACACGCTGCCATCGAGAATATGTATGATAATGTTAGACAATATTTAAATAAATTGTCAGAGAAAAAATTATCAGCAAAAGACGGAGAACGTCTATCTGTATTATATGATGTGAATAGAACAATTTTGAAAGTATCAGCACTAACAGAATCTTATTTAGATGAACTGCAGAAAAAAGAATCATCTGATATTCGAATCTCAGAAAAAGCTGAGCAAAGTATAGATAGACTGTATGAACATGTTAAAATTTCATATGAAAAAACATTCGAAGCATTTGATGTATATGATTATGTTAAAAAAGATGAGGTTGTAAAACGAAGTGAAGATTCATATTTATTAGAACATGACTTAAGAAAGAAACATATTAAACGTTTAAGTTCTGGCGAATGTTCACCAGAAGGCAGTCTTGTATATATAGATATGATCTCAATATTAGAGCGTATAGGTTATCATTCAAGGAACATTTCAGAATCAATGATTAACCTTGGAGAAGATACGTATACTCAAACATCTGAAGTAAGATTATAAAAAATAAGCATATCACTTAACTGATTATTCCAGTTTAAAAGTGATATGTTTATTTATTTTGAGTTAGAATTTATGTCCGAGAATATTGAGGATAAGCTAAAAAATCGCGGAAATATTTTCATCTGATGAAAATATATTCTAATACGAACAATAAGTTTCTAAACAAGTGTTATTGATTGGTGTTTATCATTATTTAATTTACGATATGTATAAAGAGTAATATTTATAAATTTTTATAACATTAAATGTAAGCGTTTGCTAAAATAAAAATTAATTATAATTGAAAAGGGGAAATAGAGATGCAATTAAATGTAGGTATTATAGGTTGTGGTGGTATAGCGAATGGCAAGCATTTACCAAGCTTGCAGAAAATTGAAGAAGTAAATATTGTAGCTTTTTGTGATATAGATGTAGAGAAGGCTGAAGTAGCAGCAGACTATTACGGTACTGAACAAGCAAAGGCTTATGCAGATTATAAAGAGTTGTTGAAAGATGAAACGATTGATGTTATTCACGTTTGTACGCCAAATAGTTCGCATAAAGAATTAACAATTGCTTCATTGGAAGCAGGCAAGCATGTGATGTGTGAAAAACCAATGGCTAAGACAACTGAAGAAGCACAAGAAATGATTGAAGCAGCTAAAAGAACAGGTAAGAAATTAACGATTGGTTATCAAAATCGTTTTAGACCAGATAGCCAGTACTTACGTCAAGCAACACAACGTGGAGATTTAGGGGATATATATTATGGTAAAGCACATGCTATACGTAGAAGAGCAGTGCCTACGTGGGGTGTATTCTTAGATGAAGAACAACAAGGTGGAGGTCCGTTAATTGATATTGGAACACATGCACTTGATTTAACATTATGGATGATGGATAACTATGAACCTGAATCAGTAATGGGGTCAACTTTCCATAAATTAGGTAAAAAAGAAAATGCAGCAAATGCTTGGGGACCATGGGATCCTAAGGAATTTACTGTAGAAGATTCTGCATTTGGATTTATCAAGATGAAAGATGGTGCAACAATCGTTTTAGAATCAAGTTGGGCGCTTAATTCACTTAATGTAGATGAAGCTAAATGTGAACTTTCAGGAACTGAAGGTGGAGCAGACATGAAAGATGGCTTAAGAATACATGGTGAAGACTTTGGTTCACTATATACAACTCAAGTTGAACTTGAAAATAAAGGCGTGGACTTTTATGAAGGAGAACAAGTTGATGAAGCAGAAGTAGAAGCGCGTTCATGGATTGATAGTATTTTGAATGATACTGATCCTGTCGTAAAACCTGAAGAAGCTATTGTCATCACTCAAATATTAGAAGGTATATATAAATCTGCGAAAACAGGAAAAGCTGTTTATTTTGAATAATAACTAAAGGGGATGTCTAAATGAATATAACAGTATGGAATGAATTTCGTCACGAAGTAGAAAGCGAAGAAATTAAGAAAGTTTACCCAAAAGGCATTCATAATGTCATAGCTGAATTTTTAAGTGAAAAACACAATGTTAAAACAGCAACATTGGATGAACGAGAACACGGTTTAACTGATGATGTATTAAATCAGACAGATGTCTTAATTTGGTGGGGACATAAAGCTCACGATGAAGTAGAAGATTCAATTGTTGAAAAAGTAAAGCAGCGCGTACTAGATGGAATGGGATTAATTGTTTTACATTCAGCACATTTCTCTAAAATATTTAAAAGCTTGATGGGGACAACATGTGATTTAAAATGGCGTGAAGCAGATGATAGAGAAAGACTTTGGGTTGTAGATCCTACTCACCCAATAACAGAAGGTTTAGACTCATATATCGAATTAGAAAAAGAAGAAATGTACGGCGAGCACTTTGATATACCAGCACCAGATGAAACAGTATTTATAAGTTGGTTTGAAGGCGGAGAAGTATTCCGTAGTGGCGCAACTTTCAAACGTGGAAACGGAAAAATATTTTATTTTAGACCTGGACATGAAAGCTATCCTACATATTATAACTCACAAATACAGCACGTTATTAAAAATGCAGTGGAATGGGCTGAAAACCGTAACACTCCTAAACATCAATATGGTAATGCTCAACCGTTAGAGCATATCAGCGAGAAATAGGTGAGTGAATTATGGACAAATTAAAATTAGGTATGATAGGCGTTGGAGGTATTGCTCAAAACAGACATATACCTGCATTTAAACAATTAAAAGGTACTGCTCAAATTGTAGGTGTTCAAGACATTAACTATGATTTAGCACAACAAGTAGCTAAAGAACATATGATACCTCATGTGTTTAAAGATTATGAAGAAATGTTTAACGAAGTAGATGCAGTTGTAATATGCACACCGAATAAGTTTCATGCAGAGATAAGTATTGCGGCATTAAATGCAGATGTTCATGTATTTTGTGAAAAACCAATGGCCATGAATAAAGAAGAATGTGATGCGATGATTGAAGTGGCTAATAGAGCAAATAAATTGTTAGCTATTGGATACCATTATCGATTTACAGATGCTGCTATTACAGCTCATAAAGCAATTGAAGGTGGCACTGTAGGAAGTCCTCTTGTTACAAGAGTTCAAGCAATGCGTAGACGTAAAGTACCTGGATGGGGAGTTTTTACGAATAAAGAACTACAAGGTGGTGGAAGTCTAATAGATTACGGTTGTCATTTATTAGATTTATCACTTTGGTTACTTGAGGATGTCCAACCTGTTGAAGTATTAGGTAAAACTTATAACCGATTAAGTAAAACACCTAATCAAATTAATGACTGGGGAACATTTGATAGTAGTACTTTTGAAGTGGACGATCATGTTTCTAGTTTTATTACATTTGACGATCAGTCTACGATGCAATTTGAGTGTTCTTGGTCAGCGAACATTAAAGAAGATAACATACATTTAAGTATTTCAGGCGTTGATGGAGGATTGAATGTGTATCCATTTGAAATATATCAACCTAAATTTGGTAACTTTTTTAATGAAAAAGCTGTAGCAGAACATAATGAAGATTTAGCAGCACAGAGACAAGCCATGAATTTTGTGAACAGTTGTTTAGGACTAGAATCTTTAATTGTACAACCAGAACAAGCTCGAAAAGTCAGTCTCATTATAGATGCAATATATAGAAGCAGTGAAGAAGGACGTAGTGTTAGATTAATTTAATATCAAATATAAAGGAGCGATACATATGAAAATAGGTGTGTTTACAGTACTTTTTCAAGATAAATCATTTGAGGAAATGTTAGATTATGTCGCGAATTCAGGTTTGAAGATGGTAGAAATCGGAACAGGTGGTAACCCGGGAAATCATTTTTGTGATGTTGATGCATTATTAGAAAGTGAAGCTAAACGTGAATCTTTCATGGATGCGATTAAACAACGCGGATTAGAAATTAGTGCGTTTAGTTGTCACGATAATCCAGTTTCGCCGGATGAAGAACATGCTAAACAAGCACACGATACATTTATTAAAACAGTGAAGCTTGCATCGATTTTAGGAGTGCCTGTAGTCAATACATTTTCAGGTATACCAGGATCAGATGAAGATGCCAAACATCCAAATTGGCCAGTCACACCATGGCCAACAGCATACTCAGAAATTTATGAATGGCAATGGGAAGAGAAGCTGATACCTTATTGGAAAGAAGCGGCACAATTTGCTAAAGATCATAACGTTAAAATCGGAATAGAATTACATGCTGGATTTTCGGTGCACACACCACATACGTTATTAAAATTAAGAGAAGCAACTAACGATGCAATAGGTGCGAATCTAGATCCAAGTCATTTATGGTGGCAAGGTATTGATCCAGTAGCTGCTATAAAAATACTGGGCAAAGCAAACGCTATTCATCACTTCCATGCAAAAGACACATACATTGATCAGGAAAATGTAAATATGTACGGATTAACAGACATGCAACCATATGGCTCCGTACAATCTAGAGCATGGACATTTAGATCTGTCGGTTATGGACATAGCCCTCAAGTATGGGGTGATATAATAAGCGCATTAAGAATCAATGGATATGATTACGTCGTGAGTATTGAACATGAAGATCCTATAATGTCCGTAGAAGAAGGCTTCCAAAAAGCAGTACAAAATCTACAATCCGTAAATATAAACGAAATACTCGAAAATATTTGGTGGGCATGATGAAAACCATGACCTTAGCGAGTGTAAAACTCGCTAAGGTCATGGTTTTATTTTAGGTTGAACTTTTGGGTGCACTTCATAAAGACGTGTGTATTTGGATTATTGAGGTAGAAAATCCAATAAGAATGCTGCTCTTACAACAATGGTGGTTTTTATTGAAAAAATCAAATATAATATTGAATTTTTCGTTGACCTTCTTTTTTGAAGTGTTGGTTACATAATTTTCTAATTGCCCATTCATTTCCATCACACCATATTTGAGCTTCTTTCAAAGTAAAAGGTTCGTTTTTCAATATATATAATTCTTTTAAGTTTTCTAAATATAGTAATTGTCTTGCAATTTTCTTCGAACAATACATACATTCACCAAACCTCTTATGACTATTTAATTGTATGTGTCCTATTTTTCTGCATTGTGGGCACCATAATCCAGGATTTATTTGGTCAAAAGGTAATAAATTCTTTGGATAGATTTTCGAAAAATCTTTCTTCAAGGTCTTTATTCTATTCAAAATAATTTTATTTTCTTCTATTTTATAATTTTTAATTAGTTTTGGGATTTTGTGTAATTCTGTAGGTAGTAGTACTTGATTGCGATGAGGGATTTCTGTATGAAGCGTAAATGTAGGGTTAGTAAAGACGAGATAGGATTCAACTGTACGTTTGATATCAAGTTTAGATTTTATAAGTTCCAGTTCATACTCAGCCCGCTTCATCTGCTGAAAAGGTGTTTGAAATATATTTCCATAGCTATTTTTAAGTTGGTTATCAATTATATAGTAGTCACCTTTGTAGTGTTTAATTTCTAAATTCATAATTTTTTCGTCGTCGACAATTAAAAAATCAATTTGAACTTTATTGTTTATATCCAATTCGATATCATGCACATAATTTAACTTAAGTTCTTGATCTAATATTTGTTTAATTAATTCTTCACCTTCTATTCCTTTTATTTGTCTATATAATTCTCGAGTTGTTTCATTTTATGCTAAGCGACCGTTTAGCGCTTTTAAATAAGTGGCATATTCCATATACCTACAACCTATTTTTTACAATTATTATATAATATTTATTCAGTGAATAACATCTATAAATTATTCCAATTTATATCATTAACATTAGTAAATAGACTATTATCTTGTTCGCGAGCTCTGACTTTATTCATAACTCCCATATCTTCTAAATAAAGTGTCTCTTGTATACTGTCCCATTCATCTTTACTAATTATTACTGCACTATTATGTGATTTTTTATCACTAATAATTATTGGTGTGTGATTTTCATTTACCTTTTTAAGCAAGTTGTAAAAATATTTTTTAGCATACTCTGGCGTTAATGTGTCATCTTGTATCATTGTTTCACTCCCTTTAGTTATAGATTAATTTTTCTTTGAATTAAGATTACCATACGCTATTTTTAAAATAAACTCCGATAAATTTCGGTTGAAAGTGGATTTTCTATAAAAACGTGAAATTTAAAGCTAGAAGGATAAATATTTATTGATTCATAAAAATTCTTACTGTGTAGTATACGATTATACGTTATACTTCTACTAAGAGATTTGAATGGAGTGATGACATGAATGAACAACGAGATCAATGGTCTTCTAAATTAGGTTTTGTTATGGCAGCAGCAGGCGCAGCGATTGGAATAGGTGCAATATGGAAGTTTCCATACGTTGCTGGTCAGTATGGCGGAGGCGCATTTTTACTTATATTTATCATTTTCACATTATTTATAGGTTTACCAATGTTGATTTCAGAATTCATCATTGGTCGTTCAACTAATAAAGAGGCTGTATCGGCATACGACACATTAGCACCTAAGTCACCATGGCGTATAACAGGAAGATTAGGGGTTATTGGTTGTTTCTTATTGTTATCGTTCTACAGTGTTGTAGGTGGATGGATAACGATTTATACAACGATGAGTATCACAGGTAACTTAATTTCAGATGATGCAAATTACGGGAAAATGTTCGAAGAAATTATTGGGAATCCCTTTATTGCATTATTAGGTGTACTTGTATTTATATTAATGAATGTACTCGTATTAAATTTTGGTATTAAAAATGGTATTGAAAGAGCGAATCAATATTTAATGCCATTGCTACTAATTTTTTTCCTTATTTTAGTTGTAAGAGCAGTAACATTAGAAGGTGCATCTGAGGGACTAGCGTTCTTCTTTAAATTTAATCTTTCTGATTTTAGTGCAAAAGGTATACTATTTGCGCTTGGTCAATCGTTCTTTGCGCTAGCAGTTGGATTTTCTTGTATGGTTACATATAGTTCTTATTTAAGTAAGAAAGAAAGCTTACCGACATCAGCAGCATTAGTATCAGGAATGAATATTTTAGTTTCTATTTTAGCTGGTATGGCTATTTTTCCAGTCGTATTTGCTTTTTCATTAGAACCTACTGAAGGGCCAGGATTGTTATTTATTGTGTTACCAAATGTTTTTGGGCAAATGGCATTTGGCACTTTATTCTTAACATTGTTCTTATTATTATTCTTATTCGCGACTTTAACTTCTTCATTCAGTCAGTTCGAAATCATTATTTCAGCATTTGAAAAAGATGGTAAACGTTCTAGAAAGAAGATTGTTTGGATATTAGGATTACTGACGTTTATAGCATGTATTCCTTCTACATTGTCTTATAGTGTTTTAAGTGACATATCAATATTTGGGAAATCTATATTTGATGCGACAGATTATTTAGTGAGTAATATATTATTACCAATAGGTTGTTTATTAATCGCAATATTTATATCTTTCAGAATGAATCCAGAACTTGTGGAAAAAGAATTCCGTATGGGAAATCATTTATCTGTAAAATGGTTTAAATTATGGAGAGTTTTAATGAGATATATTATACCGATTATTATTATAATTGTATTTATTTTCTCATTATAAAGTCGTGATGTTATGCCAAAAATGAGGTGTAAAATTTGGAATTTAAACAGTTAAAATATTTTGTAGAAATAGTGAGAAATGGTGGTATGACACAAGCGTCTGAACATTTATTTGTAGCTCAATCTACAATAAGTAAAGCCGTTAAAAATTTAGAAAATGAATTTGATATTACATTATTTGATCGTTCACAACGCCATATCAAATTAACAGATACAGGTGAAGTTTTTTACGAAAAAGCAGTTGAATTCCTTACATTATTTGATAAATTAACAATGGAACTGAATGATATATTTGAAATTAAAAAAGGCCATATCAGGTTAGGATTATCTCCTATGATAAAAGTGAATTTGATTACAGATAATCTCGAAAAATTTCATAAAAAATATTCTGATGTAACATACGAAGTGCTTGAAGGAGGGGGTAAAGCAGTCGAAAATTACTTGAGCCAAGATGAAATAGACATCGGTGTGACTGCTTTACCAGTGGACTCTTCAAAATTTAATAGTATGCCGCTTTATAAAGAAGAACTCTTTTTAGTGCTTAATCAATCTCATAAACTTTCTCATAAGAAAAAAGTTGCTATACATGAACTTGTAGATGAAGAGTTCGTTTTATTACACGACGATTATTATTTAAGAGATATGATAATTGAAAACTGTCGTAAAGCAGGATTTTATCCTAAAACGGTAGCTAAAATCTCACAGTTAACTTTTATAGATAATATGATTAAAAGAGGTCTAGGAATTTCGATTGTACCAAAGAGTATCGCAGATCAAATGGGAGACGAAGTTAGAGCCATTGAACTCGCAGGCGAGAAAATATATTGGCACCTCGGCCTAATATGGAAAAAAGGTTCATATATGAATCAAGTAACAGAAGAGTGGATGGCATTCTTAAAGCAAGACCTTTAAAAATAAGAGGCTGAGACATGTATTTATGTCTCAGCCTCTTATTTTTAAATTTGTATCAGAATAAAAGTGAATTCGTTAGTTTACGAAATGGTTAATTGGATTTACTACGACAATAATCCAAGTACACATACTTTTATTGGATTTTCTACCTTTATAATCCAATAAGAAGTGCTCTATGTGAGTTTGTGCAATATTTAATCCAATAAAGCAGTGTCAGCTCTTAATTTTATAAGTTCCATCTCCAAAAAAAGAGCAAGGGGTTTATGGCACTGCACCCTTACTAAGGGAGTTCAATAAAAACACTATTTTCTAGGCTGCTAATTCCCTATATTCTATAGGGGATAAGTAGCCTAGTTTTTGTTTAATTCTAACTTTATTATAGTTTTCAATGTAATTTTCGACAATATCTATTACAATGGTA
Source organism: Mammaliicoccus sp. A-M4 (assembly GCF_022386955.1). Taxonomy (NCBI): domain Bacteria; kingdom Bacillati; phylum Bacillota; class Bacilli; order Caryophanales; family Staphylococcaceae; genus Mammaliicoccus; species Mammaliicoccus sp. A-M4. The sequence continues at coordinate 142,323 of NZ_JAJNHH010000002.1, forward strand.
TTAGAGCTTCTAAGCTCACTGTTTAAGTAGAATGTTTCACTCTTTAGAGAGCCATGAAAACATTCTATTGGGGCATTATCAGCTGGCGTTCCCTTACGGGACATGCTTCTGGTAATGCCTTTTTCTGTACATAAGGCATAGTATTCATAAGAGGTATACACACTACCTTGATCACTATGTAATATAGTCCCTGGTTCCAATTGAAGTTGTTTTAATGTCTCATTTACTAGTTCTTTATTTTGGTTTTTACCAATTTTATATGCCACAATTTCACCATTGTAAGCATCCATGATAGATGAAAGATACAACATTGTATTCCCGAAGGGTAAATAAGTGATATCTGTTAAAAGTACTTCTAAAGGTTTCTCTGCTTTAAAATTTCTATTCAATAGATTATGTGTCTTATAATATGGATTCCCTGGTCTTTTCGATTTCTTCACGCGTACTTTACAATTTAAATTATGTTTTTGCATAATTCTTTGTACTTTCTTGTGATTAATTGTTTTATTATTTTTTCTATTTAACAAGGCAGTTATTTTTCTATAGCCATATGTAAAACGATGCTTCTTACATAGTTCTATAATTTCATTTTCATCCTCAGATATATTGAAATCTTTGTTTTTCCATCTGTAATAATTAGATTTTGGAATATCTAAAGCTTCTAAAATGAGTTTCACTGTATATTTAGATTTCAATTCATTTACTAACTCGACAACTACTTCTGGGACCACTTCCTTTCCAATTCTTTGTACTTTTTTAAAATTTTATTCTCTACTTCTTTACGTTTCAACTCAATTTTAAGTATTTCAACAGTACTTAACTCTTCGATACCTTTTCCGTAGGAATATTGTTTTCCTACTTGTTGATTGAACCTATGTGTTTCACCATTTCTATACCATTTCCACCACTGATCAACTTGGGACTTATTTTTAATGTTTAAAGTATCCATAATTTCTCTTGTACTATATCCTTTAAGTTTCATTTCTACTACTTTATATTTTGTTTCAACTGAATATGCCACTCTTTTCATAGAAAAACACCTCCGTATAAATTCATTTTAATATGAATTCAACGAAAGTGTTTTTATTTTACTCCCACATCCTGGGGTTAGTGCATTATTTCCTAAGTTCTTTTTTATTTTTTCTAACATAAAAAATATTATTATATGATAATTTAAATGTACTTTATAACTCTGAGTTAAACCTTTATACATCAATAGGTTTAACGCTTACATTAGTCCTGTTTATTATCCTTATATATTTCTTTAAAACGTAAGTATTCCATAACGGAATACTAGAAATCGATATTATGTATTTTATTAATACATAGTAATCTCATATAATATAGATTAAGAGTTTAAAGTAAAAGGGATTGATTAAATATGATGAGACGACTTATAAAGATAATATTACAAGTCACGTTAATATATGGCATCACGTTATTAGGCATGTGGTTAAGAGAATTACTTCATATACCTATAGCAGGTAGTATTGTCGGATTGGCATTATTATTTTGTTTGTTACTATTTAAAGTGATACCTGAACATTGGATAGAAGTTGGTGCTAATAAACTGATCAATGTGATGGTGCTCTTTTTTGTACCTTCAATTGTTGGCATAATGGATATCGCAAATCAAATTGATCCCACATATATTTTTCTAGCGATATTAATCATTATTAGTACAAGTTTAGTGGCATTATCTTCAGGTTATGTTAGTGAAAAATTATTAAAAATTAAACCATCAAGTAAGGAGGACATGTGATGATTATTCAAGCGATAGGCATGATTGTACTAACATTAATAACTTATATTGCAGCTAAGAAACTGCAAGTTAAATATAAGCATCCGCTATTGAACCCTGCTTTAATTGCTTCAATCATAATCATTTTTGTTTTACTTATATTCGGTTTGAACTACACTGATTATATGGTAGGCGGAACATGGATTCATAATTTCTTGGATTGTTCTGTTGTAAGTTTAGCCTATCCCTTATATAAATTTAGAAAACTCATTTTAGCAAATTTCAAAGTTATTATTACAAGTGTAATGACGGGCATTATGATGAATTTTATAGTCATTTACGGTGCGCTATATATAATGGGTTACCCTAGTCAAACGATTGTGACAGTACTACCAAGATCTATGACAGCGGCAGTCGGTATAGAAGTTTCAGAACAAATGGGTGGAACAGATACAATAACTGTTATGTTTATTATAGCTACTGGTCTTATTGGTAGTATATTAGGGAATTTCTTTATTACAAAAGGACGTTTTCAAAGTGATTTAGCAAAAGGTATGACATACGGCAATGCCTCTCATGCATTTGGTACTGCAAAAGCTTTAGAAGCTAATTTTGAGGCAGGAGCTTTCAGTACGATTGGTATGATATTAACTGCTGTAATCAGTTCTGTCATACTGCCATTAATGTATTTAATCACAACTTATATATAAATAGTACGAAAGAGGAGGTGTTTTATTTATGCAAACTTTATATCAGCATGGCACGTTAGCTACTTTGATGGCTGGTCACTTAGAAGGAACAGCAACAATTGATGAGATATTACAACATGGTGATTCAGGTATAGGGACATTAACTGGATCAGATGGAGAAGTTATATATTTAGAGGGAAGAGCATTTCATGCAAATGAATTTGGAGAGTTTAAAGCATTAGAAGGTAATGAAATGACACCATTTTCTACAATTACAAGATTCAGCGCAGATAAGACTTATTATGCTGCACACGAAAAATCTGACCAAGTATTTGATGAAATATTGAACAACATGAAAAGTAAAAATTTGTTCTCTGCTATAAAAATAACAGGAACATTTAAGAATATGCATGTAAGATGGATGCCTAAGCAAGAACATCCATATCAACGTTTAATAGAATCCGCAAGACGCCAACCTGAAAAAGTAGTTCCTGAAGTTAGAGGAACAATTATAGGTTTCTATACACCAGAACTATTTCATGGAATTGGAGCTAGTGGTTTTCACGTTCATTTTATTGATGAATTTGAAAGTTTTGGTGGACATGTTTTAGATTTTGAATTAGAAGTAGGTAGTATCGAAATACAAAACTTTGATACATTTGAACAACATTTACCTTCAGATAATCAATCATTTTTAGAAGCAGATATTGATTATAATAATATAGGTTCAGAAATTTCAGAAGCAGAATAAAAGAGCTGGAAATTCATTTTCTAGCTCTTTTTTAATATAAATTTTTATTCATATAATATGCATAAAAATACGTTATTAAAGTTAATTAAATTTGTTCAGTACGTTAAATGTTAACTTAACACAGTTGTTGTAGCGATATTTGTTCACATTTTAATTAATGTAATTATATAATTATTCAAAATAACATCAGAAATAGATTGTATGAAGTTTGCATTATTATTAAAACTTGTATAACCTCATCATTGTGATTTGTTTTGTCGTATTCATTAATCATTGATCATGATTTCAATTTACGATACATAATAACCGACAACGAGGGGTGTTCAGGATTGCAAAAATATAAAATTATGGACTGGTGGACGTTCCTTGGTACGGTAGCAGTATTATTATTTGCCGTAGTACCGATGATAGTCTTCCCAAAAACGAGTCAGTATGTTATTACACAGATTAATGAAACGATTTCTAATTCATTAGGCTCGGTCTATCTATTACTAGGATTAGTAGTATTTGGATTTGTTTTATACATAGCTTTTGGTAAGTACGGAAAAGTAACACTTGGGAAAGCTAGCGATAAACCAGAGTTCAATAATTTCAGTTGGGCTTCTATGCTCTTTTGTGCTGGAATAGGTTCCGATATACTTTATTGGGGCGTTATAGAGTGGGCTTATTATTATCAAGTACCACCTTATGGTGCAGGAGGTATGACTGATGAAGCGCTAGAATATGCTACGATGTATGGCATGTTCCATTGGGGTCCAATTGCTTGGGCAATATATGTATTACCAGCATTGCCTATTGGGTATTTAGTATTCGTTAAGAAAAAGCCCATTTATAAAATTAGTCATGCTTGTCGACCAATTTTAAAAGGTCAGACTGATAAATTTCTTGGTAAAACTGTAGATATTTTATTTATATTTGGTTTGCTTGGCGGAGCGGCAACATCACTTGCGCTAGGTGTGCCAATGATTGCGGCTGGTATAGAGCGACTGACAGGGCTAGACGGAGAGAACATGGTGATGCGAAGTATTATATTACTTATCATTACAGTCATATTCGCATTTAGCTCGTATACTGGTTTGAAGAAAGGTATTCAAAAATTAAGTGACATAAATGTTTGGCTAACATTTATTATTTTAGGTATCGTGCTTATTATCGGACCAACAGTCTTTATAATGGAAACAACAGTTTCTAGTTTAGGTAATATGTTGAAAAACTTCTTCCAAATGAGTACTTGGCTAGAGCCATTTGGTGGCATAGGAGGAAGAAAAGAAACGAACTTCCCACAAGACTGGACTGTGTTCTACTGGTCATGGTGGCTCGTATATGCACCATTCATAGGACTATTTATTGCAAGAATTTCTAAAGGACGTACTTTGAAAGAAGTTATTTTAGGAACAATTATTTATGGAACTTTAGGGTGCGTATTATTCTTTGGTATTTTAGGTAACTATGCAGTATTTCTTCAATTATCAGGACAATTCGATGTTATTCAGTTCTTAAATCAACATACACCTGAAGCTACCATTATTGAAGTGATGCATCAATTACCATTACCTAAAGTGATGGTTGTATTGTTCTTAATCTCAGCGTTTCTATATTTAGCAACTACGTTTGATTCGGGTTCTTATATTTTAGCTGCTGCAACACAGAAAAAAGTTATAGACGAACCACTTAAAGCGAACCGTCTTTTCTGGGCATTTGCTTTATGTCTATTACCATTCTCTTTAATGCTTGTAGGAGGAGAAAAAGCTTTAGAAGTTTTAAAAACTGCTTCCATTTTAGCAAGTGTTCCTTTAATAGGTATATTTGTGATGATGATGATATCCTTTATAAGGACTTTATCAGGTGATCGGATAAAACTAGAAGAACGTGCTGATAAATTGAAAGAAGTTGAAAGACGTTCTTTAAGGATTGTTCAAGTTAGAGAAAAAAGAGAGGATGATAATTTGTAAAATAATTAAGGTTGTTAATAAGTCAAACATTGGCTTATTGACAATCTTTTTTTGTATTACTTATCTTCAATTAACAGAAAATTAAAAAAAGAACTGTTGACATGTATGTAACTATCGGGTAAGCTAATCATCATAATTTATTATTCCTAGTAAACATATCAGAATAAAATATTTTTCAGAAATAGCTATGTTTAAAAATAAACCATTTTTATGTAAAAGGAGGTTATTTAAGTCATGACTGAAGTGTTAACTTATGAACGCTTTGAAACGGACCCGTTTGAAAATTTAAATGCTGATGACGAAACAAAGGGCGCTTATCATATTATTAAATGGGCGTATGAACATTATGGAGATTCCATTGTTTATTCATGTAGTTTTGGTGCTGAAGGTATGATTCTCATTGATTTAATATCTAAAGTGAAAAACGATGCTAAAATCGTATTTTTAGATACAGACTTACACTTTCAAGAAACTTACGACTTAATTGATCGTGTTAAAGAGAGATATCCAAAACTAAATATTGAACTTAAAAAACCAGATCTCACACTAGAGGAACAAGCTGATCAATATGAACCTGCTTTATGGACGAGTAATCCTAATCAGTGTTGTTATATTAGAAAAATAAAACCTTTAGAAGAAGTGCTATCTGGTGCTACTGCATGGGTATCTGGATTGAGAAGAGAACAATCTCCAAGCAGACAAAACACAAATTTTATTAATAAAGATGAAAGATTTAAATCAATTAAAGTTTGCCCATTAATTTATTGGACATGGGATGATGTGTGGGAATACATCGAAAAACATGATTTAACTTACAATGAACTACATGATTTTCAATATCCGAGTATAGGTTGCATACCTTGTACATCACAAGTTTCTTCATCAGGGGATTCTAGAGAAGGTAGATGGACAAACTTTAACAAAACAGAATGTGGCTTGCACACAAAGTAAAACTGCAAGCTAAAATTTTTAACATTAAAACATAGTATACCAATAAGATTAATTAGTTTTTCAAATAAAAATTGGACAGGATGAGGTGACATTTTTGGAGTTAACAGTAACGAATAGCCCATTTAATCAACAGCAGTCAGAAAGCATTACTCAATTACTTTCAACACTTACACCCGAACAGAAAGTTTGGTTGAGTGGTTATTTGACAGCTTCACAATTTAAAAATGATTCAAATCAAGCAGTATTAGAACCTACAACAGAAACGAGCGTTGCAACGCTACCGAAACAAAGAGATATTACAGTGTTATACGGTTCTGAAACAGGAAATGCACAAGGATTAGCTGAAACACTAGAAAATAAATTAAAGGAACAGTCATTTAATGTTCAGCTTGAATGTATGGAAGATTTCAAACCAAAGAATTTAAAGAAAGTAGAAGATTTATTTATTATTACTGCTACTCACGGTGAAGGTGACCCTCCAGATAATGCCATCACATTCCATGAATTTATACATAGTAGGAAGGCGCCTAAGTTAAATGACGTTAGATTCTCTGTACTTGCACTTGGCGATGAATCTTATGAATTTTTCTGCCAAACAGGAAAAGATTTCGATAAAAAGTTAGAAGAATTAGGGGCTGAAAGGTTACATCAACGTATTGATTGTGATTTAGATTTTGATGAACCAGCTGAGAAATGGATGGAAGATATATTAAATGCTTTGGCAGTGGAAGCAGGTAATACATCAGATATACCAGCTCAAGTCGATCCAGAACATATTTCAACAACTCAGACTTATTCTAGAACAAATCCTTACGAGGCTGAAATTCTTGAGAACATTAATTTAAATGGACGTGGATCTAATAAAGAAGTAAGACACATTGAGTTATCGTTAGAAGGTTTTGGCGAAGCATTTGAACCGGGTGATTGTATTGGTATCTTCCCGAAAAATGATCCGGAATTTGTTGAAGAATTAATCGAAACACTCGTATGGAATGCAGATGAAGAAGTGCCGATTAACGAAGATGGAGATAAGCTGAGTTTACGTGATGCTTTAACTAATTACTTTGAAATTACAAAATTAACAAAACCAATTATTAAAAAGGCAGCTGACATTTTTGAAAACGGTGTGCTATCAGAAAAAGTGAAAAAAGATAGATGGATATATGGATATGTAGAAGGTCGAGATTTTATAGATTTAATCAATGATTTCCCACCAGAAGATTTACAACCTGAAGCACTGCATAAAATTCTTAGAAAATTACCAGCGAGAGAATATTCGATTGCTAGCAGTTACGAAGCAAATCCAGATGAAGTTCATCTTACAATAGGAGCCGTTAGATATCATGCCAATGGACGAGATCGCAAAGGTGTATGCTCTGTTCAATTTGCTGAAAGATTAGAGCCAGGAGACAAAGTTTCTATTTATTTGAAAAAGAATCCAAACTTTAAGTTTCCTAAAACAGAAGATACACCAGTTATTATGATTGGCCCAGGTACTGGTATTGCACCATTTAGATCATATATTCAAGAAAAAGAAGAATTAGAGCTCGGAAATAAATCTTGGTTATTCTTTGGAGAACAACACTTTACAACGGATTTCTTATATCAAACAGAATGGCAAACATGGTTAAAAGATGGTGTGTTAACTAAGATGAACTTAGCATTTTCAAGGGATACTGAAGAAAAGGTTTATGTACAACATCGCATTGAAGAAAATGGCGAAGAACTTTATCAATGGATTAAAGAAGGTGCAGCAATATACGTTTGTGGAGATGAGAAAAATATGGCGAAAGATGTACATCAATCTCTATTAAACGTTATCCAAAAAGAAGGTCATTATAACGAAGAAGAAGCGGAAACATTTTTAACGAAATTAAAGAAAGATAAAAAGTATCAAAGAGATATTTATTAAGAGGGGGCAAAATATATGAGCACTCACACAGAACTATCTGAGAAATTAGATGAATTAGAGCATATAAAATATAGAAGTAATTACTTAAGAGGTAGCATACAAGAAGGTTTAGATGATGAAATAACTGGTGCTATCGCAAATGATGATACGAAGTTACTAAAGTTCCACGGTAGTTACATGCAAGACGATAGAGATATACGTGACGAACGAAGAAGACAGAAATTAGAACCAGCTTATAGTTTTATGATTAGAGTAAGAGTTCCGGGCGGTACAGCAACGGCAGATCAATGGATTGCAATGGATGATATATCCGATCAATACGCAAATGGAACAATTAAGTTAACGACAAGACAAGCATTTCAGTTTCATGGCATTTTGAAAAGAAATCTAAAAAGTTCTATGCAAAGTATTCACCAAGCGGTTATGGACTCACTAGCAGCTTGTGGTGACGTTAACAGAAACGTAATGTGTAATCCAAACCCTTATCAATCTGATGTACATAAAGAGGTAGATACATTAGCTAGTCAAATTAGCGATCATTTATCACCTCGAACTGGTGCTTATCATGAAATATGGTTAGACGGTGAAAAAGTAGTTGATACAAAAGAAGAAGTAGAACCGATGTATGGAAAAACGTATTTACCACGTAAATTCAAAATTGGCATTGCAGTTCCACCTTCAAATGATATCGACGTTTTTTCTCAAGATATTGGACTAATATCCATCATTGAAGACGATAAATTAGTCGGCTTTAACGTAACAGTTGGTGGCGGTATGGGAATGAAGCACGGTAATACAGACACATACCCACAAGTTGGAAGATTATTAGGCTATATTGATAAAGATAAAGCGGTAGAAGTATCTGAAGCTATTTTAACGATTCAAAGAGATTATGGTAACAGAACAAACAGATTAAACGCTCGTTTCAAATATACAGTGGATAAATACGGTGTTGATTGGATTAGAAATGAACTGAATAACCGTTTAGGTTGGGAAATTGAAGAAGTGAAACCATTTGAATTTGAACATAATGGTGATCGTTATGGTTGGACTGAAGGTAGTGGTAAATGGCACTTTACGCTGTTTGTACAAAATGGTCGAGTTAAAGATACTAAAGATTATCAGTTAAAAACAGCACTTCGAAAAATCGCTGAAATTCACGACGGTGATTTACGTTTAACGCCAAACCAAAATTTAATTATAGCTAATGTTGATGAATCAAATAAAGATAACATTCAAAAAATTATTGATGAATATGGTATTACTGATGGTGAACATTACACAGGATTAAGAAGAAATTCTATGGCTTGTGTAGCTTTTCCAACATGTGGTTTAGCGATGGCAGAGTCTGAACGTTATTTACCAACTTTAATCAATAAAATAGAAGGACTATTAGATGAAGCTGGCTTAAATGAAGAGGAAATTACAATTCGTATGACGGGTTGCCCTAATGGATGTGCAAGACCAGCACTAGCAGAAATTGCATTTATCGGTAAAGCGCCAGGTAAATATAATATGTACCTTGGCGGTGGATTCGCAGGAGATCGTTTAAACAAATTATTTAAAGAAAATATTGGTGAAGATGAAATATTAGAAAGTCTAAAACCAATTCTTATCCAGTATGGAAAAGAAAAAGATGAAGGCGAACATTTTGGAGACTTTGTTATTCGTAAAGACATTATTAAAGAAACATACTCAGGTCAAGATTTTCATAGTCAATAAAAAGAGGTGGAAAAATGGGCAAAGTATATTTGGTTGGCGCCGGTCCGGGTGATCCAGACTTAATCACAATTAAAGGTATTAAAGCAATTAAACAGTCAAATGTCATTATGTATGATCGACTAGTAAATAAAGCATTACTCGAATATGCGTCTGAAGATACGAAACTCATATACTGTGGTAAAAGCCCAGATAATCATTCACTAAAACAAGAAGAAATCAATGCATTACTTGTTACTTTATCTTTAGAGGGCCAGACAGTTACAAGGTTAAAAGGGGGAGACCCTTTTATCTTTGGTAGAGGTGGAGAAGAAGCGGAAACTTTAAAGTCTCATGACATACCATTTGAAGTAGTTCCAGGTATAACAGCTGGTGTAGCAGCTCCAGCATATGCTGGCATTCCTGTTACACACAGAGATTATAGTTCTTCAGTTGCTTTTGTAACAGGCGTTATTAAAGACTCAGTAGATGAAGATGAATACTGGAAACATCTAGCACTGGGACCGGAAACATTATGTATATATATGGGCGTAAAAAAACTCCCGGAAATAAAAAATATATTAATAAAACACGGTAGAAATCCTAATACGCCAGTTGCTTTAATTCATTGCGGAACATCCAATCAACAAATTACAGTAACAGGAACTTTAAAAGATATTGTTGATAGAGCTAGAGAAATTCAAAATCCAGCAATGATTGTAATTGGTGAAGTCGTTAAATTAAGAGAAAAAATAAATTGGTTCGAAGAAGTCGCTCAAGATAAACATATTCCAGAACTCATGCATTAAATCGGAGGGATACAATGAAAGGTGTACTATACGTCAGTCACGGTAGCAGAATAAAAGAAGCAACGGAAGAAGCAATTTCTTTTATTGAAACAGTGAAAGAGAAGGTAGATGTATCTCTTCAAGAAATATGTTTCTTAGAACTAGCAGAACCTACAATTCATCAAGGTATGCATAAATTAATTGAAAAAGGTGCGACAGAAATATCTGTCATACCAGTTCTTTTATTAAGTGCTGGTCATTATTTTAAAGATATACCTGAAGTTTTAAACGAAATTAAAGTGAAGCATCCAGATGTAGTGTTTACATATGGTCAACCTTTAGGCGTTCAACCTAGATTAACGAATATCATTAATGACCGTCTTAAAGAAACGCATGTGTTACCTCATTCGGATGCAAAACTGTTAGTCGTTGGACGGGGTAGTTATAATCCTCAAACTAAAATTGATATTTCGGCAATAACTGAAACATTATATGAAACAACTCCATTTGATGATGTAGAGGCTTGTTACTTAGCAGCATGTGAACCATCTTTTGAAGATGCGCTAGAATCCGCACTTGATGAAGGTCATTCTCAAATATATATTGCGCCTTATCTATGGTTTACAGGCGTACTGGAAAAACATATTGAGAGCACTGTTCAAAATCATAAATCAAATAGCGATATCATTGTTTGTGAGCATTTAGGTCACCATGAAGCGATACAAGAAGCATTGAAAGATCGAGTGCTTGAAACGATACACCATGAAGAAATTCGAGGATTTGCATTAAATAAAGGATGATGTAGATGGCTTACGTGCCAATATTGATGGATTTATCCAATAAGACAGTTGTTATAGCAGGCGGTGGGAACATTGCTGAACGCCGTGTTAGAAAGTTAATAAATAGTGGCGCAAAAATTCACGTTATTAGCCCAGACGTTTCTAATTATATATATCGAATGCAAAGTGAACAAAAAATTATTTGGCACAAAAAAGCAATAACGTCTACCGATTTAACGAATGCGGATTTAGTGGTTGTCGCAACAGATGAAGCAGATGTAAACAATCGTCTGAAAGAGGAAGTACCTAAACACACTTTGCTTAATATGACGAGTAACGCTCAAGAGGGAGATGTTATATTTCCCGGGACATTTAAAAGAGGTAAATTGACTATAAGTGTTTCAAGCGGAGGCGCAAGCCCTAAGCTTGTATCGTCGATATTAAGAAATTTAGAAGATGATTATCCAGATGATTATGGTGAATATGTAGATTTTTTAAGTAATTGTCGATCAATCATTAAAGGACTAAATATAGAACGTTTAGAACAAAATCATTTATTAGAAATCATACTTTCAGATAAATATTTTGATAAAAATAAACAGCGAGAATTTATAGAGTGGTTAACGTTACAACCGAAAATGACTAAAGAAAGGAGTAACATATGCGAAAATTAACGATATTTGCAATCGTGGGGTTCTTAGCACAATTGATTGACGGATCTCTTGGAATGGGATTTGGAGCTACCTCGTCTTCATTGCTGTTAACATTTGGAATCGCACCAGCAATTGCTTCTGCTACGATACATTTTTCAGAAGTTGCAACGACTGCAGCATCAGGGCTATCACATTTAAAGTTTGAGAATGTTGATAAATCGATTATTTTAAAACTCGCTTTACCTGGTGCAATTACAGGGTTTATTGGAGCTGCCGTGCTCAGCAATTTGCACAGTGAATTTATTAAACCGTTTATCGCAATATTTTTACTCTCTATGGGGATTTATATCATTTATCAATTCGTATTTAAAAAGCAAAAAAATAATGAGCTCAATGAAGGTAAATTATCAGGATTTTTACTTGTTCCACAAGGAGCTATTGCAGGTTTTTTAGATGCGATTGGTGGTGGCGGTTGGGGCCCAGTTAACACTCCGTTACTATTATCTAGAAATAAAATAGAACCGAGATATGTTATTGGAACAGTCTCAACGAGCGAATTCTTTGTCACGATTTCTACTTCACTTGGATTTATTATATTCCTTGGATGGAGTCAGATTAACATCGCACTTGTAGCGGCTTTAGCTTTAGGCGGTGTAGTAGCAGCGCCATTCGCAGCATGGTTAGTAAAAACTTTACCTGTATACATACTTGCTGTATGTGTAGGTGGGCTAATTATATTTACAAATAGCAATTTACTTTTAAATGCTTTTGTAGACAGTGCTGTAACGATAACAATCGTCAAAATCGGCATCATTATAATATGGGCAGGTTTAGTATTATTTACACTTTACCAACATCAAAAATTCCCGTTCAATGTACAAACTCAAAAATCTAGTAAAGTAGATCAAATTAACTAATAGGAGTGAAGCATGATGACATCAACAACTCAAACTGTAGACGAAACTATCAAGCCACACGGTGGTCAATTAATTAATCGTCAAGTTGAAGGTAACGAAAAAGAACAATTAATAGAAGCAGCACAAACATTTCCGAAGATAACTTTAAATCCATGGAGTATCTCTGATTTGGAATTAATTGCTATAGGCGGTTTCAGTCCATTAACAGGTTTTCTAGGACAAAAAGATTATGAAAGTGTAGTAGACAATTTACGACTAGAAAATGGACTTGTATGGAGCATCCCTATTACTTTACCAGTGACAGAAGAAGAAGCTGATGAATTAGAAATTGGAGATGACGTTGCACTTTATGGTGAGGATGGCTATTTATATGGCGTTATAAAACTTGAGGAAAAATATACTTACGATAAAGTTAAAGAAGCACAAAATGTATATGGTACAACAGAAGTGGACCACCCAGGCGTTAAACGTGTATATGAAAAAGGAAATGTTTATTTAGCTGGTCCTATTCAATTAGTGGCTCGTCCTAAACATGACGAATTTAATGATTTTCATTTAGATCCTACAGAGACTAGAGCACTTTTTAAAGAATTAGGATGGAAGACAGTAGTAGGATTCCAAACGAGAAATCCTGTGCATCGCGCACATGAATATATTCAAAAAATAGCTTTAGAATCGGTAGACGGTTTATTGCTAAATCCATTAGTTGGAGAAACAAAGTCAGATGACATACCAGCGGACATTCGAATGGAAAGTTATCAAGTTATCTTAAAACACTACTTCCCAGAAGATAGAGCAAGATTGGTAATATACCCAGCAGCAATGCGCTATGCAGGTCCTAGAGAAGCGATTTTACATGCTTTAGTACGTAAAAACTATGGTTGTACGCATTTTATAGTGGGTCGTGATCACGCTGGTGTAGGTGACTATTATGGCACTTATGAAGCACAAGAATTAATCACACAATATGAAGATGAAATAGATATTAATATATTCAAATTCGAACATGCATTTTACTGCACAATTTGTGAAAACATGACAACAGCAAAAACTTGTCCTCACGATAAATCAAATCATGTACATCTTAGCGGTACTAAAGTTCGAGAGAAATTACGCAACGGTGAACAATTACCGAAAGAATTTTCAAGACCAGAAGTAGCTGAAGTATTAATTAGAGGTTTGAAAGAAAATTAATCTTGCAAGGAGCGAATAAAAAGTATGAGTACATCTACTAACATAACGTGGCATGATTCCGAAGTTACAAAAGCCGAGAGACAAGAAAGAAACGGACATAAAAGCGTCGTAATATGGTTCACAGGATTATCCGGATCAGGAAAATCTACAGTTTCAGTAGCGTTAGAAAAAGCACTATTTGAACAGAAGATTACATCATATCGTTTAGACGGCGACAACATTAGACACGGTTTAAATAAAAATTTAGGATTCAGTCCTGAAGACAGAAAAGAGAATATACGACGCATAGGCGAAGTAGGAAAGTTGATGGTCGACGCAGGAGTGGTCACAATGACAGCATTTATTTCTCCATACGAAGAAGATAGAAATATCGTGAGAGATATATTAGAAGATGGAGAGTTTATAGAAGTATATACAAAATGCAGTTTAGACGAATGTGAAGCAAGAGATCCTAAAGGTCTGTACAAAAAAGCAAGAAGCGGAGAAATTAAAGAATTTACTGGAATCAACGCACCATACGAAGAACCATCTAATCCAGAAATTATAATAGATACAGAACAACATAGCGTAGAAGAAGCGGTAGAAGAAATAGTAGCTTATTTGAAAGAACATAAATATTTGTAAGTAAGAAGCTTGAGAGACGAAACCATACCCCTAGGCAAGTAAGCAACCCTTAAATAATATATTAAATAATAATCCATAAGATAGAAAACAGAGGACCTCCTGAGACGGTAAAGGATGTTCTCTGTTTTTATTGGATTCAGAATGTAATTGGATGTAATGTTGCAAGCCGGTCATCACGTGCAACATTCAATATCTCGCGACACCGAGACGATACATAAAAAAAGCTCTACTCATTAGATATCCGAACTAATGGGTAGAGCTTTTATTTGAAATTAATCTTCGTTTTCGTCTTCTGGTATTGGGAAGTATTTATAAATTTCTCCTGTTTTGAAGGCTTCACTAATATTTGAGAGCCACTTGTAATAATTTTTGGACTCTATTAGTTGTGTGTGAATAGCAATCGCATCCTCTTTAGTTTCTGCGTCAACATCATCTGCATCAATAATTTTTTGGAGTAATACCACTGCTTCTTTTAGTGAATCCATATTAATCGTAATTTCTCTATCCCATTTTTTAGGGAAGAAATTGTTAAAGAATATGAAAAAATCTTTTTCAGCCATGAAGTGTTGTTTTCTACTGCCTCTAGTGAATTGTTGTTTTACAAGATCGAACTCTTGTAGTTTCTTCACGCCGGCACTCATGCTCGGTTTACTCATTTGAAGTTGTTCCCGCATTTCATCTAGTGTCATACTACCTTGGAAAACCATTGTGCCATATAGGTTGCCAACACTTCTATTAACACCGTATAAATCCATCGTCTCCCCGATGCCATTTATTACGATATCTTTAGCTTGGTCTAATTGTTTTTTGTAGTTATCTGAACTTGCCACTACCTACACCTCCAATAATTACTTTAATTGTATCATGAATTCTTTTACATTGTAGTTGCTTTTGTTTAGCTTGTCTATTTGAAATACAGTGATACGCCATGCTCCAAATATTAAAGGTAATTTGACGACCTTTCAATTTATATGCTAACATAAGTTTGTAAAGTTCGTTAAATAAAAATTTAACAAAGTTAACGGAGGTAAGTTTTATGGGATATGTAAATAATTTGTCTACGCGTCAATATATTGATGGCCAGTGGGTAGAAGCTTCAAATAATGCTACTCGCGACATCGTAAATCCATATAATCAGGAAGTAATTCTAACTGTTTCGGAAGGTACAGCAGAAGATGCGGCTAAAGCTATTCAAGCAGCTAAAAATGCTTTTGAATCTGGTGTGTGGGCTGATGAAACAAGTGAAAATAGATGTCAAAAAGTAAGAGAAATCGCTGATTTAATTAAAGAAAACAAAGATGAATTAGCAGAGCTTGAAACATTAGATACAGGTAAAACACTAGAAGAATCATATGCTGACATGGATGATATTCATAATGTGTTTATGTATTTTGCTGGTCTAGGAGGTAATGATGGTGGTGAAATTATCGAATCACCTATCCCTAATTCAGAAAGTAAAGTAGTGAAAGAGCCAGTTGGGGTTGTAACTCAAATTACACCTTGGAACTATCCATTACTACAAGCTTCATGGAAAATAGCTCCGGCACTCGTGACGGGTTGTTCGTTAGTAATCAAACCAAGTGAAATCACACCGTTAACGACTATTAAAATTTTCGAATTAATGGAAGAAGCTAATATTCCAAAAGGTGTTATCAATTTAGTTCTTGGTAAAGGTTCAGAAGTAGGAGATACATTAACATCACATAAAGATGTAGATTTGGTTTCATTTACAGGTGGAATTGAAACAGGTAAACATATTATGAAAAAAGCTGCAGATCATGTTACAAACATTGCGTTAGAGCTTGGCGGCAAAAATCCTAATGTTATTTTCGAAGATGCTGACATTGAACTAGCGGTAGATCAAGCATTAAATGGCGGGTATTTCCATGCTGGACAAGTTTGTTCTGCGGGTTCTCGTATTATTGTTCACAACGACATTAAAGATGAATTTGAAACAGCTTTTATTAATCGAGTGAAAAAAATCAAACTAGGTAATGGTTTTGATAAAGATACAGAAATGGGACCACTTATTTCTAGTGAACATAGAGATAAAGTTGAAAAATATATAGAAGTCGCTAAAGAAGAAGGTACAACAATTGCTGTTGGTGGTAAGCGACCAGATAGAGAAGACTTAAAGGATGGTTTTTTCTTTGAACCGACAGTTATAACAAACTGTGATACTTCTATGAGAATTGTCCAAGAAGAAGTGTTTGGACCTGTCGTTACAATCGAAGGGTTCTCTGATGAAAGTGAAGCTATACGTTTAGCAAATGATTCTATTTATGGTTTAGCTGGTGGTGTATTTACTGAAGATATAGCTAAAGCAAATCGAGTTGCTAATAAATTGAAAATGGGAACAGTTTGGATAAATGATTTCCATCCATATTTTGCTCAAGCACCGTGGGGTGGCTATAAGCAATCAGGAATTGGTAGAGAATTAGGTAAAGAAGGATTAGAAGAATATTTAATTTCAAAACATATATTTACCAATACAAAACCTGAACCGGTTAATTGGTTTAGTAAATAAAATACAACAATGAAGTGTAAAATGCAGGAGGATAACATGATGAAAAAATCTTATGATTACATTATTATCGGCGGAGGTAGTGCCGGTTCAGTATTAGCAAGTAGATTAAGTGAAGATAAAGATAAAACAGTTTTAGTTTTGGAAGCAGGAAGAAGTGACTACCCTTGGGATTTACTTATTCAAATGCCAGCAGCATTAATGTATCCTTCAGGTAATCGTTTTTACGACTGGAAGTATGAAACTGAAGGAGAACCTCATATGGGTGGTAGAAAAGTATCACATACAAGAGGTAAAGTGCTTGGTGGATCAAGTTCTATCAATGGTATGATTTATCAAAGAGGTAACCCATTAGACTATGAAGGTTGGGGTTCAGTTGAAGGAATGGAAACATGGAAATATGCTAACTGTCTTCCTTACTTTAAAAAATTAGAAAAAACATTTGGTGCCGATAAGTCTGATCAATTCCGAGGGAAAAATGGTCCAATTAAATTAAGAAGAGGCCCAGCAAAGAACCCATTATTCCAAGCATTCTTTGATGCAGGTGTACAAGCGGGATATAACAAAACACCTGATGTTAACGGATTTAGACAAGAAGGATTTGGACCTTTTGACAGCCAAATTCACAATGGTAGAAGAGTTTCTGCATCAACAGCATATTTGAGACCAGCAATGAAGAGAAAAAATTTAACTGTTCAAACACGTGCGTTCGTTACAGAAATTAACTATGAAGGTAGAAAAGCTACTGGTGTGACTTATAAGAAAAATGGTAAGAAACATACAGTAGGAGCTGGAGAAGTTATATTATGTGGTGGTGCTTTCAATACGCCACAATTATTACAATTATCAGGTATAGGTGATTCAGAACACTTAAATTCATTAGGTATTGAAACACGTGTTCATTTACCTGGTGTAGGTGAAAACTTCGAAGACCACTTAGAAGTATATGTACAACATGCATCTTCTAAACCTGTTTCACAACAACCAAGCTTAAATAAACTTAAGATGCCTTTCATTGGCTTGCAATGGATATTTGGTCGTACAGGTCCAGCTTCTAGTAACCATTTTGAGGGTGGAGGATTTGTAAGATCTAACGATAAAGTAGAATATCCTAACTTAATGTTCCACTTCTTGCCTTTAGCAGTACGCTATGATGGACAAAAAGCAGATACTGAACACGGCTTCCAAGTACATATAGGGCCAATGTATTCAAATTCAAGAGGTAGTTTGAAAATTAAATCTAAAGATCCATTTGAAAAACCAAAAGTTGTCTTCAATTACTTATCGACAAAAGAAGACGAACAAGAATGGATTGAAGCAATAAGAATAGCAAGAAAAATATTAGCACAACCAGCACTTAAACCTTTCAATGATGGTGAAATATCACCAGGACCATCTGTACAAACAGATGAAGAAATCCTAGATTGGGTTAAAAAAGATGCTGAAACAGCATTACACCCATCATGTAGTGCGAAAATGGGACCTGCTTCAGATCCTATGGCAGTTGTAGACCCATTAACAATGAAAGTACATGGAATGGAAAACTTACGTGTAGTAGACGCATCAGCAATGCCGCGTACAACTAACGGAAATATACATTCACCAGTGTTAATGTTAGCAGAAAAAGCAGCAGACATCATAAGAGGAAGAAAACCATTAGAACCAGAAGAAATAGATTACTATATACATGGCGTACATCCTAAAGATGCTGGCGTAATAAAATAAAAGAAAATATAAATCATAAAAACCAAAAAATAAAATGAGGCTGAGCCAAAAATCATTCAGTAATAATACTGATGAATTAGAGCTCAGCCTCATTTATTTATGAAAAACTATATTATTTATTTAAATGTCTATATAGAGTGGCTCTACTAATGTTCGTTTCTGCTTTAATTTCTTCTAGTGTATATTTTTTAGAGTGGTACATTTCTATCGCGTTTTTTAAATTAATGTCATCTCGTTGAGGTCGACCAATGCGTTTACCACTCGTCTTGGCCTTCTCCATACCAACTTTTGTTCTAAATTTGATGATATCATTTTGAAATTGAATCACTTTGCTGAGCGATTCGATAAAAGTCGTATGATAATCCGGGCTAATTGTAAGGTTAATGTTCTCAACAAAAATAGTAACATTTATTTCTTGGGCAATTTGTATAAGTTCTTCAAGTTGTGAAACTGAATCAGCTAGAATACATAAATCGGTAATGTATAAATGGTCGCCATCGTTTAACTTACTATAAAATAAAGAATTTAATTCTTTACGGTTTTCTGGGTTAGAATGCGATTCTTCAATTAATTTATCAACTTGATTGGATAATTTTAATTTTTGTTGTTCTAAAGAATCATAAATTTCTACTGGTCTTGTATAACCATACTTCATATATTTCACCTCGATAGTTCCAAAAAGGTATACATTTGAAACTCTTTTGTTTATAATGACTTTATTAAAAATATAAAAATAGGAGTTTAGATTATGTTTGAAAATTTAAAAATAGAATGGTTTTCAAATCCTAGTAAAAACATTCTAGCAGGTATTGTAGTGGCTTTAGCACTTATACCTGAAGCAATAGCTTTTTCAATTATAGCAGGTGTAGACCCTATGGTGGGGCTTTATGCAGCATTTATTATTGCGACTACTACATCTATAGTAGGTGGTCGTCCTGCTATGATTTCAGGTGCTGCTGGTGCAGTGGCTCTTATTGTTACACCACTAGTTCGAGATCATGGCGTTGAATATTTATTTGCTGCAACAATACTTATGGGTATTATACAGTTAATATTAGGGATTCTCAAAATCGGTAGGCTTATGAAATTTATACCTAGATCAGTAATGATTGGTTTCGTGAATGCTTTAGCTATTTTAATATTTATGTCTCAACTTGAACATATATTCGGTATATCAATTAGTACTTATATGTATCTCATTATTACTTTATTAATCGTATATATTGTTCCAAAATTCTTCAAAACTATTCCAGCACCTTTAATTGCAATCATCATTTTAACTGCTCTTTATATGTATACCGGAGCAAATGTAAGAACAGTAGGAGATTTAGGTTCTATAACGAGAGCTTTTCCTCATTTTCTTATACCAGATGTTCCATTTAATGTAGAAACTTTTAAAATTATTTTCCCATTTTCATTATCAATGGCTGTTGTTGGGCTAGTTGAAAGCTTGTTAACAGCAAAAATAGTAGATGATGCTACTGATAGTTATAGTAATAAAAATAAAGAGTCACGTGGACAAGGTATAGCAAACGTGATTACAGGTTTATTTGGTGGTATGGGTGGTTGTGCTATGATTGGACAATCTATAATAAATGTTAGATCTGGTGCTAACAGCCGTTTATCAACGTTTACAGCAGGCATCGTCCTTATTTTTCTTATTATTGTATTAGGAGATATCGTCGTGCAAATCCCAATGCCTATACTAGCAGGTATTATGATAATGGTATCGGTTGGTACATTTGATTGGCAATCATTTAAATATATTAAACAAGCACCAAAATCTGATGCAGTAGTCATGTTACTCACAGTTATTATCGTTTTGTTCACAAATAATCTTGCAATTGGTGTCGTTGTAGGTGTCATTTTCAGTGCATTGTTCTTTGCTACAAAAATATCTAACGTTAGAGTAGAATTAAACCAACAAGATAAAAGTTATTTATATTATTTTAAAGGACAAATATTTTTTGTTTCGATAGATTTAATGATGGAGCAATTAGATTTTACAATCGAAAACAGTCATATTGAATTAGACTTTACAGATGCACATTTATGGGATGATTCAGCAGTTGATGCAATTGATACCATAGTTAAAAAGTTTGAAGATAAACAAAATAGTGTATACGTTAAACAATTAAATGCTGATAGTAGAAAAATCATCTCTGAACTTAGTCAATTAAATGAAAGACATTTAAACTAATATACAAAGGAGAGAGTAACATGTATAAATCTATTTTATTAGCTGCCGATGGATCAGAAAATAGTTATAGAGCAGCTCAACAAATATTAAATATTGCAGAATCAGAAGCTCACGTAACAGTATTAAATGTAGTAGAAATAGATGAATCAAAAACAGTGATTTTACATGGGGCAAATTCAAATCAGCAACAAAAAGAAAAACTTTCACAAATTACTCAATTTCTAGAAGAAAATCATATAAAACATAAAATCAAAATAAAACATGGAGAACCAGCACAAACCGTCATTAATGAAGCAAATAGTCATCAACATGAAATTATAGTACTAGGGACAAGAGGCTTGAATAATTTTCAAGAAATGATGATGGGTAGTGTTTCTCATAAAGTAGCCAAACGATCAAAAATACCAGTTTTAATTGTAAAGTAAATATCTAAGGGATTAGAATAATTATTTTGAGCTTGGGATTTATTTCTTAAGCTCTTTTTGGTATTGCTTTATATATCGCATTTATATACAGTTAATTGTACATATACACTTTTGGGGGTGTGGTAGTGAACTGGTTATGGTTATGTTTACTCATAATTTCTGTATATCCATTTGTACATGTTGTTGTATATCATCCATTAAAGTTAGCAATGGGCGAAATGGTTCATGTAAAGAGAAAGGCGACATTAGCTACTATTATTGTGATTATAGCTTGTTTAGTTATATTTTTTGGTATGGCTTATTTCTTTAGGTTCAACACATGGAAAGTAAGTTTATATAATACAGCTTTAGATATGATTTATATCATAGCACCATATTTATCTATCCTTATCATGATATGCGCACTTGTGATTATAATTGAAAAAATAATAAATATAAAAGAAAAATACGCTATTATTCATATTATCGCTTGTATATTAGTCATCATGTTGCACGTTGCGATGTGGCTACAATTATATGATGTTTGGCAACATTTAAAAGAAATCATTTATCAGGTTTGATGAAAGTTTAAAAATAAAACGAGCTAGAGAGATAAATCTTTAGCTCATTTTGGGGATGGGAGAGATCAAAAAAGCAAGAATTGATATTGTTATTGGATTAACGACGACAATAATCCAAGTATGAAGTGCACCCCAAAAGTTGAACCAAAAATAAACTTTTAGGGATGATTATTTTATTTAGCTGTTGAATAATTAATATATGAAAATAAGTATGGCACGATAACGAGGGCGATAACTAATGGTATTGTAACGAACGAATTAATTTTACCAAATACCCCGAGTAATAAATATATAAGTCCAACGATAATATATATTCGAGATGTAAATCGGTGAGTTTGTTTCCAATTCTTTTCACTTTTTAGAGTCCATTTATTTTTGATACCTAAACTTTTGTTTTGTGGTAATTTAGGTAAGTAGTTACCAATAATGATAAGAATTACAGCTAATACAAGCGGGATAATATAGTTGATAGAAATGTTCTGACCAAGTGCATTAAATATCATAATAAGAGAAATGATATATAAAAATCCTTGTGTTAAAGAAGAGAAAAATTGGTCTAAATTAACTAAGTTTGAATAATTCTTCCTTTTTTGATCTTTTTTTGTAGAAAATATAAACGTTAAATAACAAAATATCATAACGGCTATCATTATTAAGGCAGCAATATACTTATTAGCTATCCAATTTACTGAGCCATTATTACTGTATTGCATAGGTATAGAATCTGGTAAGTAAGCGAATGAAATCAACCACGTTAATATAGCTACTCCAATGATGAAAATGGCGGTTTTTGTGTTTTTTAATATGTCTTTCATAATAAAACTCCTTTATATTTTAGTTTTTAAACTTAATAATCCAGTTAATTGCTTCTTCAAATACTGATAAATTCAAATGGTAATAGATATATTTACCTTTACGTTCAGCATATATTAAGTCATTAAATTTAAGAATTTTAAGGTGCTGCGATACACTTGCTTGACTCATATCAAATTGTTCTGCTATTTCACTTGCTGTTAGTTTCTCATCTTTAAGCATTTCTAAAATATCTCGCCTTGTCTTGTCTGATAAAGCTTTAAATATGTCTCTCATGAACCCCACCTTTCCTTTCAATTAATCATTTAAGTATTTACTTAAATGATAAAATATAAAGTGAAAATTGTCAATATAAGTTCAAAAAAGGAGCCTAAGACATAAAAAATGTCTCAGACTCCTTCATACTTACTATTAACATGTACTTCCATTCCAAATTGAAACAGGAAGTATATATTCAGATAGTGTTTCTTGTTTTTCAAGCCTTAGATTTAAGACTTCAAGTGCTTTATTGGCTATTTCTTCAATAGGTTGGACTATTGTTGTTAAGTTTGGAAACATATTACGCATAATTTTAGAACCATCATATCCGACAATAAGTAAATCTTCAGGAATGTTTTTATTGAACTTTTTAGCAATTTGCATGATAAGTAACGCGTCTACATCGTTTGAAGCGAATACACCATCTACATCTGGGTGATCTATAAATATTTGGTTGAAGATTCCAGTTTTCTCTGTGTAAGAGATATTAAAATCTACAGAATAGTGAATAGGTTGAAGTCCATGATATGTCATTGTTTCTTCATATGCTTCTCGTCTTCTGTTTGCAGGTGTATCTAAAGTATCTGGACCTGTTGTATGTATGATTTTTTTAGCACCTTTTTGAATTAATCTTTCTGTAGCTTGTTTACCGCCTGAGTAATTATCAGATTCGATTACTGGTATGTCTTGGTTCATAATTCTATCGATTGCTACTATAGGAAGGTTTTCATTTTGATACTGTTGAATATTTTGGTTATGTGTACCAACGATTAAACCGTCGACTTGATTTGATAAAAGTTGATTTAAATAATTTTTCTCTTTTTCAGGATCATTCATTGAGTTCCCAATTATAACTTTATAACCTTGGGAATATAGCTTTTTCTCTAATTCTTCTACAAGTTCTCCAAAGAAAGGATTACTTACTGCAGGGAATAATAGGCCTATAATATTAGTCTTTTTATTATAAAGCTGACGTGCGACAGTGTTAGGTTGATAGTTTAATTTTTCCATAGCATCGTATACTTTATCGATTGTTTCTTGACTTAAATAGCCACGTTTATTTAATACTCTAGATACTGTAGTTTTTGATACATTGGCTAATTTAGCAACATCATCTAATTTAGGTTTCATATTTTAATCCTTTCGCCATAGTATTGAAATTCATTATTCATCATTATATCAAACATTTAGTATTTGTATCGTTAAATACTAAATGAAAATCATACTGGATTATAAACATGGTGTGTTATATAAACGAAAAAACCATCAAAGTAGACACTAAAAGTGAAAACTTTGATGGTTTTGTAAATACGTATATTAGAATTTGATTGCTTGATTATTTAGTTCATAAATTTCGTAGTTCGTTGAAACTGAGTCTGAAGCATTTATCCAAACTTGTGGATTTTCTTCTAAATAATATCTTTCTGTGAACACAGATTCTCCGTCATTAATGAATATCTCTATAGAACTTGTATCGATAAATATGCGCAAGTTAACTTTGTCATCGCTAAGAATGTTGGCATATCTTGTATCATCTGTATCTTTGCGATATAACTCAAATTCATTAGTGTTAGAATTATATTTCAAGTTTAAAATGCTATTTCCATTTTTATCAGTTAAATAAAATGATGTTTCAGCATTTTGTTCTGATGTGAATTTGTGTTCTAAATTAATTTCTACATGAGAAGAATCGTCTATTAATAAAAGGTCATCTTTTAATTCTGTGCTGTCTGAATTTAGTTTTTCATTTCGTAGTGATTTCAATTCTTTAACAGGTTTCATATATATTTTTTCGTTTTTAATGTGTAGTTGTCTTGGTAAAGTTAATGCTCCAGCCCAGCCATCTTCTTTTTCAGGCATGTCGCTTTCCCACATCGCCATCCAAGCAATGAGGATTCTACGACCATCAGGAGCTTGAGTTGTTTGAGCTGCATAGAAATCATGTCCAAAATCTAATTCTTGGAAATTACCTCTATTAAACTCTGTGTTGTCGTCATTAAATTGACCAGCAAAATAACCATTTTGGAATAAGTTTAAATATTTTTTCTCTTCTTTGTCTATACCTTGAGGTGAACATAATAAAATATCTTTGCCATCTAATCTAAATACATCAGGGCACTCCCACATAAAGCCTTCTGTTTTTAATCCTTTAGATTTACTTGGTGCACCAATGTATTCCCAATTTAATAAATCGTCAGATTTATAAAGAATAATTCTACCTAGACCATCTTTTTCTTGGCTTCCTAGTACCATATAATATTTATCATTTTCTTTCCAAACTTTAGGGTCTCTAAAGTGATGAGTATTATCTTCTGGCTCAGAAGCAATTACTGGATTATTTTCGTATTTAGTAAAGTTTATACCATCTTTACTGTAAGCCATGTTTTGGTTTTGCCAGAAGTTATCTGGGTCACCATCGCCATAGTAGTGATGACCTGTATAGAATAAGTATAAAGTATCATCTTTAACAATAGCACTTCCTGAGAAGCAACCATCTTTATCTTCTGGAGAACCCGGAGCAAGTGCTATCGGTAAGTCTTCCCAGTGTACTAAATCCTTACTTCTTGCGTGTCCCCAATGCATTGGACCCCATTCTGCACTATATGGATAATGTTGATAAAAAATATGATAATAGCCATTAAAATAACAAAATCCATTAGGATCATTAATCCAACCAGATTTGGCCATCACGTGGTAGCCTAACCTATATCTATCATCTGTTAATTGTATTTGTTCATTTGTCATGTCAATTATACCTCTTTCTTTTTTATTTGATTTTGACGAGTAAATGGATCACCATAAACATCTTCGTCATCCTTTTTAAATGCGAATATCGCAAAAATTCCTGATATTAAAGCAATTCCTGAAATCACTAAAAATGTGTTGCTGTATCCTATGTTATCTCTTAGCGTTCCTAAAGGTGTTGATAATATAACTTGTCCAATTTGGGCAGCTATTTGGAACCCAATCATATATAAAGTGGCTGACAACTTAGGATTAAAATGTAGCGTAATATATCTAAACATTGGAAGCATAAATAATGGTACTTCAATAGCATGCATCATTTTAATAATTGAAATCGTAAATGGCGTAGTTAATACACCACTGAGTCCGATTCTAGCAACCATTACACAGACACCAAGCAATAAAGTATTTCTAACACCTAATTTATACATGATGATAGGCACAACACCCATCATTAAAGCTTCGAAAAATACTTGAATAGAATTTAACGTACCATACATTTGTTGGCCGGTTTCAGGTGAACTGAATAATTGTGTGTAAAAATCCGGGAACATTTGTTGGTCATAAATTGTATAGAACGACCATGAGAACATAATAAAAATAACGATTATCCATAAGTGGGGTAATTTAAGTAAATCGAGCATCTCTTTGAAACTCGGAATAGAACTATCAACATCCTCATCGCGAATTTCATCTTTAGCTTTATCTTCTTGTTTAGGTTTCCAAAATATTAAATTTAATAATAAAAATAAACCTAAAATTGAACCTATCCAGAAATTGTACTCTGGGTTTTTAACAAATAAAAATCCTGCAACTAAAGCTGATATAGCGTAACCAAACGAACCCCATGCTCTCGCTTGACCATATTTAAAATCAAAATAACGACTAAACGTTCAGAAACAGCTTCGTAAATACCAGCGGCTGAAAGGAAGCCAGCAGATAGAAATAGTGAACCAACTATTATTCCAATCGTAAAGTGATTTTGAATGAGTGGTGCATAAATCCATATGAAAAATGGACCTACTAACGTTGACATCGTAGCACAGAAAATAAGTAAACTTCTCTTCAATACTAATTTATCCTGAAGAATACCATATGCGAACATTAGAATTAAAGTTACGAATGAGTTGGCTGAATATATCGTACCAACTTCACTACCAGATAAACCTAGACCATTTTTTTCTGAGGTAAGCCAAATTTGAAAGAATGACCACCAAATGGACCATGACGCGAAAAATATTAATAAAGTAAATGAAGACTGCAAGTAAGACTTGTTCTTAAAAGTTTGAAACATTTGCAATTAAATAATACCTCCTGAACCTTGAAAGGGCTTTCCTATAAAGAAGTGTATATTTAAATAAACGATATGTCAACCGGTTAACATATAAAATAAAAAAATAGTATCAATCATTTTTATGAAATTCAAAATGATTGATACTAAATTAAATATGAGTTTTATAATTATTAATTTTTATTAACTGAAGCGTCGTAGATTGATTCTACAGCGTCTGCTAGGCCTTTATCGAATTCTTCTTTTGATTGTCCTGCGAATAAGTCTGTAACTAATGCGCGTGAGAAACTAGCGATTAAGCCTTCATTTTCTTTTAATAATTCGTTTGCTTTATTTCTTGAATAACCGCCAGATAAGGCAACAACACGAATTACGTTTGGATGTTCTATTAATGATTGATATTGATTTGGTTTTGTTGGAATTGTTAATTTCAACATTACGAATTGATCATCGTTTAATTTATCTAATTCTTTAGCAATTTCCTCAGTTAAAATATCTTCAATTTCTTCTTTATCTTTAGCGTTGATATTAACTTCTGGTTCAATAATTGGAACTAAACCTGCTTCGATAATTTGTTTTCCAATTTCAAATTGCTGTTGTACTACTTTAGTAATAGCTTCTTTATTTGCTTCTAAAATATTTGAACGCATTTTAGTACCGAAAACATTGCGATCTTTAGCGCGTTTTAATAGTTCGTCTAAACCTTCTATTGGTTTCATTAACTGAACACCATTTTCTTCATCAGCTAGACCTTTGTCTACTTTTAAGAATGGTACAATACCTTTATCAGCTAAATAATTAGATGTATATTTACCTTCTACTTCACGATTCATCGTTTGCTCGAATAATATAGCACCTAAAATTTTATCAGCGTTAAATGCTGGAGATGTTATGATACGTGTTCTCATTTCGTGAACAAGTGTAAACATTTCATCTTCACTATTATATTGATCTTCATCAATACCGTAGTCTTTCAATGCTTTTGGAGTACTACCACCACTTTGATCTAGTGCTGCTATAAAACCTTTACCGTTTTTAATTTTATCAAATTGTTCTTGGCTCATTTTTTCCACTCCTTATGATTTTCTACATGTACAGTATGATGAATATTAAAAGTTATCGCAAGTATTTAAGTTTCATGAAAAAATATTATGTATAAATTAGTTTCTACAATTATGTCGAATTTAAGAAGTTTAAGGCTATGTCATTTCATAAATTGGACTAACGCTTTATTATAGAGGATAGGGAGGTTTCTCAATGAATAAAAAATACGCAATTGCACTTATTTCTGGTTTAGCTCTCGTAGCAATCGCTGTAGCCGTATTGTTGATGTCTTCAACACAAAAATCTACTTATTATGGTTACATGGAAAATAGCACTACAGCTGAAAAAGTAGTAAGTGAAAAAGATAATAAAGTAACAGAAAATGTTAAAATTAAGAATACAGAAGACTTTAAACCTAAAAAAGGTGACTTTGTAAAACTTATTTCTAATGATGACGGTAAAACTTATTATAAAAAAGATATAGTAGATCATGACGATATTCCACATGGTCTTATGATGAAAATACATGAAATGGATATGGACATGGACATGTAATAAAAACGCCAAAATCTAAATGATTTTGGCGTTTTTTTATAAAATAATGTTAATTAGGTGTTATCCATTTCTTTATTAAATTCCTTAACAAGTTTAGTTACTTCTGGTCCGATAATTATTTGAGCATTATGTTTATCAATGATTACAACACCGTGAGCGCCAGTTTGCATTATTTTTTCTTTGTTTATCAGTGAGGTATCTTTAAGTTCTAATCTTAATCTAGTGATACAGTTTTCATATTCTATCACATTTTCTTTAGTACCTATATTTTCTAATATTTTCTTGGACATATATTGATATTGGTTATGCGATAAAGATAAATCTTTTTCTTCTTCGGACTTTTCTTCATCAAAATTATTGTCTTCAATTTGGCCGATTATTGAAACTTTTCGTTTAATAATATAGAAGTAAAAAGTAATAAAATAAAGTATGAAAAATCCTATGCCTACTGGAATTATCATCCAGCCTTTATCTGATAAACTTAGGTTCAATACATAGTCAATGATGCTGCCACCCCAAGAGAATCCTTCCCTAATGTGCAAGTAGTATAAGGTCATTCCTGCTAATCCAGTATATACAGAATGTATAAAGTATAAAAATGGCGAGGTAAATAGAAATGTAAATTCAATAGGTTCTGTTATACCTGCGACTATAGCTGTAAAACTACCAGAACCCATTAAAGCTTTTGTATTTTGTTTATTGTATTTTGCTGCTTTGGATATGGCAAGGGCAATGGCAGGTACACCGAACATTATTGAGACAAAATATCCACTTAGGAAATAACCTGCTGTAGGATCTCCGTTTAAAAATCTTGTAACTTCTCCATGAACAACTTCTCCTCCTGATGTTTTAAAGTCTCCCAGACCAAAATAAATATAAGTATTTAACACATGGTGTAATCCAAATGGAAGTAAAAATCTATTTAAAAATCCATTTATAAATACTCCTAGTCCTCCTAAAGTTACTAGTGATTGAGCTAGCCAATCAATTGAAGACTGAGCATAAGGCCAAATTAAAAAACATATACCTGTTACAGGTAACATAAGTACTATAATTACAGTTATGGGAAAATTCTCTCCAGAGAAAAATGAAAAGACTTTTGGTAGTTCTACATCTTTAAATTTATTGTAGACCCAAGCTGCAAGAAGCCCTGAAATGAGTCCTCCAAATACACTCATGTTTAAATCAGAATCAAGTAAATTAAGTCCTTCTTTTAGTATAGATATTGCAATAAAACCAGCTAGTGCAGGGATTCCTCTATCTTTAGTTTTTGATAACCCCATCGCTATACCTATTGCTATAAGGATATCAATATTATTAAATATTGCTCCGGATGCTTGAAATAGTTTCCAGTCCAGTAAATCTTCTGAACTAATTCTAAAAAGTATACCAGCTGCAGGTAAAGCTACTATTGGAATCAGCATTGATTTACCAAGCTTTTGTAAGAATCTCATCATAACAAATGTCCCCCTTTGACATTACAATTGTGAATAATTGATTAATGTTATCCCATTCGCTTTATTAAAAGTAGATTTTGCATGTTCGCTTGTTAATAAATCTAATTCTTCAATTCTTGGCATGACAAAAGATGAATGATCTCTTAAAAATTTATCTATATATGCTGGATGGCACATTATTTCTACAGTTTTATATAATTGATATTTCTCTCTGATGATTTCGATAGGGTTTAAAATTGTTTCAGGGTGATACTCAAAGTAATCAACCATTTTATAATTAGGATAATTCTTTTTATCTCCTAAATTATTTCGAATAGGCAGTTGATATTCAGATGCTAATTTTAAAAATACTGGTTCTATTATGTCTAAATTATTTACATGATGATGAGTATCCATATGAGTAGGTGTAATTCCAGTCTCTAAAAATTTTTCGATTTGTTCTTTCCATTCGTTGTATAGTTCATTTGTGTCTATATAAAATTTTTGTTCGTAATGAGATAAATCTCTAAAATTTCCATCACTATCTACTAAAGTATATAAATTATGTGTTAATGGTTTCCCACAAGTTAAAGTTAGGTGAATGCCAATGCCTAGATTCGGGTTTTCTTTCGCAAGTTGGATTGCATGGTTAAAACCTGGCATATTTGTTAAGCAAGTCGTTGAAGTAAGTATGCCATTTTTAAAAGCATCGATAATTCCGTAATTTACCCCATTTGAATAACCGAAATCATCTGCATTTATGATAAGCTTCATAATGTTTCCTCCCTTTTATTTAAAACGGGCCAATGGTCTTTATTCGCTTCAAATAAATCTTTTAAGACTTCTTTCGCTTTATTCGTGTCTATGACAGTTCTATTTAAAATAAGGGCTTGCAATAACTTTTCATAATCATTATCAAAGTAAGCTTCGATTATTAATTTTTCATACGCGTATTGATTTTCTAGTAATCCTTTATAAAATGTAGATATTTCACCTATTTTAAAAGGCTCTACACCTTCGTTACCAAGTAAAGCGGGAACTTCTACAAGGGCGTCATAAGGTAGATTAGAAATAATTCCTTCATTCCTTGTCATTATAATAAAGCGTTCTTTTAAGTGATGAACAAGCGAAGCGGCAATACGAATCATGTATATACCATGTATATCACCAGAAATATCAATATTCTGAGTACTATTTTGATTAATGATAACGTCGCAGTCAGTG
The DNA here is from genome assembly GCF_022386955.1 of Mammaliicoccus sp. A-M4. NCBI lineage: Bacteria > Bacillati > Bacillota > Bacilli > Caryophanales > Staphylococcaceae > Mammaliicoccus > Mammaliicoccus sp. A-M4. Next base: position 173,772 of record NZ_JAJNHH010000002.1, read on the forward strand.
AAAACCTCTTTTTCTCGTCCATTTATAACTTGTCTAGCTCGAGTATTGTCCATAGGTTCCTTTTTAGATAATTCATTAGGATAAAGATAATATTGTAAATACGTGTTAGGTAGATATTCATTAAAGTCTTGTATCATTTGTTTAGCTTGTTTAAAAGTAGCTTGCCAGGAAGGGTCATTGGCAATTAATTTATCTGTAGGTTTAAAATCATTATCCAGAATAAGTTGTTTGAGCTGAGATGTATAATCATAACCCTGCTTATTTCGTATACTCGTAAACCATCCAAAATGGTTTAAACCAAAATAATCAGCTTCTAAATTCCATATATCTTCTTCCAATATGTCTGAATAGCTTTTCATAATTGCTATAGGCATATCACATATATTTAATAATCGTTTATCGTCAGGGAAGATTTTATCTAATGCTAGGCCAACAATTGCAGCAGGATTTGTATAGTTCAAAATCCAAGCATCTGAATTTAATGAACGAATATCATCGACAAGTTGAATCATATCAGGTATTGATCGTAACCCATAAGCCATGCCTCCAGCGCCGCATGTTTCTTGTCCTACTAATCCGTGTTTAATAGGTATTTGTTCATCTTTTTCTCTCATAGTTAGACCGCCAGTACGAATTTGGACGAATATAATATCAGTATCTTTAAAGGCTTCTTTTTTATTAGAAGTGTATTTAAAATTTTCTAATGAAGGGTAATGTTCTTTCAATAATATAGAAGCAGCACGTCCTATCTTTTCTTGTCGCGAAGTATCTGTATCGTATAGCGTAATATGACTTAGTGGTAAATGTTTCGATTCTTCAATTAAACTCATTAATATACCTAGCGTATATGTACTTCCGCCACCAACTATTGTTAATTTACTCTTTCTCATTATTTTGTAACCCCTTTCAAGTAACATTATATAATATGTATTGTAAAAATCAATACAAATATAATACATATTTTAAATGTGTATGCTTTTTGAGTTTGAAGTGTTAAAATAAACTATGAAGGTGAGGGGTTTTTATGAGCGATAAGAAAATGCCTTTATATCAAAAAATCATGAAAAATATTCAAGATTATATTAAAAATCAAGGGCTAGAGCATGGAGATGTTATACCTACTGAAAAGGCTTTATCAGAAAAATATCAAGTAAGTAGGGTAACTATTAGAAAAGCTATTTCAAGACTAATAGAAAAAGAAATATTATACAGTATTAAAGGGAGCGGAACTTATGTAGCTTTCCCAAAATTTGAACATAATTTATTTAAGTTACAAGGATTTACTGAAGAAATGCAACCTTATCATGATTCTATTAAAAACAAAGTGATAGAATTTAGACTTATAAAACCAAATGATGAAATACAAGAAATACTCAATCTCAACAAAGAAGAAAAAGTATATAACATAAAAAGGATTAGAAAATTGAACGGTGAAGTTTTAATTATAGAAAATGCTTATATACCGTTTGAACTATTTCCTGATCTTTCTGTTGAAGCCATGACTAAATCAAAATATGGTTATTTAAAAGAAAAGGGATATGTTATAAAAAAAAGGGTAGAAGAGTTTATACCTAGGTTACCAAGTGAAGATACAATGGAAATTTTTAATATAAAATCTAATACTCCTTTATTAGAATTAAGAGCACATTCTATATTAAGTAATGATGAAATATTTGAATATTCTGAGGTATTGTATCATCCTAAAAAATATAAATTTAAATTAGAATTATCAAGATAACAAAAAGGGGGATATTATTATGTTATTACGAGAGAAGAAAGAATCTGATGTTGAAGAATTAGCTAAAGTGCATTATGAGTCATGGCTTTCAACGTATAAAGGAATTATTCCTGAGAGTTATTTAGATGAAATTACTTTGGAGTCTTACATAGAAAATCATTATAAATTTAATGCACCTTGTATTGTTGCTGAAATAGATAATAAAATAGTAGGTTTTTTAATGTATGCTAAAGATAAAGATGATGATACTAGTGAAAATTGTGGAGAAATACTCGTCATTTATTTACTTGAAGCATATCAAAATCAAGGTGTAGGTACTCAATTAATGATAGAAGCTGAGAAGAAAATGAAACAGGAATATGATCAATTAAGTCTGTGGGTAATTGAAGATAATTTACAAGCAGTGAATTTTTATGAGAAGTGTGGGTTTAAAAAAGATGGAAAAGTAGAATTAAGTGAACATGGTGTTGTTTTACGTGAAACCCGTATGATAAAAGATTTATAAAAACCATATTGCGATAAATGAATATCGCAATATGGTTTTTATTTTATATATCGATTACATACACTTTAATATATTAGGATATTAATTCTTTGGAATTTAAGAATAAACAACGAGATTAAATTTTTTTAAAGTTTTTTTAGAATTATTAATAAAAATATGATTATTAATATAATACTAGGGTAACATACTAAAAAAGGAGGATATATATATGAGTAAAATTACAGATTCATTTATGAATGCATTAGATAGCATTATTGGATTTATTCCAAATTTAATTAGTGCGATTATTTTATTAATCGTAGCTTGGATTATTGCAGTAATTGTTAAAACGATTATTGTAAAAGGCTTAAGAGCTATTGGATTTGAAAAATGGTTAGAGAAAAAAGGATTAACTGAAGCAGGTAGTGGTAAATCTGAATCAGAAGGTTTAATTCAAACATTCGGCAAACTAGCTTACTTCATTATTTTCCTATTATTCTTGCCATCAGTGTTTGATGCATTAAATATGACATCAGTATCAACACCTATTAAAAATATGATGGATAGTATTTTAAACTTCTTACCTAGAGTTATAGTAGCAGTAATAATACTAATAGTTGGTTTATTTATTGCTAAAGTATTAGGTACATTAGTTAAAAACTTATTAACTAATTTAAATGTTAGTCGTTATAACCATTATGTTAATTTTGGTGAAAACAAAGAAAGTATAGATATTCCTTCAGCTACAGGCTGGATTCTTACAACAATAATTGGTTTATTCTTTGTTGTTGAAGCTTTACACACTGTAAACTTACAAGTGTTAAATACAATTGGTGAAGCAATTATTGGTTACTTACCATTAGTTATCTCAGCAGCTATTATCTTAGTAATCGGTTTTGTTGGTGGTAACTTATTATCTAAACTTATCAAAAAATCTACAGGCAATGGTCTTGTAGCAGAAATTGTTAAGTATTTAGTAATTGTTGTTTCAGTATTTATGACACTAGATCAATTAAACTTTGCTCAAAGTATTGTTAACGTAGCATTCTTACTTATCTTAGGTGCTGTTGCAGTAGCATTTGCTATTTCATTCGGTATCGGTGGTAAGTCATTCGCAGAAAAAACTTTAAGAAAAGTTGAAGACAAAGCAGACTCTGATAAATAATATTGAAGAATCCAAATAAAGAGGCTGGGCTAAAATAATTGCTCAGCCTCTTATATTATGTAATTAACAACGTAGTAAATCCATAATATAAAACAAATCACATATCAAAATAAATGCTCCTAATCCTTAGTAGATTAAACTAAAGGGTTAGGAGCATTATTTTGATTTAGGGACTTATATCCCAAGGTGGTTATTATTTATTAAATACGAGTTTTATATTTAAATTGTTACGATACCTAGTAAAATTGCGATAAATAGCATAACGATTGAAAATCCCCAAATCCAGAAGAATGCGTATTTAATATATTTACCCATATTAATTTCAGCTAGCCCGACTGCTAACCAAAGAGCAGGTGAAAATGGACTAACGAATGTACCGATTATGTTTCCTATCATTAATGAATAGGCTGTTGAAAGTGAAGGTACACCAAATTGACTTGCAGTTGATTCTACAATTGGTAACACAGCAAAGTAATATGCATCTGTACTAGTTAATAAATCTAATGGAACACCTAGCATACCAATTATAATATGTAGATAAGGTCCAACTGCTGTTGGTATTATATCAATTAATGATAACGCGATTGATTCTAACATGCCTGTTTCATTTAAAATACCTAAAAATACACCAGCAGCTAAAATAACCGCGGCCATCATTAAAGCATTAGGTGCGTGTGCACGTAAGCGATCCATTTGTTCGTCAACATCTCTGAAGTTTAATGGTAATGCAATACCGACACCAATCATAAATGCTAATTCTGGTGGAACGATGTCTAATAACATCATTGCAACTATAATAATTGTAAGTATAAGATTGAGCCAAAGAATATAAGTATGTTTTTTAGCTTCACCTTTAATTGAAGCATTTTCTTCTTGATCTTTTTGATAATTTTTAATAATTTCATTCATGTCTACTTTAATTGTTTCTTCATCAGGAAATTCTCTTGCAATACGTTTCTTTTCTCTTAAGCCTAAATAAATAGCAAATAGAATTGCTAAGACGATGCCTATTAATTGTATAGGTATGATGTTGTACCAAAGTTGATTAATATTATCTACTTTTAGAACTGAAGCAGTACGAGCCATTGGTCCGCCCCAAGGCACCATGTTAATAATAGCGGCACTTAGCGCAAGTAGTAACACTAATAAATAAGGACTCATTTTAAGTGTTCTATATAAAGGTAATAAAGCAGGAATCGCTAATAAGAAAGTAGTGGCACCAGCACCATCAAGTTGTGCAAAAGTACCAATAATGGTTGTGACAATTGCTACGATAATAATATTTCCACGTGTTAATTTAATCATGCCTTTAACTAACGGCCTAAATAAGCCGCTATCTGAAATAATTCCAAAGTATATAATCGCGAAAATAAACATTACTGCTACATTAAATACTTGATCAAAACCAGAATCTACATATTTTCGTATATCTCCGAAACCATGTCCAAGAACTAATGCGCCAATAATAGGTATTATTGTCATACCGACTACTGGACTGACCTTTTTAAAAATTAACATTGTGACAATGGATATTATAATAATAAGCCCCACAATTGTTAACATTGTATTTGCTTCTTCCATGAATGATCCCCCTCTTTAATTAAGCGCTTACAAATAATGTTAAACAAAAACTTTCTATGCAAAATGAACTCTTATAGAAAGCTTTAATTAGTATATCATTATAGAAAGTAAAAATGTACTGAATTTTAAGAATTTTTAGTTTTTGATATTATAAAATTTTTAATCAAGGTTTGAGATTTTACATATTATGTTATAATTTAAGTAATTAAAGAAATATATAAAGTTTTTAATTGCATAATCATATATTGTGGAGGTATATAAAATGAATAAATACATAATAGCACTATTTAGCATCATGATTACTCTAACGCTTATAGGATGCTCAAATGATAGCAACAAAGAGACGGATTCATCAGAGAAAAGTGATTCAGGTAAAATTGTAAAATCAAAACAAGAAGAAAAAGCAAAATTGCCTAAAGATGTATTTCAATCAGATGAAAACAATCAATCATTAACTAAAGATGATGTGAAGAAAAGTATTCAAAAATACCTTAATACAAATGAATCAGTATATAATGTGACTTCAAAAATTGAAGAAAAAGTATGGGATGAACAAAATTTAACAAATGAAGAAACTAAGCAATTAGAACAAGCTCGTAAATTGTTAGACGAGAATGATCAAAACTTCTCTAATTATTTAAAAAATAATGAATTACCAAGCGAATACAAAAAAGATACATATAGAATAAGTGAGTACTTTACAGCCTATAATGATACTTTAAGTAAACTTGACAATAGTATTCAACAAATGGAAAAAAAGGCTAATGACGGTGAAATCCCATTTAAAGAAGTGAAAGATATAATACCAGATAGCAATAAAGTTAGTGGTAAACAACAACAGAAAATAGAAAAGTTTCTTAAAAGCATTGATATTAAAACAAAAGCATTTGAAAGGTGATTGAATTACCAATGAATAAAATGAAGTTAGCAATTTTTATAGATGACTGTAGACATATATTAGGGTTCGCCATTCTATTAGTTTATTTTATATTAAGTTCGAAGTTGGATATACAATTTGCTTATTCAATTGTGATCACGTTATCGACTTGTTTATATTCATTGTTTTTTATCGCCTCTGATTTTAGGATGGCCAGATATCAACGTAAACCATTGGTATCCGTAAAATATAGAATATTTCAATCAATAATATTCTTATTACTAGGTGTGACTGTATACTATAGTAATTATTGGGAAAGTTTTATTGGTGTTCTCATATATGGGATTGTAGCACTAGTTATATTTATAATGTTCAATAAAAAAATATATAAAATACAAGGTTTTGAGTATGTTATTTAAAATGGGACTAGCTATCATAATAATGTGTATCGCATTATCATATTTTATTCTATTTTGGAAGTCTAATAGTAATTTGAGTATTTTTTATATTATTATTTACACTATCATTGGATTCGTTCACAGTTATATTGAAAAGAAATATTTAATTAAAAACACTAATAATGAAACAAATTCATAAGAGATAAATTGTATAAAAATACGCTTGTAATACATACGCAGGCGTATTTTTTATTTATTTTTATATAGAAAAAATAAACTTCTTGTAATGTTGTTGAATAAAAATATTGATATTTAATTGAAACGATAGTATTTTCAGAATTTTATATCAAAACATATAGACATTTATTTCCATATATTTTATAATTGATAACGGTTATCAATTATAAAAGGAGGAAAAATATGAATAATTATAAGAGATTATTAGTTATGTTACTTGTTGCTAGTGCGTTATTTTTAACAGCTTGTAGTGATAGTAATAAATCAAATGATAAAGATAAAGAGGCGAAAGGTGAGGAACCTAAACAAGAAAAATCAATAGAAATTAAAGATGAATTGGGTACGGTTAAACTTAAAGATAAACCTAAAAATATAGTTGTATTAGAATATTCATTTGCTGATGCTGTTAAAAATTTAGGTTCGACACCAGTTGGTATCGCTGATGACAATAAAAAAGAAATTATTAAGAAGTTATATGGAGAAGAAGTGAAATATACTTCTGTAGGTACACGTAAACAACCTAACTTAGAATCGATTAGTTCATTAAAACCAGATTTAATTATTGCAGATGTTCAAAGACATAAAGGCATTTATGAAGATCTTAAGAAAATCGCACCAACGATGATTTTAAAGAGTAGAGAAGCAAGCTTTGACGATGTAAATGCTTCATTTGAAAAAGTAGCAACTGCAATGGGCAAAGAAGATGAAGGCAAAAAGATGTTGGATGATTTAGAAGATAAATTAAAAGAAGCTAAATCAAAAAATGAAAAAGCTTCTAATAAAGATGAAAAAGTTATGATTGCTGTTGCGCGTGAAGATGCATTCCAAGCACATACCTCGCATTCTTATGTAGGCCAACTATTAGAGAAAATGGGCATGAAAAATGCGATCGAATCTAATAAAGCGTATGAAGAAGTAAACTTAGAAACATTATCTAAAGTAAATTCGGATAAATTAATTATTACTTCTGATAAAGATAAACCGATTACTGATGAATGGAAAAACAAAGAACTTTGGAAAGAGTTAAGTGCTTATAAAAAGGGTCAAATTCAAGAAGTGGATAGAGATTATTGGACTAGATTTAGAGGTTTCAAAGCAAATGAATACATCATGAAAGATGTAGAGAAAAATAATAAATAATTGAATGGAACAATGAGTGTGTAGTTTTATGCATTCATTGTTCCATCATTTCAATATTTAGTTGGTGAAATGATGCAGAGAAAGTCTATAATAACAATGGTCATGATTATCATATTAGTGATAGGTATGATATTGAATTTGAGCATAGGTTCAACGTTTATGAGTTTAAAGACGATATTTAATGCCATTGTAGCAGATGATCACTCTAAAGATGCGCTGATTATTAATACGATTCGTTTGCCAAGATTATTCGTTGCTATAATGGTAGGAATAAATTTAGCTGTAGGTGGTGCTATTATGCAAGCTTTAACTAAAAATGCTTTGGCATCGCCTCAAACATTTGGAATTAATGCAGGAGCAGCATTGTTACTTGTTGCTTCAATTGTATATTTACCAGGCCATTCAGATACAATTAATCCTTATATTGCTTTTTTAGGTGCAATTGTAGGTGGGTTGATAGTATATACGTTTATATATGGACACGAGAATAATCATGTACGATTAGCATTAGCAGGTATGACAATCCATTTACTATTATCTTCCATAACTGAAGTGTTGATAATACTTAATGAGAATTCTACTGATGTCTTGTATTGGTTAACGGGTTCATTAAATGGTAAGGTTTGGGATGGTGTACAAATCTTATTACCCTGGTTTGTAATAGGTGTATCTGTTGCTTTATTTTTAGCTAAAGACTTAACCGTTTTATCATTAGGGGATATGTTTGTAACGAGCTTAGGTCTTCATAAGAAACTAAAATATTTAATTTTTAGTTTTATTGTGATTATATTAGCTGGTTCGTCTGTAGCTGTAGCAGGACCAATTGCATTTATAGGTCTAATTGCACCTCATATTTCAAGAAGATTAATAGGTGGAGGGTATGAGAAGAACTTATACTTCACCGCATTAACAGGCGCAGTTATTCTCGTATATGCAGATACGTTATCACATATCATTGCTTATCCATATGAATCTCCAGTTGGAATTGTAACAGCACTAATCGGGGGACCATTCTTCTTATATCTTTGTAAAAATGGAAGGAGTGGTCTTAAATAATGAAGTATAAATGGAAGTTTATCATTGTGATAGTTGTTCTGATTATAAGTATCTTGCTACATGTACAAGTCGGATCACAATTCATTTCATTTAAAGAAACATTAAACATGGTTGCTGGAACAACTGATGATTATGCATTTGTATTATATACATATAGAATACCAAGAATGGTCATTTCTTTAATTTCAGGTTTACTATTAGGATTAGCAGGTGCTATTGTACAAATATTACTTAGAAATCCATTGGCTTCACCTGATATTATAGGTGTTACTAAAGGTGCAGGATTATTTGCCGTTGCGCAGTCATTACTATTACCAGCATTGCCATTCTATTATCTAGGTATTTCTTCATTTCTTGGTGCGGTTGTAATGATTATAATCATTATGTTCTTGGGGAGGATTTTTCAAGCGACAACTTATACGATAGCTTTAATTGGTGTAGCTTTAAGTGCTATATGCCAAGCTGGTATTCAGTACTTTATGATACGCTATCCAGATAATATCAATACTACATTGCTTTGGCTGTCGGGTAGTGTATGGAGTAGAGATTTTGATGACTTGTGGAATTTTATATCGAGTGTATGTATATTACCATTGGTATTTATATTCGCAAATAAGTTGGATATTTTAAGTTTAGGTGACGAAGCGACCATAAGTTTAGGAGAAAAGGTAAGTATTATTAGAAGTGCTTATTTATTCATGTCAGCAATATGTATTGGTTCCGTCGTATCTGTTACAGGTACAATTGGTTTTATCGGCCTAATATCTCCTCGTATTGCAAGGTTATTAGTAGGAAGAAAAGCTATAAGACTTTTACCAGTATCATCTATTATAGGGGCTATATTTTTACTTTTAGCGGATGCTATTGGTAAAGGTATTGCACCACCTGTAGAAATTCCAGCGGGGGTTATTACTGCAATAATTGGCGCACCATACTTTTTATTCTTACTAAAAAAAGAGAAGTGAGTATGTACAGAAGGTGAGTGTGAGGGTTGTCTTACTTCAGACAGAAGGAAGTCTAAAAAATATATCGAAAGTTACAAAAAGACCTTTCCATTATCTAAATATGATGGAAAGGTCTTTTTATAAAGTTATTTCATTTCTTTAAATGCTTTGTAGAATATTTCTCTTTGTTTTTCTAATGAGATTGGGTCATTATATTGTGTTTCTGTAACGTCAAATTTCACCACATGATTGTTCTTCATAGCATCTGTATTTTTCCATACATTTGTTTCTTCAAATTGCGCTTTTTGGTCGCCATTGGCAGCTATAATAACATAGTCTCCTAAATATTTATCAAATTGTTCTGGAGTGATAGTGAGTGTGCTTGTCTTTTTAGTTGCTGATTTTAATTCATCAGGTAACTTTAATCCCCAATCATCAAATATAATTTCTCCACCTCTGCCCATCTTATCGTTAAATGCAATGAGCCCTTTAGGTGTTTGCTGTAAAATAGTCGCTGTTTTTTCTTTTATTAATGGTTCCAGTTCTTTTTTATCTTTAGATAGTTGTGCTTTCCATTCTTTAAGCCATTTATCTGCTTTGTCTTGTTCTCCAACTAATTCAGCTAGCAGTTTTGTATTGTCTTCATATGTAGATTTCATGTTATCGATAGTAACAGTAGGTGCTATTTTTTTAAGTTTCTTTAAATTTTTTTCTTGAGATGTTGCGATAATTAAATCCGGTTTTGCTTTGGCAATTTGTTCAACGTTTGTGTTATCAATCTTCTTAGCATCTTTTGTAACATCATTTAATACTTTATTCTGCTTAACAAATTCTGGTACAGCTACTGGCTTATGTCCAAATTTTACTAATGCGCCCACGTATGTTGGATGTAATACAACGATACGTTTAGGGTCTTTTGGAACTTCAACTTTTTCTCCAGAATCGTTTGTAAATGATTTGGTATCAGATTTACTGCCTTCTGATTCTTTACTATTTTTTTCAGTGTTACTATTCCCACAAGCTGCTAAAAGCATAACTAAAACAAGCATAAAAACGGATAATTTTTTCATCATCGTCCTCCTATTTTTTGTAAATGATAATTCTTCTCAATTATACCAAATTGAAAAACCATTACAATGAATTTTTGGAAAATTAAAGTAGGAAACATTTGAAGAATTAGGTAAAAACAAGTAGAATTAAAAAAGAATCGATACTTGAAAGGAGTGAGATAATAATGGAATGGCTCATAGGGTTACTAGGAGAAGATATATTATTTAATTATTTAACGTTTAGTATACATTACTTCATTCCAATATTATTAACGCTTCTATTTGTATACTTAGAAATGCAAGCAAGTATCAAATTGAACGAGACATGGCATGTACAACCATCTACTGAAGTACAAGATCAGTATATCTTTGTATGGATGGTACCTATATTAAGATGGAGAATAAAATGCCTGTCGAAAACAGGCGATGAAGAAGACGCGTTGCCAATATATTAAATCATATTTTATTTAATATATTGGAGGAAAATTTTTTGAAAAAACTATACACAGTAATCGCATTTTTAGCAATATCATTAATACTAGGAGGGTGTGCACCACAAGAAGGTGGCATGTTCCATTCAACATTTGTTGAACCATTTGTTCATCTTATTAAATTCTTTGCATCATTTTTCGGTAATAGTTACGGAATAGGTATCATCATTGTAACGCTATGTGTACGATTGATTGTAATGCCTTTCATGTTACGTTCTTTTAAAGGGCAGAAGAAAATGCAATTTAAAATGAAACAACTTAAACCACAAATAGACGAAATTAATAAGAAAATGAAATCAGCTAAAGATGAAACTGAAAAAGCACAATACAGTCAGGAAATGATGGCTTTATATAAAGATAATGATGTAAATCCTTTAAATATGGGATGTTTACCGATGTTGATACAAATGCCAATATTAATGGCATTATACTTTGCAATATATAATAATGATGCATTAGCAAGTCATAACTTTGCTTGGTTTAATTTAGGCACACCAGATATATACATGGCTCTGATTGCAGGTGGATTATATTTATTACAAGCATATTTATCAACACGTTATTTACCAGATGGATCTAATAACCAAATGAAATATATTATGTATATAAGTCCAATTATGATATTTATTGTGAGCTTGAATATGCCAGCAGCATTACCATTATATTGGAGCGCTAGTGCAATCGTCTTAATTATTCAGCAGTATATATCAAATAAATACTTTAATTATCACGAAGAAGAAATTGAAGTACAAACAAGTACGTCATAATATAAAACAAAAAGACCCTTCCAATCCGAGATTAAATCTAGAGGATTGAAGGGGTCTTTTTATTTAGTCGATTTTGAAGTTGCATTCTTTTTACGCTTTTTTATTACCAGTTGTATTATTACTAATATAACCGCTAATGAAACAAGTAAGATATTCCTCGTTGCGCCTATAGGTACTAAAAAGTGTATAACTGTAGATACTATTATAAATGGAAGTATATAAATTAACGCATCTTTTACTTTAAATGTTCTAAAGGATTCATCCCGTATTTGGAATACAAAAAGGAAAATCGTCATAAAGAATATTATAAAAATGAGAGCTAACCAATCTATAGAATCTGATATTACCCAGCCACAAAACATAATGAAAAGTGTTAATGAGATAAGATATTTGATTTTGCTTAACATAGTGTGTTCTCCTATTCGTACAGTTTTATTCTGAAATGAACACCTTTTTCTATAGGTAATGATTGGAATGTTCCATTATGAAAGTGTATTGAGTCCATAATAATGGTAAAACCTATACCATGTTCTTTTTCGTTGTCTTTCTTAGTATGTGTTGAATGCAATGCTTTTTCTTCTATTGCCTTACTTATTCCCACTCCGTCGTCCCTATAATCAATGGTGAGAACTTCATTTTTATATGAAATTGTAATCTCGATATTTGGATTAATTTTGTTATGATCGATGCTGTTATCGATTAAATTCATGATCATCCTTTCAAAGTATAATTTGTTCCCGTAGAACGTCGGGTTTTCAAGATTATTAATGATTGTTAATTTATCATATTGGAAAGAATTGATGAGTTGATTCGTAGTTTCAATAACATCAAAAGCTTCTTTATTAATACCCATTTGTTCAGTTTCATATTTGAAGTTTTGATTTAAACTGTTAATTAACTCTGTCATATATGCTGCTTTTTCTGATATTAATATGGCATACTTTGTAGACTCATTTGATTCGTTTGAAAGGAGTCTTGAGTATCCATATATAGTTGTTAATGGTGATTTTAAATCATGAGAAATTTGACTAAGCCATTTTTCTTTGTAGTAATTGATTTGGTTATGATAAATTTTGTTTTGCATTAATTGGTCAGACAGAGTTTCAACAGAATCATTTAATTCTTTAAATAACTTTTTATTTTTCTTGTTGTGATGTTTAGAACTTGGTTTAAATAATTTTCCTTTTGAAAGATTTTCAATCCATTCTGTGTAGAAAAATAATGGATTTGATATTCGTTTAGAAATTATTAAAGCAAGTAGTATAACAAATATTAAGTTTATTGCGAATAATAATAAGGTAACGAGTAGGGAGCTTATAAGTAATTTTTTATCTGCTTCCCCGATTTCTGAAACATAACTAACTTTTTTATGAAATGGTTTTTCGATAAACTTTAAATTATTATTTTCAATTCCTATATTATAACGGTTATATCCTTCTATAAAGTTACTATTGATTAGTTTTTTTGTATTAATGTCGCCTTGGTTTTTAATCGTTAAATTTGAGTTAGATGGGAATACAATTGCGACATGTAAATGTTTCCTATAAGGGACAGTCATAGTATTATTTATATTTCCGATAAGTTTCTTTTTTAAATTCCCATGATTTTTAGGATAAGAAACATTTGCCTTATCATCGATAATATACAGCTTAGCATTATTTTCTTTTAATTTTTGAGTTAAATCTTTATTCAGCTCATAGGTATTTTTACTTTTTGAAATAGCAGAATCTATATAAGTTTCATCAATGTTTTCTAAGTCTGTATACATTAAATTAATCGCTTTTGAAAAAAATACATATAAACCTATACACGTTAGTATCATTGTGACTATAAAGAATATTGAGATATATTTTATAAATTTTAAAGTAAAGCGTTTATTCATTATTATTGCTCCTATAGATATATCCTTTGCCTCTAACTGTTTGTATTAGCTCAGGTTTATTAGGATTTTCTTCTATTTTCTTGCGTAACGTTCTAATATGAACCATCAAAGTATTATCATCTACGCTTATTGAATAGCCCCATACATTATCATAAATTTGATCCTTCGTTAAAATTCGGTTTTGATTTTTTATAAAATATATTAATAAATCGTATTCTCTAGTTGTTAAGTTAATAATCTTATTTTTAAAAGAAACATCTGCCGTGTCTAAATTTACTTCAAGTCTATTATTTGTATGAACGTTTGATTTGTCTATATGCACGCCAACGCGATAAGCAAGTTCAATTGGATCAAACGGTTTTTTAATGTAATCAACTGCACCAAGTTCAAATCCTCTATATGTATCTATCTCAGAATCTTTGGCAGTAACAATTAATAATTTAGTGTTTTGATTTTTTATGTATTTTAGAAGTTCATAGCCGTTTTCAGACTTTAAGTTTAAATCCAATAACATGACATCAAATACATGACTTTTAAGTAAGTTAGTTGCTTCATTTATATCATTTGCTGTATAAAGGTCTCCTAATTGCTTGTTGGAGAGCGTAATTCTGATTAAAGATTGAATATCAATATCATCTTCCACTATTAATATCTTTGCAGCCATTTCTATACACCTCGATATCTTTAATTTTAAAGGTCTCTGCTAGATACATCTACCTATTATTGTAAAATTAAGTTACTTTTAAGGAAAGGATAAGATAGAATTTAGCTTTAGTTGTTAGGATGATAACTGAGGTGAAAGAAATGAAGAGAATAGAAGTGGCAGATGCCTTAAGAGGTTTTAGTTTATTTGGAATATTTATAGCAAACTTATTAATATTCCAGTTTGGTTTAACTGGACAAACATTTATAGAATTTTATCACTTAAATTCAGTAAATCAAGGTGTATATGATTTTATAAAAACAATATTTGAAAACAGTTTTATGCCGATATTTGCAATATTGTTTGGTTTTTCACTAGATAAACTATATCAATCAATGAAATTAAAAGAATTAAAAAGGCCAAGACTAAAATTATTTAGACGAGCTATATTTTTATTGATTATTGGTTTAGTGCATTCAATATATATTTGGGAAGGCGATATCTTATTTGGTTATTCATTATCAATGCTAATTATTATTCCATTTATATCATTAGGGAAAAGATTTTTTAAGTGGATAGCAATTATTGGTTTAATGCTATTATTTTCAATGAATGTTTTAGGACTATTAGATGATGAAGAGGTAAATATTAGTGATAAAGAGAAAGAGACTTATGTAGAAAAAGTTCAACATGTATTTAGTAACGGTACGTATACAGAAATACATAATAGTGATTCGACAATTAAAGATCCATCGTTAGCATATATGAAAGATGAGCTCGGTGATGCGGTAGGATTAATATTTTTATTTGCTTTTATAATGGAAGCAATATTTTTTGTATTCGGAATTTATTTGTCGAAAGCGAAATGGTTTGAAAAAGATGCTCGGCTTTTCTGGTCATCTAAACTATTTATATATTTAATACCTATATCTATTTTAGGTAAAAGTTCATATTTATGGATAGATAATGAGAATATCTCAGAAAGTTTACACGGTATATTTAGTATGACATTAGCGTTTGGTATGATGTGTTTATTTAAATATTTATATCAGAAAAAATCTGAAAATATTGTACTTCAAGGTTTTAAAAATTTAGGAAAAATGTCTTTGACAATGTATATATTACAGAGTGTAATTGGAACATTAATTTTTTATAGTTATGGTTTAGGGTTATTTGGGAAGGATATCTTAATTTTTACTATAATAATTTTTATTATTGTGTATATCTGCCAAATGTTACTTGCAACTTGGTATCAAAAAAATTTGAGATACGGACCTTTAGAATATATATTAAGAATGTTTACTTACTTTAAATTTAAAGTGAGGGCAAAAGGATGATTATAATATGATCAAACTAATAGACAACGTCCTACAATCTACAGCTTCCATACTGTTACTACTATTATTATCGAGATTTATTATTTATACATCTAATAATTTATTCAATACACATATAAGTTGGTTTTATTTAGAAAAACTCCCATATAGCTTTGTAGTTGTAACGGTACTTTTTATAATATGTACAGTTTTTCATAGTGTTATAGAAGAAAATGTACAAAAAGAAAAGAATAGATAATTCACATAAAAACAGGTTGAGACAATTCCTTGTCCAACCTGTTTTAATATTTTTCCGAATGTTACAAGATGGGGCCCACATACAACATTCCTATATTGATTATTTATCTTTTGGTTTAAGTGACTTTATATTTTTGAATCCTGAACGATGGTCCGCAAGTTGCTCCATTGCTTCATGCCAGTCTGTTCCTGCTTCTCCAAATGTTTCTTGTAGTAATTCATTTTGGGCACGGTTTAATTTGTTTACTAGTGCACTGCCTTCTTCAGTTGGGTATAGACATTTTACACGTTTATCGTTTGGTGAGTCGGCATCTCTTATAAGTCCTTTTTCTTTAAGCATTTTCAATGATGCATGCGAAGCTTGTTTAGATATTTCTAATGTTTCGAGTAAGTCTTTAATCGTAATGCCAGGTAGCTGATCAATAAAGAATAAAAATCTATGATGTTGTCTACTCATTCCGTGATCTTTAATGATGTCGTCTGCTGTATTTATAAATGTTTTGTATGCGAAGTAAAAAAGCATATGATCATAATTATTTTTATTATCCATAGTGTCGTCTCCTTTTTGTTCATTATAATAGAAAAAAGAATAAAACGCATTTATAGGTCAAGTTAATTGACTTAATTAGTATAAAGGCATACAATAGTAATTGTTAGATAGATTAAAGAAACTATAAGAAATATCCAAAGATATTTTTTTACACTAATAGGTCAATACAATTGACCTAAATAGTTATTCAATATATATAAAGGTGGAATGGACATGAAAAAACGTGTTGGGGAATATTTAATGGATTGTTTAAGTGAAGCTGGGGTAAACAAAGTTTTTGGTGTTCCTGGTGATTTTAACTTAGCATTTTTAGATGATATTATAAGCCATGAAAATTTAGATTGGGTTGGTAATACGAATGAATTGAATGCAAGCTATGCAGCTGACGGTTATGCAAGATTGAATGGAATTGCTGCAATGGTAACGACTTTTGGAGTAGGTGAATTAAGTGCTGTAAACGGGATTGCAGGCTCATATGCTGAACGTGTACCTGTCATTCAAATTACTGGAGCACCTAGTACTGTAGTTGAAAATGCAGGAAAATATGTACACCATTCTTTAGGAGAAGGACAATTCGACAACTATAGAAAAATGTATGAAGAAATTACAACAGCTCAAGGGTATATTACAACAGAGAATGCGCAACAAGAAATTCCACGCTTGATTAATGCTGCACTATCTGAAAAGAGACCAGTACACATACATTTACCTATTGATGTAGCACAATCTGAAATTGAAATTACAGAAGGATTTAAATTAGCTGAACCGGAACAACAAGATGTTTCTAATATTGTTAAGATGGTTCAAGAAAAACTTCAATCTGCTAAACAACCTGTTATTATCGCAGGACATGAAATAAATAGTTTTAAACTGCATGAACAATTAAACGAATTTGCACAATTAACGCAAATACCAGTAGCACAATTATCTTTAGGTAAAGGTGCATTTAATGAAGAAAGTCCGTTATATATGGGAATTTATGATGGTAGTATCGCTGAAGAAAACATTAGAAATTATGTAGATAATAGTGATGCAATATTAAATATCGGTGCAAAATTAACAGACTCAGCTACGGCAGGGTATTCATTTGGTTTTGATATTGATGATGTCGTAATGATTAATCATTACAATTTCAAATTAAATGAAACAAAAATATTTGATATCACGTTGCCAAATCTTATAAATGGTTTACTTGATGTGAATTATGAAAATAAAGCATCATATCCAAAGCTTAAATGTGCAGCAAAAGGCAACTATACAGTGAATAACGAACCGTTAACGCAAGAAACATACTTTAAAATGATGCAAGAGTTTATAGGTATTGATGATGTTGTGTTAGCTGAACAAGGAACATCATTCTTCGGCGCTTATGACTTAAATTTATACAAAGATAATACATTTATAGGACAACCTTTATGGGGTTCAATCGGATATACTTTACCAGCAACTTTAGGTACACAACTTGCTGATTTATATAGAAGAAATATTTTATTAATAGGTGATGGTTCATTACAATTAACAGCACAAGATCTTTCAACGATGATTAGAGAAGATTTAAAACCTGTTATATTCGTGATAAATAATGATGGTTATACTGTTGAACGTAAAATTCATGGTGAAAACCAACCATATAATGACATTCAAATGTGGGATTATAAACTACTACCAGCAGTGTTCGGTGGGAAAGATAAAGTCGCTATACATGATGTAGAAACATCTGAAGACTTAGAAAAAACATTATTAAACATTAATTCAAAACCAAATCAAATGCATTTTGTCGAAGTGAAAATGGCAGCTTCAGACGCACCAGTAAAATTAGACGCAATTGGTAAAGCATTTTCTAAACAAAATAGTTAATATTAAAAAAGAGGCATTGTTTTAAATAATGCCTCTTTTTATACATATAGGATGCTTATAGCAGTATAAACGAGTAGTAATGCCATTATAAGATTAAACATTAATTCATATTGGTTTATAAATTTTTTGAAGATGCTACCAAAAACGCTCCAACTAAATGTTCCTAAGAAACCAATTAAAGCTAAATAAATAAGCAGTATAAATTGCAATAATGGATCTTCAAAATTAGGTGTAACAAAAGCTGCGACAACACTCAATGCATAAATTGTACCTTTAGGATTGATGAATTGAAGAGCCATTCCAAATTTAATGTTATTATATTTTTCGCTAAAACCATTTTCATCTGTACTTTTACTTGTAGCAATTTTATAAGCTAAATATAATAAATACACAGCACCAAAAATCTTCATAAATAATTGAACTTTAGGGAATACTTGATATAAAAATGAACTAAAAAAGTTCGAAATAAGTAATAATAAAAAGAAACCTAAACTGACACCGATACAAAATCTTAAAGAACCAATCATGCCGTTATGTTTGGAATAAAAAAGAGACATAATATTGTTAGGGCCAGGCGTGAAACTAGAAACTACAGCGTAAATGGTCATAGACAGAACGAGCATTTAAAAACCTCCCTAAATATGCTATAACGTTTTTATATTCGTTATAATTGTTGTGCTTTATATTATAACTTTAGTGCGTTATATTGTAAATAAGAAGGTGAAATTGTATGAGAGAGATTCATGAAATAATAGCAGAAAATCTTAAAAAATATCGAAAAAATGAAGGGCTAACTTTAGATAAAGTAGCAACAATGACAGGCGTTAGCAAAACAATGCTTGGACAAATTGAAAGATTGGATTCAATACCATCCATCTCAACTATTTGGAAAATATCTAACGGATTAAAATTGTCATTTACTTCTTTAATAGAAGAGCAAACTGAAGATATTGAAGTCATTAAAAAATCAGAGTTACACGAAATAACGATGGATAATGATAAATATAAAGTTTATCCATATTTCTCATTTGAACAAGATAAACAATTTGAAATCTATATGGTTGAAATTGAACCGGGTGGATTTTTAGAAAGTGAACGACATACAAACGGTGCAACAGAATATTTAACTGTATATGAAGGAGAACTAGAACTAGTAGTTAATAATCAAATTTATTATCTAGAAAAGAATGATTCAATTAAATTCAAAGCAAACTGTCAGCACAGTTACCGCAATAAAGGTAATGATACAACTAAAATAAATATGACAATACATTACGCTTCATTGTAAACAACAACGAAACCGGGTCCGGGGTATAACAATTGTCTTGGACTTTTGTTGTGTCAGCGTGAGTAGCTTCTAACGTGCAAGAAATATAAGACAAGCATGCACGAACAAAATCGTAGTAGATTATATAAAAATAACATCTCATTTCTAACTGAATAAATCAGTGAAATGAGATGTTATTTATTTTGAGTTGGGGTTTATTTATCAAACTTTTTTCAATCCCAATCCCGCTACCTTTGCTTATTATTGATATACGGCAATGTTGAAATTATGGATGGAATATAACTTTGTCGTAATGTTTCTTCTTATTAACTAGGTTATAAAATGTATCTGGACCTTCACTTAATGGTAACTTATCTGAAATGATAGGTTCAACTTGGATTTCTCCAGTAGCCATATAATGTAATGTTGCAGTCCATTCTTTCCCAGGAAATGGGGCAGACAGACCATTCCATGAACCTAAAACGTTTAATTCGTTCCGTAATATTTTTTCAAAATGTGTGCGTTCTAATTCGATATCTGCATAAGGTATGCCTAATAGTAATACCTCTCCACCTTTAGTAGGGAGTGTAAGTACTTGTCCGATAGTAAAAGGTGATCCAGCAGATTCTACAGCGACATCTATTTTACAATTGATTTCTGATATTGCGTCTTCGAGTGATTTATCTTTTGAGTTAATGATATAGTCTGCACCGAGTTCTTTAGCTATATCTAATTTATGACTATCTATATCGATAGCAATAATTGTTGTAGCACCAAATATTTTTGCCCATTGGATAGCTAGTAAGCCAATACTACCACATCCCATCACTGCTACAGTAGCACCGGGTTTCATATTGGTACGATAAAAACCGTGTGATACAACAGCAGATGGCTCAACCATAGCTGCTGTATCAAAGTCGACGTTATCAGGTAATTTTAATACATTATGTGAGGGTAATTTGACATATTCAGCAAAGCAACCTGGTACATATGAACCTATAACATAGAGTTTTTCACATCTTGAGTATTCACCTTTTTCACAATACTGACAAGTGTGACATGCAATTGCAGGGCAACCCGTTACCGAGTCCCCGACTTTAACATGTGTAACTTCATCTCCGATTTCTTCAACTATACCAGAGAATTCATGACCGAAAGTCATCCCTTCTCGGTAAGGACCAAGTTTCTTATAGCGTGAAGTGTCTGATCCACATATGCCAGTTGCTTTTACTTTAATAATGACATCAGTAGGTGTTTGGATAGTAGGATTTAATGTATCTTCAAATTTCAAATCTTCAACACCGTATAAATTTAATGATTTCAAATGTTTCACCCTCCCTTGATTATAAATTGTTATGACTGGTCAGCAGAAACTTCTTTCTTCTTGAATAACTTTGCTCCAAAGTAACTTAAGAAAACAGCACTATTACAAACGAGTAAGTTATTCATGTAAAAATCAGTAATACCTCTCATTGGTCCAAGCATAAAATCTAACATTGGTTCTACCATATTCAATAATCTCCTTTAATAATTTATTGGATAGGGCGGAGTAATACTTTAATACCTTCTCCACCTTTAATGTGGTTATATCCTTCGTCCCATTGTGTTATATCTAATTCAGTAGTAACGAGCGCTTCAGCGTTAACTTCTCCAGTGCTTAATAGTTGTAATGAAGGTTCCCAATCTGCAGGTTTTTGACTTCTACTACCAACAACTCTAATTTCTTTTTGTACGATTTTTTCTAAATCAAAAGGAATTTCAGGGTCTTTAAAAATACCAACTTGAACATATCGGCCTTTTTTACGTAATAAATCAAGACCTTGTTTTGCAGCTGGTACAGCACCTGAACATTCTAATACTACATCAGCGCCATAACCATCTGTTAAACCATTAACGTATTCTTTCAAATCAGTATGTTGGATGTTAACAACGTGATCTAAGTTCAGTTCTTCTGCTTTTTTTAAACGTGCTTTATCGTTGTCTAAGCCAGTAATAATGACTTTTCCGCCTTTACTTTTCACAACTTGAGCGACTAATAATCCTATAGGACCTGGCCCCATAACTACAACAGTGTCGTCTTGATAAATATCGGTTTTAGAAACAGCATGGTAAGCACAAGCTAATGGTTCTGTCATAGAAGCGGCTTTATAAGATACGTTATCAGGTAATTTATGAACGCTTGCAGCACGAGCAACTAAATAATTAGTAAATCCACCATTTTGCTGTGTTCCTAGACCTTTTCTATGGTTACAAAGGTTGTAGTCACCAGTTTTACAATATTCACATTCACCACATATATAATAAGTTGTTTCTGAAGTCACACGATCGCCAACTTTAAAATCATTAACATTTGAGCCTACTTCGACAATTTCTCCTGAAAATTCATGACCTAATGTAACAGGGTAGTTTACTTTATAGTGACCCTCATACGTGTGTACATCAGTACCGCAAATACCAGCATAATGAACTTTTATTTTCACTTCATTTTCAGAAGGTGTGGGAATTTCCTTTTCTAATATTTCTAAATTACCAAATCCAGGTTCAGTTTTTACTAATGCTTTCATGAACTTTCATCCCCTTATTATTAATTAAACAAACTAAAGAACTTGAAGATAATATAGTTTAAGATGTTACCACCTTGGTCAAGACTTGAGATTTGTGATGAGCCTGATGGCATTTTGACGTTTGTTCCATCTGCCATACTAGTAAAGATAGGTGCTACATCTGTTGCGATGTATAAAGAAATAGCAACCATAATTGTACCGACAATTACAGAATGTATGATGTTACCACGTGCGGCACCTACTATAAATGCAACGATAAATGGTATTGTTGCTAAGTCACCAAATGGTAAGACTTGGTTACCAGGTAAAATAACTGCTAATAAAACTGTAATTGGTACTAAAATTAATGCAGTTGAAATAACTGCTGGGTGGCCAAGTGCAACTGCTGCGTCTAGACCAATGTAAATTTCACGATCACCGAATCGTTTATTTAACCAAGTACGTGCAGATTCAGAAACTGGCATTAAACCTTCCATTAAAATCTTAACCATACGAGGCATTAATACCATTACTGCTGCCATCGACATACCTAAATTAATAACATCTCCAGCGTTATAACCTGCTAATATACCGATAATCAAACCTAGAACTAAACCAACAAATATAGATTCACCAAATGCGCCGAAACGTTTTTGAATTGTTTCTGGATCAGCGTTTAATTTGTTAATGCCAGGAATTTTTTGAAGTCCTTTTACTAAGAAAATCCCAGGAACATATGAAATTGTACTACCAGTTGCAATTGAAACACCTGGTAGATCATAGAACTCGCTCATCATTGGAGCTGTCCAGTCTGCTACTTTCAGACAAACAATTTGGAATAGTGCAGCAGCGACTAAAGCTTGCCAAATACTACCTGAAATTGCATAAACCATGGCACCCATGAATGTGTAATGCCAGAAGTTCCATATATCTACGTTCATTGTTTTTGAAGTCTTTGTTAATAACATAATGACGTTAATAACGATACCTAATGGAATGATAAAAGCTGCAATAACTGAAGCCCAAGCGATTGAAGAAGTTGCTGGCCAACCTACATCAATAACATTTAAACTTACACCTAAGTTTTTAACCATTGCTTGTGCTGCTGGTCCTAAGTTATTTACAAGTAAATCAATAACTAAAAATATACCTACGAATGCAACACCGATTGTTAAACCTGAACGGAATGCTGCACCGACTTTTTGTCTAAAGAATAAACCTAGTAAAAATATAACAATCGGTAGAATAACCGTTGCACCTAAGTCTAGAAAAGCTTGAATAAAATCTACGAAACCACTCATACCCTACACCATCCTCTTTTTTAGAAGAATGAGGTTGAAATATCAAAGTTGTGAATTTCAACCACATGCTAGTTATTTTGATTTTAAAAACTTATTATTTTTGTAAAGCGTCTAAGATTTCTTGTTTAGTATCTTCTACACCAATACCAGTTAAGAAGTTACGTGCATTAATTACTGGGAAGTCATATTCTTTTTGAGTCATAGCTGTTGTAACGAGAAGGTCTGCTGTATCCGCATATGCGCCAACTTCTGAAATTTTAATTTGTTTTAAATCTACTTTAATATTGTGTTCTTTAGCCATTTCCTCGATTGCGTTATTTACCACTGTTGATGTTGCGATACCTGCTCCACATGCTACTAATACTTGTTTCATAATTATTTCCTCCTAATTTTAAGAATTTAATATTTAAATTCTTTTCCTGTTATATTTTAATTTTTTAAACTTCGTTTAATTCTTTATCTATCGTTTCTACGATTGTTTCTTTGTCAGTTGCGTTTGCAATAGTTTCTAAAATTTCATCATTTTGGAATATGCCCATTAATTTTTGAAGTAATGAAAGTTGAGCATCCTCTTTATCCATTGCTAGCATAAAAATTAACTTCACATCTGTTGTTTCTTTTTCTTCTCCCATAATGATAAATGGAACTGTTTCTTTGAGCGTAGCGATACCGATTGCTTTAGATTGTACGTGCTGAATGTCGGTATGCGGGATTGCCACAGAACAATACACAGTTGGTAAACCTGTTGCAAATGAACGTTCTCTTTCTATTACAGCATCTTTATAAGATTCTTTAACATATCCGTTTTGATACATTTGGTCAGATAACTTACTTAATGCTTCTTCATTTGTCGATGCCTCTAAATCTATAAGGACATTCGAGATATCGATTTTCAAATCTTGCATATAACGCAACCCCTTTGTTTTAATCTATTTTTGAGTAATGCTTAATAATTTCATAAACTTCTCTTTTAGATTGAGTTTGTGAAATACGTTGAATATTTTGAGTATCTTGAGACAAATCTCTTAATTGTAGTAGGGGACGTAAATGTTTAAATTTATCAGCTGCAGCAATGACTACAAAGATATAAACGTCTAACCCTGTACTTAATTTAAGAGGTTCTTCTAGTACCAACATACTCATTGAAGTACGGTTAACAGTGTCCTCGCCATCAGCATGAGGTATCGCTATATTTTGATTGATTACCATATAAGTATCGTCAAAAGCATTGTTCATCAAGTCTATATACTGATTATCGATATACCGGATTTTGACAAGGGGTTCAGCTGCTAATTGAATAGCTTCCTCGATATTCATAACATTTTTTGTGAAATGAATATGGTTTACAGGCAATAAATCTTGTAAATCTAAATTGCTATTTATAGACAAAGTAGATGCTTTAATGGATGAATATGCATACGTATCTTCAAATTGATCTTTAATTTGATTGAACAGTTCAGCTTCGTTATGAACCGTCGCATGTTCACGTATAATTGAAAGCATTTTTTCGGCTTGGATATCTGTTTCTAAAGTGTTATTTAATTGACCAAAAACATGTTGCCTTAGCTCGTGTTTCTCTTGAGCAGTCAAAATCGTTTTTGTAATGTACAATTTTTTATTCGTCATAATGTGCATTGGCGAAAATACGATATCAAAATCTAAATCGTATTGATTAAATTCGCGAAGTGACAAAGCATCTAGAAAAATAAATTCTGGAAATACACTTCTTAATTCTTGCAACATTAATTTCGAAATAGAAGTTCCTTGTGTACAAACAACAACGGCTTTTACTTTCTGATCGATATCTTCATCTTGCCTCCGTAAACTTCCGCCTATTAACATTGTTAAATAAACTGTTTCTTTATCCGGTAATTCTTGGTTAAGAAACTTTTCTAAAGGTTTAGAAGATAATTTAACTAAGTGAAAGAGCTCTTTATAATCTTCTTTTAGTGAATTTGTTAAGCTATCAACATCAGATAATTGATAACGAATACGATAAAATGCAGGCTTCATATGATGCATAAGCTGATGAATTAGCGATTCTTTATCTTTAAAAGTAATAAATGTTAGTTTTTCAAATTGCTCAATCATTTCTTCAAGTGCGTATTGAAGTTCTGGCAGATGTTGAACATCATGTAATTCTGACCATTGAACACTCGTTGATAATAATTGTAAAGTTATAAATAACTTTTCTTGCATAGGTATTTCTTGATAATTTGAAGTTAAAATTTCAGTTGCTTGATATTCTTGAGTATCTGAAAGATCATCATAACCAATAGAAAATGGTGCGACTATCTTATCGTGATTAATTCGCCTTAATATCAAGTAAAGTTTATAAGGTAATGTAAGTGTACTTTCGTCAATGAACATATTATTTAAATATTGTTCCACTTTATTAATGTGTTTGTTAATCAATATTATTTTGTCTTCTTCTATATTTAAACTATTGATTACGTCATTTTCTGAAATATTTAAAGTGAATACTTTATCAATTAATCTCATCAATAAGCGTCTTATTTCAAACTCATTACCAGATAAGTAATATCCTTGTTGGCGTGAATAATTAATTGATACATTGTATGAGCTTATTAATTCCTTTAATTGTTTAATGTCATTGAGCACAGTATTCTTACTTACTTCTAAATCGATTGAGAAGTGATTTAAAGATAGTACTTCATCTTCTCTAAACAACATCAACAAAATGAGGTGCGCGCGCTGATAGGCTGTATAAACCTGCTCACTTTCTTGATGGAGAGTTTCACTAGGAATATTAAGAAAATCTTTAATTGAATCATCAACTATAAAGAAACCTTGACTAGTTCTTTCTATTTGTGGATAGTCTTGTTCTTTCAACCAATCATTTAACTTTTGAATTCTGTATCCTAGTTGTCTGCGAGATATGTTAAACATCGATTCTAAATCTTTACCTTTTATTTTTGGATTTTTGATCATTTCAGTTATGATATTAAAGTTTTCCTTCTGTATATTGATTCCCTCCTTTGTTGTTATATCCAATTTATCACAGCACATCAAAGAGTTGTACAACCTTTAATCACAAATGTTATTTATATTTATGTACACCATTGTGATTATGTACATAATAAGCGTATTTATTTTTTATAAATGATGTATTTTTATTCCATTTATCTATTATTGATTTTTTATATTTCAATGTTATATTGAATGTTATTAAATTTTTATAAACCCAAAAACTTTAAAGCTGATAAGAATTTTTAATTATTTATATAGGAGTGATTTTAATGCATATTAATGTACTATATGAGGATAATCATTTACTCATAGTGGAGAAGCCAGTCAATATTGCAGTTCAAGAAGATGCATCAAAAGATATGGATTTATTGAACATGCTAAAAAGTTATATTAAAGAAAAATATAATAAGCCTGGTGATGTATACCTAGGACTTGTACATAGACTTGATAGACCAGTAGGAGGCGTGATGGTATTTGCGCGTACATCTAAAGCAGCGTCTCGTTTGTCTAATGAATTGAGGAAACAACAAATTTATCGAAAATATAAAGCGATTATTCGTGGAACATTACCTAATAAACAAGGGGAACTAGTGGATTACTTATACAAAGATCGTAAGAAGAATCTTGTAAGTGTCGTCAGTTCTAAGAATAAAGATGGTAAAAAAGCGATACTTGAATATAAAGTGTTAAGTAAAAAAGATAATTTGAGTATGTTAGAAGTAGAATTAAAAACTGGTAGATCTCATCAAATTAGAGTTCAATTAGCTAATCAAGGTACACCCCTTTATGGTGATCAAAAATATGGGGAGCACGTAAATAAACATGGGCAACAAATTGCGCTTTGGGCATCTAGCTTAAGTGTTAAGCACCCGACTAAAGATGAAATGATTACGGTTGAATCAGAACCACCAAAAGAATATCCATGGGCTGAATTTACACATACGTCAGTCTAACCTGTACATAATATTAAGGGAAAAGTATTTTCTTCTTGCTTATAACGTAAGGTCACAAGATACAATTAAACTAACACTAATATAGTGATCGTTATAAAAATGAGGAGGCAAAATATGAAGTGGACTACAGGTGAAGTAGCAGAATTATGTGATATCACAGTTAGAACTGTACAGTATTATGATAAGAAAGGTTTAGTTAAGCCGAGTGTGATTTTAAATAATAGAAGATTTTATACTGAAGAAGAACTCAATCAATTACGAATTGTTACAACATTGAAAGATATGAATTTTTCATTGAAAGAAATTAAAGAATTACTTTATTCAACGCAATCTATTAAAACGCTCAATATGTTGTTAGATGAAAAGTTACTGCAACTTGACGATAATATAGAGCATAATAAGCAAAAGCATAAACAAATTAAGTTTGTAAAAGAGAGTATTAGTAAAGAAAGTAATTATCCTGTATCTAATATTTTAAATTTAAGAAATAAGTCTGAAGAACATCAAAAGATGCAAAACTTTCGAAAAAAGTTTATGGGAATATCAATAGGCGTAGGAGTTATACAATACAGTAGTATATTGATGGCTATATTAAAAAAGAAATGGAAACCAATTATTATTGTTTATCCATTTATCATATTATATGCAGTAATAGCTTCAAAGCGTTATTATGAGGTCGTTCAATATGTGTGCCCAAATTGTCAAAGGGATTTCAAACCAAAATTTTCAGAGTGGTTTACTTCAAATCATACGTATCAAACTAGAAAATTAAAGTGTCCAAAATGTGGTGTAGAGAGTTATTGTCTTGAGACATATAAATAAAATAATAGATTATAAAAAGCCGAGCCATTAATAATAAATTTAATGGGGTGGCTTTTTTAGTATTAAAAATAAAAGGAATTTTTAGTTAATCTAATTTATGTGCAATTAATCACAAACTATATTTAATTTAAACTATAAAAATTTATGTTGTAAGCGTTTCCTTATTATGCTATATTCAATTTATTAAATAAGTCATCATATGACCACATGAATTTATGGATAAATTAATTATGAAAGTTGGATAAATATGAAGGAAAAAAGAACTAATATTAGATGGTTTTTTGCAATTGCATTTTTCATTATCGGTATAATCGCATATATGGACCGTTCAAATATTTCTATAATTGCAGGACCAATGATGGAAGATTTAAATATGAACAAGACGCAATTTGGTTTATTAGCGTCATTCTTCTCATTAGGTTACGCTTTAATGCAAGTACCTTCAGGGGTTTTAGCGGAGAAATTTGGTCCTAAGAAAATGTTAACAATTGCACTACTTTGGTGGAGTGCTTTCACAATTTTAACAGGTATTATTAAGAATCACGGATTATTATATCTTGTACGTTTCTTATTCGGTGTCGGTGAAGCGCCAATGTACCCTTCTAACGCAGTATTTAACAGTTATTGGTTTAATAAAAATGAAAAAGGTAGAGCATCTTCTGCATTATTAGCAGGGTCGTATTTCGGACCTGTTATTGCACCAATAGTGACAATTGCTATTATGAACGCTTTTGGCTGGCAAGCAGTGTTTTATATATTCGGTCTAGTTGGTATCGTAATTGCTATACTTTGGGCAATTATTGCGAAAGACTTACCTGAACAACATAAAATGGTTAACGAAGCTGAACAAAGATATATTATGGAAACGCGTGATGTAGTAGAAACTGATAAGACTACTGCTCCATGGAAAGTATTTTTCAGTAGATTCAGTTTTTACGCAATTGCAGCACAATACTTTGTTGTACAGTTTGTTATCACGTTATTCTTAATTTGGTTACCTACATACATACACGAAACACATCATGTAGAATTTAATAAAATGGGATTCATTGCAGGTGCACCTTGGTTAGCAATGTTTATATTGATTATGCTAGGTGGTACTATTTCAGATAAAATTTTATCAAGCGGTAAATCTAAATTTATGGCACGTGGCGTAATCGCAATATCTGGATTTGTTGTATTCTGTATCTCACTTTACTTTGCATTATCGACAGATAGTTTAGCTATGAACATATTCTGGTTATCACTTTGTTTAGGTGGTGTAGGTTTATCAATGGGTATGAGTTGGGCTACAGCTACTGATTTAGGTCGTAACTTTGCAGGTACAGTTTCAGGTTGGATGAACTTGTGGGGTAACATCGGTGCATTACTCAGTCCATTATTAGCAGGTTTCCTAGCTGATAGAATTGGTTGGACAATGACATTACAATTAATGATGGTACCAGTAGTATTTGCAATCATTATGTGGTTCTTTATTAAACCAGATAATCCTTTAGTAAAAGATTCTAACGTTTAAGTTTAGTTTAATGATTTATAAAGGTGATCTTGGGATGTAAACCCCAAGATCAAAATAAAGCTCCTAATCCTAGTATATTTAACTAATGGATTAGGAGTTTTTAATTATATATGCAATTTCAAACTAGTATAAAAGTTTAGGTACACCTAACAAAAATATTTATAAAACAAGTTAATAGGTTTATCCTCTTCATATAGAGGTGTTAGATATGGGCAGAAGTTTAGAAGAAATTAATAGTACAGTGTCCTTTGACTCTGAGGCAAATGCTTTTAGAAAATTTCTCATGTATTTAGGACCCGGCTTACTAGTAGCAGTCGGATACATGGATCCAGGTAACTGGATTACATCTATGGCTGGCGGGGCACAATTTGGATATATATTATTATTTATTATTTTATTATCAAGTTTAGCAGCGATGTTATTACAAAGTATGAGTGCTCGTTTAGGCGTTGCGAGTGGTATGGATTTAGCACAAGTTACAAAGTATATGTCGAATAAACCACTTGGTATTTTTTCATGGGTGTTAGCAGAATTAGCTATTATGGCAACAGATATCGCCGAAGTAATCGGTACATTCTTTAACGAAGCACCAAATTTAAATCCAAATAGAAGATTAATTAAAGGTGTCATTTGTGGTATTCGTGTTGAAGATATAGAAGAACCAATCATGCAAGAGATTAGATACTTAGATAAGCTTATAGATGAACTAGCAAAAGGAAAAAAGAAAGAGAATATATATAGAAAAGAAAAACAATAACATTATAACGTATAAAAAGTCTTGTTCTGATTTAAGAACAAGACTTTTTATTATGAAATTTAAATATTTTAGCCGCTTTTAACTTGTTGAGAAATAATCAATGATAATAAAACAACTGCGCTACCAATTATAATGTTAAGCGTTAAATGCTCATGTAATATTAAAACGCCTAATAATACTCCAACGACAGGTACAATATAATTTGATAACGAAGCAAACACAGCATCGTATTGTCTAACGAGAATGTTATAAATAACATAAGCTAAAGCAGAATGGACTAAACCAAGTATGATCAAGGAAGACCACTGTAAAG
The DNA here is from genome assembly GCF_022386955.1 of Mammaliicoccus sp. A-M4. Classification (NCBI taxonomy): domain Bacteria; kingdom Bacillati; phylum Bacillota; class Bacilli; order Caryophanales; family Staphylococcaceae; genus Mammaliicoccus; species Mammaliicoccus sp. A-M4. The sequence goes on from NZ_JAJNHH010000002.1 coordinate 204,668, forward strand.
AATCAAAGTGTAAAGTAAATGTATTAGAAGAAAATATAGTAATTGGTATTAAAATAATGGTCGCAATCGATAAAACGTTTCTCATATGATGGATTGGAACGTCATCTTGTAAATTTTGCATAAGAACTAAAGATATAGCAAAACTTAATGAAGCAATTAATAATAGACCTAGTGAAACATATTCTACTAAACCTAACTTTTCAGGATTCCAAGAAAGTATTACAATACCAAAAATACCTAATATTAAAGCGAAAATCTCAACTAAATTAAATTTACGTTGTCTAATTAAAATTAAAATAAACAATGTGAACACAGGTGTTAATGCAATAATAATAGAAGCCATACCACTAGAAATATAACGCTGACCTTGCACAATAAATATAAATGGAATAACAACTTCAAAAATAGCAATTAATATGTAAAGACTCCATTGTTTTTTATAGGGCGTTTTGCGCATGAATAATGTCATTATAAATAAAAATAAAGTAGCAAGTAATGCTTTATAAAAAGAAATCGTAATAGCAGAAGCATCATGTGTAATCAGAGCAATGAATAAAAATTGAGAACCCCAAATTAAACTTAAAGTAAATAATAAAGTGTACTTTCTCATAATTAACCTCCTTACTTAAAAGTTATACTAAAATTAAACTCCAATTATGATGTTACAGAAGAAATATAAGAATTTAAACAAAGTGAATTTAGTTTTTATATAATTAACGAACTTCATACTTAATCCAACCTTAACACAATTGCCTCTCATCACTGATTGTTATAAAATAAAATATATTTTACAATTTTTAACATAAGGAGTGTTGAGGTTGATTGCTGCGAATAACATTATTGATAAGATGAAAAATCAAAAGATTAATTACGATAGAGTAATGAGAAAAATGATAAGTGATTGGGAGCGTCAAGAGGAAAGACCTAGTATTTTAATTCATAGTTGTTGTGCACCTTGTAGTACTTATACGTTAGAGTTGTTAACGGAATATGCTGATGTTGCGATTTATTTTGCGAATCCTAATATTCATCCTAAAGCTGAGTATCAAAGAAGAGCTAAGGTTCAAGAAGATTTTGTTACAGCTTTTAATGAGAAAATGAATACGAATGTCAAATATATAGAGGCGCCATATGAGCCACATAAATTTATGAAAATGGTAAAGGATAAAGAACTTGCTGATGAGAATGAAGGTGGTCTAAGGTGTACTGCTTGTTTTGAAATGCGTCTAGAACTTGTTGCTGAAGCGGCTGTAAACTTAGGCTATGACTATTTTGCGAGTGCTTTAACACTGTCACCTAAGAAGAACGCTCAATTGATTAATGAATTAGGTATGGAAGTACAAAGTATTTATAATGTTCATTATTTACCGAGTGATTTTAAGAAGAATAAAGGATATGAAAGATCAATTACGATGTGTAAGGAATATGATATTTTTAGACAATGCTATTGTGGTTGTGTATTTGCGGCTATGCAACAAGGTATTGATTTTAAAGAAGTGAATAAAAGTGCTAAAGCATTTTTAAAGTCATGTGAATAAATTGAAATTTGCAAAAAATATAAAAAGAATGTATGTTGGTGTTACGAACTAATTAAATATACGAAGAAACCACTGGAAGTGCCTTATTTTTAGGCTGAGATTAAAGATTAACTTTAAAATTCCTTGAACCTGATCTAGATGATACTAGCGTAGGAAAGTGGCGTAACTTTATCTGTATGTGAGTACACGCTATTTTCTAATGGAAAATAGCGTTTTTTTTATATTCTTAAGGAGGAAAATATCATGAAATTTACAGAAAGATTATTTGAGCGTGTCGAACCAATTTGGGCATCTTATTTAGAACATCCATTTATTGAAAAGTTAGGTAAAGGCACGTTGGAACAAGAAAAGTTTAAACATTGGTTAAGGCAAGATTATATTTACTTAATTGAGTATACGAGATTATTTTTAATAGGAGCATCTAAATCTACAGACTTAAATATGATGACAACGTACGCAGATTTGGCAAATGGAACGTTGCATACCGAAATGGATTTACACCGCGGATATGCTAAGCAATTCGACATTTCTGAAGAGGAGCTACAAGAAACAGAACCAGCAGAAACTACTGTAGCATATACAAGCTATATGCTGAATTTAGCTCAACAAGGTGGAATTGAAAATGTGATTGCAGCTATTTTAACTTGTACATGGAGCTATAATTATATTGGTTTGAAACTAGCAAATATTGAAGGAGCAACAGATCATCCACTTTACGGAGAATGGGTGAAAATGTATTCATCTGACGAATTTACTTTATTTAAAGAAGATTGTATTGAATTAATGGATAAAGTAGCTGAAGGTAAGACTGAAGAAGAATTAGCGCGATTAGAAAATATAGTCGTAAAGACGAGCTACTATGAATATATGTTCTGGGAGATGGCTGAGAATTTAGAAACGTGGTCAGTGCCAGTAAAATAAACTAAAGGCAGGTAGTAGAAATGAACCAAAGACATTTTGATTTAATCGATATGCTCATCAAGTTTAATACTGAAAGTCCTCCTGCTCGCAACACTGATCCATTACAAGATGACATTGAAGATTTACTTAAAGAACTTAATTTTGAAATAGAACGCATACCATTATATGAAAATGATAGTGTCATTAATGCGGTGTTGAGAGGAACGGACAAAGATGCACCTAAATTGATTTTAAATGGTCATGTAGATGTAGCAGAAGTTGGAGATACTTCAGAATGGTTGCATCCTCCATTTCAGTTAACGAAAGCAGATGAATATTTATATGGTCGTGGTGTAAGCGACATGAAAGGTGGATTTGGAACGTTATTATATGTGATTGAAAAACTTTGTAAAGAAGATATTCAACCGAAAGGCGATATTATCATTCAATCTGTAGTAGGTGAAGAAGTAGGAGAAGCAGGTACAAAGAATGCTTGCGAACAAATTGAAGCAGCCGATTTAGCTATAGTATTAGATACTAGTAATCAAATAGCACAAGGTCAAGGTGGCGTAATAACTGGATGGATAACTGTACAAAGTAAAGAAACCATACATGATGGTGCTAGACAACAGATGATACATTCTGGTGGAGGATTATTTGGAGCAAGTGCAATAGAAAAAATGAGCAAAATAATACAAGTATTGCAAGAATTAGAACAACATTGGTCTGTTATGAAACAATATCCAAATATGCCAAGTGGAACAACAACAATTAACCCAGCCGTTATTGAAGGAGGGCGTCACCCTGCATTTATAGCAGACCAATGTCGATTATGGATTACGGTGCATTATTTACCGAATGAAAATTACCAAGAAGTTGTTGAAGAAATCGAATCATATTTAAATAAAGTAGCAGAAGCGGACATTTGGTTGAGAGATAACCCGTTACAATTTGAATGGGGCGGATCTTCCATGATCGAAGACAAAGGTGAGATTTTTCCTAGTTTCACGTTACCGACAGAACACCCAGGACTCAAAATGTTAGCAAAAGCACATGAGAAAGTTATGGAAAGTCAGCTACAACAGGGAATCAGTACGACCGTGACAGACGGAGGATGGTTGAATTATTTTGACATTCCAACAATATTGTATGGACCTGGAGAGCTAAAAGAAGCACACTCAGTAAACGAAAAGATAAAAATAAAAGACTTAGAAAACTTTAGCGACGTATTATACCAATTTTTAAAAGAATGGTATTCAAACCCTGAAAAATTATAAAAGTGAAATAAACTAGAAGAGAGTGGGTGCTCTAACGTGCAAGAAATAAAAGACTAGCCCGTTACATATTCTAACTAGCTAGTGACTATAAACAAGCACGTTAGCTCTATATATTTCACCTTGAACGATTTTGCAAAGTGCTGACGATCGGAGGAATAGTATGAGTGAGAGACTACTGGGTCGAGCAACACCTTAAGCTTACATGCACTTTCAAAATCGTATATACATAAAAAGTCTACTAATCCATTAAATTATAATTAACGGACTAGTAGACTTTTTTAGAGCTATGGGTTTATACACTAGCTTTGTTGTTGGTTGTTTTGAATTTTACTATTGCTCTTATTTTCTTCCAATAAACGTTTATCTTTAATTTTATTTTGCATGTTAACTATGATTATATAAATTGAATGGACAATGATTAAACTTGCGAATGTGTCTGAGAAGAAATGAGCGTTTAAATACATTCTTGAACACATCATAGAAACAATTAATATACCAAATATCCATTTTACAATTGCTTTATCGTAGAAGCATGTAGCAATAAAGATAGCTACGAATAAAGTTAATGTATGTAAACTAGGAAAGCTAAAGCCATCTATAAATTCTGAAGGTCTTGGCCTTTGGATAATATATTTTAAGGCTGTGCCAACTACAAGTGATGTTATAGCAAATATGGTATAGGTTGAAAATACTGTTCGTTTATAAAAATAAATGCCAATCAACATTATTGCTATCATAATAACAACATGAGAAGGTGAAAATAAAAAAGAAATAACAGTTAGATAAGTGTTTAATCTAAATATCGTTGCTGTTGATTCAATAAAATCGTGAACAGCATAATCAAGAGGATATATGTATCGTGTTAGTACACTAGCAAGTAATATAATGAAAATAATAGAGTAAGATATGATTAACTTTGTATCCTTCTTCAAGATGCATAAAGCTCCTTCTGTGTATTTTGTACATTAATACTATTTTAAATGAGATAGACATTTAGCACAATACAACTTTAGGACGACCTAATAATCTAGTCTCTTTAGATACTAATTAGCATTGCACATGACGACCTAGATTTGTCTTAAACAAAAAGGGTAGTTAATAATATATGATGATAAATTTAAGAAAGTGAGGCATTTTCATGAATAAAGATTGGCAATCTCAATTACCGATAGAGAATATACAAAAAATAACACCAGTAAGTGGTGGTGATGTGAACGACGCTTATAAAATTGAAAGTAAAGAGGGTGACTATTTCTTACTTGTTCAACAAAATCGTTCAGAAGATTTTTATGCAGCCGAAATAGCGGGATTAGAAGCTTTTGAAGCGGCTGGTGTCAGAGCACCTATAGTAGAAGCGCATGGTGAAATTAATGGTGATGCGTATTTACTACTGAACTTCTTAGAAGAAGGTCGGTCTGGAAGTCAGAAAGAATTAGGACAATTAGTAGCGAAATTGCATAGTAACTATGAACCTAATGGTAAATTTGGATTTGATACGCCTTATGAAGGCAGTGATATAACATTCGAAAATGGTTGGAAAGATACATGGGCAGAACTATTTGTTCATCAAAGACTTGATCAACTTCGCGATGAAATTATGAATAGAGGACTTTGGTCACAAGACGAATTAGACACTTACGAAAATGTACGTGAAACGATATTAGAAGAATTAGAACACCACACTAGTAAACCTTCGTTATTACATGGGGATTTATGGGCAGGCAATTACATGTTCTTAACGGACGGAAAACCAGCTTTATTCGACCCATCTCCTTTATATGGGGACAGAGAATTTGATTTAGGCGCAACACGAGTATTCGGAGGTTTCACACAAGACTTTTATGATGCTTATAATGAAGCATTACCTCTAAGTAAAGGCGCTAATGAACGTATAAAGTTTTATGAGCTATATTTATTAATGGTACACCTTGTTAAATTTGGTAGCCTATATGCTGGTAGTGTGAACCGTACAATGAAAGATATATTAAATGATTAAGTAAATTAAAACCCCTTCGCTAATAAAGTAGTGAAGGGGTTTTATGTATAAAGTTTATTTTTTATATTGAATACTAGCTGTTAAGTGGATGCGTTCACTACCAACATTACGATACGTATGGGGTACATCAGAATAAAAATGTATAGCATCATCTTTTGTTATAGTATTGGTCATCCCATTAATATCAAGTTCTAACGTACCATTATGTATGATGATATATTCTTCTGAACCTACATGATGGCCTTCTGAATCCATTTCAGCATTTTCTTCTAATTCCATGTTGAACATTTCAAATTGTTTATCAACATTAAAAGGAAAGTAAGGATAAATAATAACAGTTTGATGTTCATTATAAATAGGTATGGTGTCTGACTTTGAAATACAATGAATATTTTCGTTTTTATTAGAGATTAAATCTGATATAGGTATGTGTAGACCATTGGCTATTTTCCATAGTGTTGTAATCGTTGGATTGGATTGACCATTTTCTATTTGGTTAAGCATCGTCTTACTAACGCCTGTTAATTTTGAAACGGTACTTAAACTTAGTTGTTGATTGTTTCGATACTGTGAAAGGTTATGTGCAACAATCGTATGGATGTTATTTTGCATTAATTAAACAACTCCTGTTTACAATGTAATGAACGTACTGTACAATATGATTTGTTCTTTATAACGAACGTTTTGTACATTATAACAGAAAATATAAAATAGGAGAATGTTTTATGTCAGAAGATTTAAGGCAACATAATAAAAAAACGAATTGGATGCTGTTTATAGGAATCTTGCTTATAGGAGCAAGTTTAAGAGCGCCTATTACTTCTGTAGGTATTGCATTACCTTCTATTAAAGAGAGTTTAGATTTATCTAATACTACTGTAAGTGTTATTACAATATTACCGTTATTATCTTTCTCAGTAGTTTCACTATTTGCGGCTAAGATCAGTCATAGATTTGGTTTAGAGCGTACAGTATTTGGTGCTTTAATATTAATTTTTCTAGGTATTGTATTAAGAGCAATTACAGGCGTATCTTGGGTATACATAGGTACACTACTTATAGGTGTAGGTATTGCTTTTGGAAATGTACTCACACCAGGTATTATTAAAATGAATTTCCCATTACGTATAGGTATAATGACTGGTTATTATACTGTTACGATGAATATATTTGGTAGTGTTTCTTCATATGTAACTGCTCCATTAGTGAAAAGTTTTAATTATAATTTTGCGATTAGTTTAATAGGAGTCGTTACACTACTCGGTATTATTATTTGGTCATTTCAACTAAAAAAACATGAAAAAATTTCTACTCAACAAAACAATGCTAATATAAATGTTTGGAAATCTCCATTATCATGGCAAATAACGTTATTAATGGGTGGACAATCATTAATATTTTATTCATTGATAAACTGGCTTCCAGAGTTTTTATTAAGTAATGGTATCTCAATAAATGCGGCTGGTATATATCTATCAATTTTACAGCTTGCAATTATACCATTAACATTTATAACACCAATATTTGCTGAAAAAATGAAATCACAATTTTTAATCACATTTATTACAGGGTTATTGTTTGTACTAGGAATTTTATCGTTAATGATTAAACCTGAGTGGGCGATTATAGGCATCGTCTTACTTGGTATAGCGAGCGGTTTAGCTTTTGGTCTAGTAAACACGTTCTTTGGTTTAAGAACAGAACATGGATACACAGCTGCTAAGCTATCAGGTATGTCTCAAGCTGTTGGTTATTTATTCGCCGCTATAGGTCCATTGTTCTTCGGAATATTACATGACGCTACAGGCAGTTGGAATACATCATTTGGCGTTTTACTATTTACCGCATTGTTAATTATGTTCTTTGGTTCACAAGCAGGACGTAATAGAACAATAGAACAAACTTTACAAACTAAATAAAATATGAATTTAAAAGATTGCTCAACAGATAGTATGAGTAATCTTTTTGTTTACATAAATAAAATAATTATGGTAAATATTACAATTTAATGAACATTGCACCACATTTTTTACATAAATCGGAAAACGCTTTCTGGTTATACTTTTATTTCTCACTCTTTATAGTATAATTGTCTCATGCAGTTTAAAAAATAAACTTAAAATTGGTAAATAGGTATGGGAGTGACACGAAAAGATGGAAGACAATCATTTAAAAAGGGGTCTTAGTTCTCGTCAAGTGCAGATGATAGCGCTTGGTGGAACAATTGGTGTAGGTCTGTTTATGGGTGCTTCAAGCACTATTTTATGGACTGGACCATCAGCAATACTTGCATATTTAGTAGCAGGGCTATTCTTATATTTAGTCATGAGAGCTATGGGAGAAATGGTTTATTTATACCCAACAACAGGTTCATTTGCAAACTATGCAAGTGATTATTTACATCCAGTAGCAGGATATGTAACTGCATGGAGTAATATATTCCAGTGGATTGTAGTAGGTATGAGTGAAGTAATAGCTGTAGGTCAATATATGCAGTATTGGTGGCCAGACTTACCAACATGGATACCAGGGGTTATCGTTGTACTAACTTTAGCAACTGCAAACTTAGTGTCAGTTAAAGCTTTTGGAGAGTTTGAATTCTGGTTTGCGATGATTAAAGTAGTCACAATTATCTTAATGATAGTTGCAGGTTTCGGGCTTATATTCTTTGGATTTGGTAATGGCGGAAATGCAATTGGTTTAAGTAATTTAACAGAACACGGTGGATTTTTCCCTAAAGGTATAGTAGGCTTCTTCTTTGCATTATCCATGGTTGTCGGATCCTATCAAGGTGTGGAATTAATAGGGATTACAGCAGGAGAAACAAAAGATCCTAAGAAAAATATTAAAAGTGCAGTAAACGGCGTAATTTGGCGTATTTTAATCTTTTACATAGGTGCAATTTTTGTAATCGTAACTGTTTATCCTTGGGACCAATTAGGAAATGTAGGTAGTCCTTTCGTTGCAACATTCGCTAAAGTAGGTATTACAATAGCAGCAGGATTAATTAACTTTGTTGTTATTACTGCAGCGATGTCAGGTTGTAACTCAGGTATTTTCAGTTCAAGTCGTATGGTTTATACACTTGCTCAAAAAGGACAAATGCCTCGCATATTTACAAAAGTTATGAGAACAGGTGTACCATTCTTTGCAGTATTAGCAATTTCAGTTGGTATTTTTGTAGGTGTTATTTTAAACATCGTATTACCATTAATTATTGATGGCTCAGAAAATATATTCGTTTATGTATATAGTGCGTCTATACTACCAGGTATGGTGCCATGGTTTATGATTTTACTTAGTCATATTAGATTTAGAAAAAATCATCCAGAAGAATTAGATGGACATCCATTCAAAATGCCTGGCGCTCCTTTCACAAATTATATAACATTAGCTTTCTTTGTATTAGTATTGATAGGTATGTTATTTAATGCAGAAACAAGAGTATCAGTTATTATAGGTATTGTCTTCTTATCACTGATGACAGTTATTTATTTCTTAAGAGGCCATCATAGAGTCGATAGAGGAGAATACTAAAATTCATATATATTTAAAATAAAAAAGAGAATAAGGTAGAAATTCCTTACTCAACATAATGCTCCTAATCCAGTGTATATTTTACTCGAGGATTAGGAGCATTTATTTAATATGTGAGATTTGTAGTGTCCATTTTTATTTATCCAAATTCTTTATAAATATCTTCTACAAAATCAACAAAATATGATCTGAATTTTTCGTTATCTGCATGTATACATACATCTACTAAACCATCTTCATTAAATTCAGTATATGTACAACCTTCTGCTTGTCCTTCTGTTATAACAGAAATATTTGCTTTTTTAGTTTCGTAAATTTCTGGATACAATAAGTAGAATATTGTGCTAAGATCATGAATAATGTGTTGGTTTGCACCCCCAGAGTTTGAATCGTTGTATACATCGAGCATCGTCGTAATCATTTTTCCAAAATCACCTAATTGAGCAAGACGTTCAACATCATCTTGGTTAATCATCGTTTCTCTTGTGACATCTAATCCACACATCACAATAGGTAAATCTTGATTAAATACAATGTGAGCAGCATGAGGATCAGCGAATATATTAAATTCCGCTACGGGCGTAGCATTTCCACCGACAGCTGCGCCACCCATTAACACTATTTTTTCTACATTTTCAATCGTTTCTGGGAAAAGTGAAAATAAAAGAGAAATATTTGTTAATGGTCCTATTGGAATTAATGTAATAGGTTCATCAGACTGCATAATCACATTTCTCATAGCAATTACAGCGTTGTCTTCTAAAATATTTGAACGTTGTGAAGTATTAAATTCATAATTACCAATACCATTGTGTCCATGTACATATTCAGCCGTAGATAAAGCGTTTAATAAAGGTTTATTGACACCTTTAGCTACAGGTACTTCCTTCTTAAAGTAATCTACAATGTCAATTGCGTTTCTAGTCGTATGTTCAATTCCAACGTTTCCTCCAATAGATGTGATTAACCGAACATCTAGTTCTGGTGAATTTAAAGCTGCTGAAATTGCGATAATATCATCAATACCGGGATCAGTATCAATTATAATTGGTGTTGTCATAATCCCACTCCTTTGTAAAATATCTATACTAATAATTATAACAAACCATATAATTTTATATGTATAAAGCGATTTCACCAAAATATGATTGTTTTAACATTAGCTACTATTAATACTACAAATGAGAGAGTAATGAATGGTTGGGAGTTTTTATCGAGTTTTTGGTGGCTCATATTTCCTGTAGGTGGTATGCTAATGGCGATACTAGGTTTGATATGCAAGAATTATTCATTGGAAGGTGATTTAATTGAGTAAACATTTATATATAGCACACGGGTATAACGCCAATAGCCAAAAAAATTGGTTTGATTGGTTAAAAAATCAATTTCCAGAGGTAGATGGCCATTTAATTGATTTTCCTAATTCTACAGAACCTAAGCTAGAAGAATGGTCACAAACTTTAAAAGAAAATATAGATTTATCTAGTGGTGAAAATATTATAGTAGCTCATAGTTTAGGAGTAATCACTGTATTAGATATGATATCTAATGTAACAAGTGATATTAACATAAAAGGTCTTGTACTAGTTGCAGGATTTGATGAAAAGATAATAAAATTTCCTGAATTAGATGGGTTTATAGAATCAACAAATGTAGATTATGAGAAAATTAAAGATGTAGTACCGTATAGAGTCGTTATAGGTGCAACGAAAGATCCTACTGTGTCTTATCCATTAAGTAAATCATTGGCAGAAAGATTAGATGCAAAAGTATTTAAAAAGCATCATGACGGTCATTTTTGTGAAGAAGATGGTTACGATTCATTTCCTGAAGTTAAGTATTATGTAGAAGAAATATTTAATAAAGCATAAAAAACGCCCTCAGCTATTGCCGAGGGCGTTGGATTATTTTGTTGAATAAAGTTTATAACTGCTTATATATTATGCAGTAACCCATTGTGAAGCGCCAACTTCATTGTATAATTTAACAGCAGCTGCGTCTTGTACGCTTTCAGGAGCTTCTGTTGGTGATACACCTTTATACTCTGCAGGAGCTACTGAATCCCAAGTACTTTGTAAGAATTGGTATTTACCTGCTGCACCTGAAGATGGGTTAACAGCTTTTAGGTCTCCGCCTGATTCACGTTCAGCGATTGCTTTTAAGTGATCATTAACTTCTACATTTGAACCTTCAGATGCTGAAGAAGTTTGTGTAGTTTTAGTTTCTTGAGTTTGTTGAGCTTCTTGTTTAGGTGCTTCTACTTGAGGAGCCTCAACATTGTTTGATTCTTGTTCTGTTGCAGCTGGAGCTTGTGTTTCTTCAGCTGGAGCTTGAGTTTGTTCAGCTGCAGGTTGTTCAGCAACTGGCTCTTGTGTAGCTTCTGGAGCTTGAGCTTCAGTGTCTGCTGCATTAGTTGCATGGTAACCCCAAGTGAAGTTATGACCATCTGATTCGAAGTTATATTCGAAACCATCTAAAGTAAAGTTGATGTCATAAGCGCCTTCTTGGATAGCTTCTTGGTTAAGTTGTGGTGCATTAGCTTGAGCTAACTGAGCTAGTTCTTCCTTGTTTACATTTTGTTCTGAAGCGTCTGCTACGTTAGTTGAAGCTACTCCTGTTGCACCGATTGCTACTGCTAATGATGAAGATAAAATTGCTTTTTTCATAATTTAAAAACCCTCCGTAATATTTTATAATTTTATTATTAATGTTAGCTGATAATTTCTTTGTTAGTTAAAAAATTCTTCCCTGTGAAAATGGGACAAGACAACAATAACATATATGAGCCCTTTGTAAATTACAGTCAAATAACAAAAGGTTACAATGTCAAATTGATTCTGTAATAAAAATTGCTTCATGTCACACCTTGTAATAATACACTTTATTTCACTCTTTCTTATTTAACTGTATATATGGTATTTTTTATGACTAAAAACTCTCTGAGAACTGTTGTGACAGTTTATTATAAAAAATTAAGATATTTGAATTTATTAATTAAAGGTAAAAAGTAAGAACAAAAAATTAAGCATTACTCTGAAATATTAATTTTAAAATGATGTTATATTTTTATTTTAATAAATAATCTGAAATATTTACATACAAGTTGAGAACTACTGCGAGTATGTTTTAAGCGAAGTTGACTACAAAATACAGAATTATCAGTTTTATTACTGGTGGTTTATCGACTTATAGCATTAGTCATCAGTCAGTAATCAGTCAGTAATCTTTGTAATCTTATTGTAATAAATATGAAGGAATAATTGAGTTTGAAATAGAAATCAATAGCATTGCAAGTATTTATAAAAATAAACTTTTTAATTTATCTCTATATATAGAAGAAACACGTTATAGAATATATAATAGAAGTAACTTATTTTTGAACGGAGGTGTTTTAGATGTTTCTTTTAGCTAATAGTTGCAGATTTATAGTAATCGTTCGCAACAAATTTGCGGATTTTTCTCCAAAATTGGTGGAGTGTGTCTTTTTTGAAGAAAAAAATCGCTATAAGGAACATCTAGCACTAGCTTCCTTATAGTACAATTTGGAGGAAGCAAATATGAATATTATAAATATATCGAAAGTTACGCAATCTTATATGGGAGATATTATTTTTGACGATATAAAATATGATTTAAATGATGGTGATTGCGTAGGATTAGTTGGAAGAAATGGTGAAGGTAAGAGTACGCTGTTAAAATTGATGGCTGGTGTAGAAGCGCCGACAGAGGGGCAAATCAGCTGGCAGAAAAATTTATCAATAGGTTATTTAAATCAATTACCGAAATATCAAGACGATAAAAATATATACGAATGTTTGTCAGAAGTATTTGAAGAGTTGAATAATATTGCTGGGCGAATGAGTGATATAGAATTAAAAATGGCAAATAATCCAGACGATTTAAATAAATTGTTAAAACAATATGGTCAATTACAAGAATTATATGAAGAACATGGTGGCTACGAGAAAGATGCACAAATCCGAAGAGTTAGCCATGGACTAAAGATAAGTAACTTATTGGAGTCAACATGGAGTAAATTATCTGGTGGTGAGAGAACGAAAGTAGGCTTGGCACAAATTCTACTTAAACAACCTAAGTTGCTTCTATTAGATGAACCTACAAATCATTTGGATATCTCAGCAATAGATTGGTTAACAGATTTTATTAAACAATACTCTGGAGCAATTGTAATTGTCTCTCATGATAGATACTTTTTAGATGAAACAGTCAATCAAATTATAGAAATTGATCAAGGAACGCTTCATATCTACAACGGAAATTATAGTTACTTCGTTAAAGAAAAAGAAGCTCGTATAATTAGAGAATTTGAAGCTTATCAGACTCAACAAAAGCGGATTAAAAAAATGGAAGAATCTATTAAGCAATTGAGATTATGGGCGAGCCAAGCGAAGCCACCAAATGCAGCGATGTATAAACGAGCGAAAAGTATGGAAAAAGCATTGGACAGAATAAAAAGAGTTGAAAAGCCTATATTAGAAAATAAAAAAATGAATGTGAATTTATCTGAAGGGCAACGTGTTTCAAACGATGTTGTTGAATTTGTTAATATATCAAAAATGTATGATGATATTTTATTTGAGAATATTAACCTATTAATAAGAAGAAAAGAGCACGTAGCTATTATTGGTGATAATGGTACAGGTAAAAGTACAATCTTAAAATTAATATTAGGAAACGAAGAACAATATGAAGGTAAAATAAAGCTTGCACCTAATTTAAGAATTGGTTACTTATCACAACATACTTTTGAAAACTTAAATTCTGAAACAGTTATCGAAGTATTTAGGGAAGTTGTGAATGTGACAGAAGGTCAAGCAAGACATATATTAGCACAGTTTTTATTTTATGGTGAAGATGTGTTTAAACCTATTAAATATCTTAGTGGTGGAGAAAAAATGAGATTAAGATGGGCGCAAATCGTTAATCAAAACTTTAATGTGCTCATATTAGATGAACCGACAAACCATTTAGATATAGACTCTAAAGAAACAATAGAAGATGCGTTAGAAAAATATAATGGAACGATTATAGCAGTTTCTCACGATAGGTACTTTTTGAATAAATTGTTTAATATAACGTACTTATTGAAAGAACAAATATTAACAAAATACGAAGGCAACTATGATTACGTAAAAGAAAAAATAAAGCAATATGAAATATAAAGAAAAGACGTTGACGACCTAACTGAATCAGTTCTGGTTGTTAACGTCTTTTTAGTATGAAAAATTAGTGGGTTTAAGGTAATCCAATTAAAAGAAAGATTAACTGGATTTAAATCTTTCAATTGCTGTTTCTAATATTATATCTTTGTGCAGTTCTTCAGGAGTCCATGGAATATAATAATCTACTTCTACACCTTTGTTGGACATACCTTTATTCACATCTACTGCACCATCCTTAGAATGTGGAACCATTAATTGATAGTCGTTATTAATATCGACTATCATCACATTACTATAGTCATTCATACCTTTTGTAGGTCTACCAATTATTTCAGCATTTTTAAAATCTTTAAGCCTTAATACAAAACCTTCACCTGAACTAGCACATTCAAAGTCGCATAATATTTTTAATGAAGGTAAGTCATCACGTAATCCATGTATATAATCGTTGTCATTATGAATATTAATATTTACTAAGCCTTTGTCGTAGTAATCTGTAAATAAGTTTAAAAATTGATTAAATTCATCATTATCTTTTAATGATGGTTGTTGTTCTAACATTTTATTTAATTCAAATAATCTATTGTCACAATATGATTTAGTAAATCTATGGTAATAAGGATAATCATACTGAGTGGAGATGTTATTATTTGTTAATAATGGCAATAATGCAAATTGAGCAAAATCAGAGCCACCTCTATTACCTCTTAAATCTATTATGATATTATTAGAATCTAATATGACTTGTTTATGTGAGTTTATAAGATTCGTTATTGTATATGTATCCATAAAATCTGTGAGTCTTATATATAAGTAATTCCTACTTTTTTCTATAGTATAGTAAGATTCAAAAAAATTAATACGTTCTTCAGAAAGAATATTAATTTCTTTAGAATTATGTTTAATGTATTTATACTTTTTTAAAACATCAGTCCATTCCATCCTCTCAGGATTATCAGACTTTAACAGATCAGAATTAGAGAATAAAATTTCTTTTATGCTTAAGTCTCCAATACGCTCAATAATAGCACCCTTTTTTAAATCACTATTTTTAGATTCAATAACATATAGTTTATCTTCGTATAGTTGAACACGAATATTTGGATACGGTCCTTTTTTATCGATAATTTTCAAATGAGGATCATAAAATTCATTTAAATAAGAAGTCATTGAAAAATAAAAATCTTCGTTATCTTTAAAGGAAGAAAAAATAGGGAAGTTTTGAATAAGTTTAGTTTTGTCTAAATAACCAGCATATTCATTCAAAAGTTGATTTTTAATTGTTGTCATTTCTTGATTGTACATATAGAAAACCTCATCTCATAGATATAAACTTCATAACAGTTTATAAAGTAGTTGGTTCAATTATACCAAAATATTATCTTATTACATCTGTTTATAGCTATATCAGCTAGTTATTGATGTTTTTGTTAAGTGCAATTATAAAAATCCAATTATTTTAATCAAATTACGATATATCGGTTAATATAACGATATATCGAAAAGGGAAAGGTGATAATAATGTTCAACAGACAATTTCACAGTAGAAGACTTGCAATGATGCAACATGATGACGGAGGTTTCTCTCGTGGCTTTGATGGTTTTGAAAAAATGTTCGCTGCTGCAAGAGGTAATGAAAGATTTTTCAAAAAAGGCAATTTACAGTTCATTATATTAAATCTGTTATTAGAAGAACCGAAACATGGCTACCAAATTATTAAGGACCTCGAAGCGAAATTTAAAGGTTTCTATTCGGCGAGTCCTGGCAGTGTTTATCCGATTTTACAAATGTTAGAAGATCGTGAGTTTGTGTCAATTTCTAAAGATGGCAAGAAAAAAGTTTATACGATTACTGATGAAGGAAAGCAGTTTTTAGAAGAGAACGGAAACAATGATGAATTTACAAAACGTATGGAACAATTCCAAAGTATGGATATGGGAAAAATGAAAGAATCTAGAAGTGAATTACAAGAACTTTTCAAATCATTTATGTTGGCAGGTAAAATCTCAATGTAAGATGATAAAAAATATGAACAGTTTCAACAATTAATTAAGGAAACTAAAGAAAAACTTCAACAATTCAGGGAAGAAAAATAAAACTTGAAAGAAGAATGACTAATAATGAAGAAACAAGATTTAAAACATATAGCAATTGTAGGTGGTGGTCCAGGTGGATTAATGCTAGGGCTACTATTACAGCGGCAAGGTTTCTCTTTCACTATTTACGAACGTGGCTATCAAAATATGCATAGTGACGGAGGTGGTTCACTAGATATTCATGATGACAGTGGACAGTTACCTTTGAAAGAGGCTGGTATTTTCGAGAATTTTCGTAAGCACGCGCGTTACGAAGGTGAAGATACACGTATTGTAAATAAAGACGGAGAAATTTTATACGATGAAGATGCAGAAGGTGAGGGTAATAGGCCTGAAATCGATCGTGGGAAATTATGTGATATTATAATGGAACAAATTCATCCGGAAAATATTAAATATGGTTTTAAGTTTGAAAAGCTGATACAGCGAGATAATGGGGAAGTTGAGCTAGTATTTGAAAATGGTACAACTGTTATGACAGATTTAGTAATTGGTGCAGATGGTGCATTTTCTCAGATACGCTCTCATTTAACAAATGCTAAACCTGAGTATACTGGTATTTCTATGATTGATATGAATTCTGATGAGAATGAACACCCAGATCTTCTTAAGTTCAATAAAAATGGTAAGCTAATTGGCTTAGGTGGCGATCAAGCTATATTAGGTCAACGTAATGGAGACGGACGTATAATGGCATACATCAGCTTCAAAACCAAATATGAAAAACTTGATGAATATCGTAATCTTTCATTGGACACATTAAAAGAAAGATTGTTAGCTGAATATAGTGACTGGGATTCAGAGCTTAAAAATTATATTGCATATAGTTATGATGATATTAAATTCTGTAGAATTTATAAACTTCCTATTGGTTTAACTTGGGCAACACAACCAAATATTACAATCATTGGTGATGCTGCGCATCTTATGAGTCCATCCGCTGGTGAAGGTGTAAATATGGCTTTGTATGATGCTTACCTTTTAGCAGAAACATTTAAAAACTTTAATAATCTTACTGAAGTATTAAAAGTTTATGAACAACAAATGTTCGAAATTACAAAAATTCATGCGAAAGAGTCACAAGATAACTTAGAAATATTTTTCTCGGAAAATGGTGCGGAAAAAATGACACAATTCTTTTTAGATGTGGAAAAATAATTTTTATAAACTAGAAAGAAGTGGAACAGAAACCTTATTAGAAAAAATAAGATTTCTGTTCCACTTTTTTCGTATTCTCATATTCATTCTTCTTCTCTCATTACTTTATTTGAACTTTTTCTACTATCATAATATTTAGATATATTTACTTTGAACTCAATATTATCTTTGTATGCTTCTGAAAAGATACAACTGTAAAAGATGTCTAATAGGAAAGTAATAGAGTTATTTAATGTGAAGTTACCAATTTTCGAATATAGTTTTTCTCGTGTTGTTATTCTGAATAGATAGTCGGATTGTTTGACCAATGTATTATCGCCTATACTTGTTAGCGATATGATAGTTGCTTTCTTTTTTCTTATCATTGGTAACAGTTTAAGAATATTTGTAGTTTCACCTGTGTAAGAAATGATAATAACGCAAGTATCTTCCGAACAGGTTGATGCTTCGTAACCTTGGTCAAAGGTGCATAGCGTAACTTTTTTACCGATTCTCATCATATGAGATTTGAAAGCATAACAAAGTTGAAGGTTATTTTCTAATGAAAATATCTTAATTTCTGATGCTGTATTTAAATATTCAACTGCTTTTTTTAATGCATTATAGTCGATTAACGACAACGTGTCTTCTATTGTCATTTCATTTAAAGTGGCTAACTTGTTTGAAATTGTCATGAAGTTATCTGTTTCATCAAATGGAAAGTTAGCATCGACATTGTGAAAATTATTATTTAAGTAATACATTTCTTTAACAAAAGCTTCTTTTAAATCAACCCAACCTGAATATCCTAGTTTCTTAGCAATTCTCGTTAATATGGAAGGGTGAGTATAGGCTTCTTCTGCAATTTGCTTTGCTGTTTGATCTTGTATTTCATCCCAATTTTTAAATATGTAACTAATAACTGTTCTTTCGGAAATAGAAAAACGTTTTTGTTCTTTCATTTTCTCGCTTAATAGCATATTTATCACCAAATTAATTATAGCTTTTGTAAACAACATTTACAAAAATAATTAAAAATTCTTAAAATATTGTAAATCATAAAGTTGATTCGTGCTAAGGCCTTGTACATTTTTAAAAGGAATCTATTATTGAGGTAAAGGGGGATTTTCCAATGGTTAAAGGTGTAAAAATTGTAACAATAGGTGGAGGAAGTAGTTATACTCCAGAATTGATGGAAGGTTTTATTAAAAGGTACGAAGAGCTTCCAATAAGAGAAATTTGGCTAGTAGATATAGAATCAGGTAAAGAAAAATTAGAAATTGTAGGTAAAATGGCTCAAAGAATGTGGGATGCATCTCCTTACGATGTTAAAGTTCATTTAACAGTCGACCGTAAAGAAGCTTTGAAAGATGCTGATTTTGTAACGACACAATTTAGAGTGGGTGGATTAGACGCTCGTGTGAAAGATGAAAGAATACCATTATCTTACGGCATGGTAGGTCAAGAAACGAATGGTGCTGGTGGTATTTTTAAAGCATTCCGTACAATTCCAATTATTTTAGATGTTGTAGAGGACATGAAAACACTTTGTCCTAATGCATGGTTAATTAATTTTGCGAACCCAAGCGGTATGGTAACTGACTCAATTATTCGTTACGGTGGCTGGGAAAAAGTTATTGGCTTATGTAACGTTCCAGTAGGTGCTATGATGGCTGAACCTGAATTATTAGGAAAAGATATAAATGAACTAATTTATTCGTTTGCCGGTTTAAATCATTTTCATTGGCACCGCGTAAAAGATACTAAAGGTGTTGATGTAACTTCTGAAATTATTGATAAAATGTTTAGTAATGATTCAGGAATTCCAGCAAATATTCATGATATACCATTCTTCAAAGAGCAACTTAAACAAATGAATATGATTCCTTGTGGGTACCATCGCTACTATTATAGAACTGAAGAAATGCTTGAGAATATGCTAGAAGAATACAATGATGAGAATGTAGGAACGCGAGCACAGCAAGTTAAAAAGAGTGAAAAAGAATTATTCGAATTATATAAAGATGTTAACTTAGATCACAAACCAGAACAGTTAGAACAACGTGGTGGCGCTTATTATTCAGAAGCAGCGTGTGAAACGATTGCATCTATCTATGCTAATAAAAATACACATATTGTTGTTTCTACTAAAAACCAAGGATCTGTACCAGATTTATCACCAGAAGACGTGGTAGAAGTTTCAGCTTATATTGGAGCAGAAGGTGCACGTCCTATAGCATTTGGAACATTCAAACCAGCAGAAAAAGGTTGGTTACAGTTAATGAAGAATATGGAGTTAACTGTAGAAGAAGCGGCAGTAACAGGAGATTATGGCTTAGCGCTACAAGCATTTACTATAAATCCACTTATACCAAGTGGAGAAACAGCTAAGCGCGTTCTAGACGAACTATTAATAGCACATAAAGAGTACTTACCACAGTTTGACAATAAAATTACACAACTTTTAGAAGAAGGATGCACAATTAAAGATGAAGTTGTATTAGAATTAAATAACCAATCGTTACCTTTATAAAAATTAAATCTATTGAAATCTTAACCCCCTCACTAATATAACTAGTGAGGGGGTTTAAGTTTTAAAAAATGTTCACAAAAAGTTCACTTACGAGCAAATTTTATTCTCTCTATACTATAAAGATATAAATAGAAAAGGATGATAAAATTGCCAACAACTAGAAAAGAAAATATACAATTCGGCTTGATAATGTGTTTTGGTATGGTATTAGTAATGAGTATATATAATCTTTATATTAATGGAACAATAGGGGAAATTACTTTTATAGAAGGCATATCTGATTTTGCAATAGGATTTGTTATTGCCTTTATATTAGATATGTTTATTGTAGGACCTAACGCTAAAAAGATAGCATTTAAATTAACAGCAAATACAAACAAGAAAATCTATACAGTCTTAGCAATATCCATATGTATGGTATTAGGAATGGCATTTTTAATGTCTATTTACGGCTTAGTTTCTACTTACATTCATATTGGATATACTTCGAATTCAATGATTATAGACTATCTTTCGATATTTGGTAAAAATTTAATCGTAGCATTACCATTACAAATTATTGTTATGGGCCCACTAGTTCGTTATATATTTACTAGGTATATTCAAGTGAATAGAATGACTATGGAAAATTAAGAAGGAAGAGAGACAGAAATTTTATTAGGAAAATGAGATTTCTGTCGACTCCTTTTTGGCAAGAATATATAAAAGCTAGAGATTATACTTTTATTGGATTAACTAAGCCAAGAATCCAATAAGAGCCATTTAGTTGGATTAACTAAGCCAATAATCCAATAAGAGCCATTTTATTGGATTAACTAAGCCAAAAATCCAATAAGAGCCAATTTAGTTGGATTAACTAAGCCGAAAATCCAATAAGAGCCATTTAGTTGGATTAACTAAGCCAAAAATCCAATAAGAGCCAATTTAGTTGGATTAACTAAGCCGAAAATCCAATAAAAGCCATTTAGTTGGATTAACTAAGACAATAATCCAAATAGAGTACCTTTTTCTTCGCGCTCAAAACAACAAAAGCTGAGACATCAATAAATGTCTCAGCTTTTTAACCTTCTTTAATCTATATATCGTTTTAAATGTTTTGTTGTAAATGAATTGTCTACATCTAATATACCTTGTGGTGGTCCACTATATAATATATGTCCTCCGTTCATGCCGGCTCCTGGTCCTACATCGATAATCCAGTCCGCATGGGTCATCATAGTTAAGTTATGTTCTATGATGATAACTGTATTACCTTGTTCTATCAATTGTTCGAAGCATGACAACAGTGTTGGTATATCGTCTTCATGCAATCCTGTTGTTGGTTCATCGAATACGAATATTTCATCAGTTGCTGATTGATCAAGGTATCTACTTAACTTAACTCTTTGTATTTCACCACCTGATAGTGTATCGAGTGATTGTCCTAAAGTCATATAATGTAGTCCTGTTGCCTGTAAATGGTTTAAGCGACTATAAATCTTGTGATTATGACTGAACATATCAATACCTTCTTCAACTGTTAAAGCTAATACATCGGCTATTGAATATCCATTTACTTTTGCTGCTAACACTTCAGGTCTATATCGTGTACCTTTACATACTTCGCAAATTTGTGAAAAGTCAGGCATAAAAGCTAGTTCTGTCTTGATGACGCCTTTACCATTACATTCGGGACATGCACCTTCTGAATTATAGCTAAACATGCTCTTTTTCAATCCAGTTTCATTACTATAAAACTCACGGACTTCATCAAATAAATCCATGTAAGTTAATAAATTAGAACGGTTTGATGCATGAACAGGTTTTTGATCTATAAAAGTTGTATCGCTACGATTATAAAGTCCAGCTTTTAGCAAAGAACTTTTACCTGAACCTGCAACACCTGCTAATACAGATAAAATGTTTTTAGGAATATCTATAGATACATTTTTTAAGTTATTGTTATTAATGTTTTTTAGATGGAGAAAGTTTTCTGGTTGTCGAATGTTCTTTTTAATATGATGAGATCGGTTCAGAGCTTTACCTGTTGCAGTATGTGTATCAAGCAGTTCTTGATATGTACCGGTGAATGTAATTTCGCCACCGTGCTTTCCAGCTTCTGGACCGATATCAATTACATGATCAGCGATACGAATGACATCTGGATCATGCTCGACTACTAATACAGTATTGCCTTTATCTCTAATTGATTTCATAATGTCGTTAATTTTTTCAATATCTTCAGGGTGAAGTCCTACACTTGGTTCGTCGATAATATATACTAAATCAGTTAAAGGACTGTTTAGATGACGGATTAATTTAATTCTTTGTGACTCTCCTCCTGAAAGAGAAGGTGTTTGACGGTCTAGTGTTAAATAATTAAGTCCAACGTATGACAAAGCTTGTAACTGTTCACACAATGGTTTAATGATGTAGTTAGCTTTTTTATCTTGAATATTTTCAAGGAATGTAATAGCTTCATCTATCGGTAATGCTGTGAAGTCTGTAATGCCTAAGTTGTTAATTTTACAGCTTAACACTTTTTTATTAAGACGTTTACCATCACAAGTAGGGCATTTATGTGTTGTAACAACCCTGTTCACATCTTCTAAAAAGCGTTTTTTCTCAAAATTATCATTTAATAAAAATGAACGTCTAAAACGGTGTATTAAACCTTCGAATTTGGCAGTTTTTGGCCAATTATCAGGTGGATTTTTTAATTTTTTAGGTTTTGTATATAAAAATGTATCCATTTCTTCTTTTGTATAATCTTTTAGCTTTTTATCGTTATCGAATAGACCACTGTATAAATAACGTTTACCTCTCCAGCTATCCGGACGAAATGATGGGAACTTAATAGCGTCTTCATTTAATGACTTGTCATAATCCAGTAGTTCATTTAAATCTATATCTTCAACATATCCTAGTCCTTGGCAAGTGGGACACATACCACTCGGGTTATTGAATGAAAATACACTTGAATAGCCAACAAATGGCTCACCAATTCTTGACCATAACAATCTAACAGAAGCATAAATATCTGATATAGTACCGACTGTTGAACGAGAATTACCGCCTAATCTTTTTTGATTAATGACCATTGCTACTGGCAAGTGTTCTATTTGATCAACATCAGGTTTTTCATATTGTGTTAATTGATTTTGTATATAACTTGAATATGTTTCATTTAATAGCCTTTCAGACTCAGCAGCTAATGTGCTAAAGACTAGAGAAGACTTACCTGAACCTGAACGACCAGTAAACACTGTTAATTTATGTTTAGGAATATCGACATTTATGTTTTTTAAATTATTTTGTTTTGCACCATGCACACGAATATAAGACATAAATTTCACCTCAATATAATTGTACCCTTTTATGTTTAAAACAAAAACTTCTGCTTAAATTGATGTACAATGAAGTTATATCATAAAATAATGTTAGCGATTACAAAGTAAAGGAGTATATGTATGTGGATTGATATTACGCAAAAACTATCAAACGAAATTGCACACTGGCCGGGGGATGAGCCTTTTAATTTTGAGTTGTCTGCTACTAAATCAGAAACGGGCTCGGTAAATATAGGGAGTATTTCTACAAGTACTCATATTGGAACACATATGGATGCACCATTTCATTTTGATGATGAAGGTATAACGATAGATCAAATTGATGTAAATCGATTAATAGGCGAGGCAACATTGATAGAAGTTTTTGAAGAGAATTTAATTTCTCGGGAAATACTTGAACAGTTTGACATTAAAGGGACTATTATCATGATTAAAACAAAACATGAAGCGAAATCAAATATTTTTCCTGAAAATGTACCTGTACTAACGGAAGATGCAATTGCTTATTTATCAAGTATTGGTATTAAAGTGTTTGGTATAGACGTCCCTTCAGTAGATGATATAGATTCTAAAACATTAGATAATCATCACGCTTTTAATAAATACGATATTATCAATATTGAAAATTTATTATTAGAAGAAGTATCAGCTGGCTATTATCATTTTATAGGTTTACCACTTAATTTAATAGGAGCAGATGGTTCGCCGATTAGAGCAGTTATTGAAAAGAAAGGGGAATAGGGATGAATAATTTTCAAGATGATTCGATCAAAGGGGAAAGTGTAAAGACAGATTTTACAGAAGATATGACTTATAGTGAATATTTAGGTTTAGATAAAGTTTTATCAGCACAACATACATTAACAGATAGTCATGACGAAAAATTGTTTATTATCGTTCATCAAGTTTCAGAATTATGGATGAATCTCATAATTCATGAAATTAATTCTGCATGTGATGACGTTAAGAATGATCAATTTAAACAAGCGTTTAAAAAGTTAGCACGAGTAGGAAATATACAAAAACAACTCATTCAAGTATGGGAAGTATTATCTACGATGACACCGAGTGATTATTTAACGTTTAGAGATGATTTAGGTAGTTCTTCAGGATTCCAATCTTACCAAAATAGAATGCTTGAATATAGCCTCGGGTATAAAACGACACATGCGCTTAAAATATATGAAAAAGATGCTAACATATATAATTTGTTAAAAACACAGCTTGAAAAACCAAGTATATACGATGAAACGATTAAAGCTATAAACAGGGCTGGTTTTAAGATTGATGAATCAGTATTAAATAGGAAAGTGACAGACAATCATGTTTCTAATGAATCAGTGAAAGAAGCGTTTAAAGAAATATATTTAAATGCAGAAACATATTTTGAGTTATATGAATTACTAGAGAAATTAACGGATGTTGAGGATAGATATAGTCAATGGCGATTCCGTCATATGAAAACTGTGCAGAGAATTATAGGATTTAAAGTAGGAACTGGTGGCAGCTCTGGTGTAAATTATTTAAAACGTGTTATAGATCATAGCTTCTTTCCAGAACTTTGGGAACTTAGAACAGAATTGTAAAAACAATAACAATTGCCGGAGTGGTACTACCAATCTGGGGCATAAATAAATGTCTCAGGCTGGTAGTTCCGCTCCCTTCTTATTTCAAAAAAATTTATGAATTGCTCATTTCGCTGTCTTTAATATCAGTTATAAACATATGTCCTGGGGCATGTGTAATCATAATTTCTGGTTTAGCTTGAAGTGCGACAGATTGAGGTGTAACGCCACATCCCCAAAATACAGGGACCTCATTATTTTTAATTGTTACAGGGTCACCAAAGTCTGGGGTGTTGATATCTTGTATCCCAATTTCACTAGGGTTTCCTATGTGAATAGGTGTGCCGTGAACATCTTTAAATTGCGTTGTGATTTCTGTTGATTTAATCGCATCTGCCATTGTCATTGGTCGCATACTCACAGTTATATTACCTTTGAAAACACCGCTTGTTGACGCCGGAATATTTGTAATATACATGGGTACATTATGTTTTTCTTCGATGTGTCTCATTGGAATGCCTGCTTCTATTAAAGCGTGTTCGAACGTAAAGCTACATCCTATTAAGAAACTCACCATATCTTCTGTATATAAGTTACTAATATCTTGATATGTATCAACTAACACACCATCTTTATACATTCTATATAACCCTACATCAGTTCTAATATCAGCATCTTTACCATATTTTTTAAATGAAGTTGAACCTTCTTCTGAAACATCTAATAACGGACATGTCTTAGGATTTCTAAAACAAAACTTCAAAAAGTCATAGGCGTACTTTGATGGTAAAATGACGACATTTGCTTGTACATAACCTTTAGCCATCCCGCTAGTAGGCATTTCTAATTCACCACGTCTTATTAAACCTCTTATTTCATTCGGTAAAGCATTTTGTAAATCCATCACTAAATCCCCCTTGAATCTTAAATGTCTTGTATATCATATTATAACATTTTCTCTTTATATGATTGAGATGAATGACATATGGTAAAATGTTTGAGGATGAGAAACTAAATTAAAAATAAAAATATAGGGTGCTATTATGTTAAATTTATTTGTATTATTACTAGAAAGAGTAGGGCTCATTATACTTGTCGCTTACATCTTAATGAATACATCATATTTTAAAAATATGATGGGAGAGCGTGAACAATGGTACGTTAAATGGAGACTTATCATAGTATTTTCTTCATTTGCTTTGTTATCTAACTTTACAGGTGTAGCTATTAATAATGGTGAAGTGGTTTCAAGCATGATTTACCTTCATCTAGGACCAGAAGTTTCACTGGCGAATACACGTGTATTAACGATAGGTGTGGCAGGTATGATCGGCGGACCATTCGTCGGTTTATTTGTAGGTGTATTATCAGGTATATTTAGAGTTTACATTGGCGGAGCAGATGCATATACTTATTTAATTTCATCTATAGTTATTGGTTTAGTGGCTGGTTATTTCGGCCAAAGAGCGATGAAATCTAAAGGGTATTTATCTGTGAAACAAAGTGCTTTAATCGGTGCATCTACAGAAGTTATTCAAATGATATGTATTCTTGTGTTTTCCTCACAAAAAGCAGATGCACTAGAGCTTGTTCAATTGATAGCATTACCTATGATCATTATTAATGGACTGGGAACAGCAATATTTATGTCCATTATTGTTTCAACTGTTAAACAAGAAGAGCAAATGAGAGCTATTCAAACGCAAGATGTATTGAAACTCGTCAATCAAACCTTGCCTTACTTTAAAGAGGGGTTAACAGAGTCTTCAGCAAACGAATCTGCTAAAGTGATTAAAGATTTAATGAAAGTTTCAGCTGTAGCTATTACAAATAAAACACATATTTTAGCGCATGTAGGGGTTGCCAGTGATCACCACACTCCAGATAAAACAATCATTACAGATTTGTCTAAAGCTGTAATTGACACCGGTCAACAAAAAGAAGTGTATTCTAGTAAAGAGATAGGGTGCCAACATCCTAACTGTCCACTGGAAGCGGCAATCGTAATACCTCTATATATACAAGGAGATATCGTAGGAACACTTAAACTTTATTTTACTGATTATCATGATTTAACATTCGTTGAGAAACGTTTAGCTGAAGGATTAGCGAAAATATTCTCGAGCCAATTAGAACTTGGTGCTGTTGAAACACAAAGACAATTACTTCAAGACGCTGAAATAAAATCATTACAAGCACAAGTCAATCCACATTTCTTCTTTAATGCTATGAATACAATTTCTGCATTAGTTAGAATTGATCATGAAAAAGCGCGCCAATTATTATTACAAATGAGTCAGTTTTTCCGTTCTAATTTGCAAGGTGCTAGAAATAACACAATTACAATTTCTAAAGAACTTGAGCAAGTTAGAGCATATATTGCGTTAGAACAAGCAAGGTATCCTGACCATTTTATTATTGAATGTGATATTCCTGAGCAATATGAATCAGCACTTGTATCACCATTCGTAATTCAAATACTTGTAGAGAATGCAATTAAGCATGCTTTTACAAATAGAAAAGATGACAATCGAATATGGGTGAAAGTTACGGGTGAACAACATAAAATTAAATTATCAGTGAAAGATAATGGTCAAGGTATCCCTGAAGAAAAGTTGGGGACAATTGGTAAAGTAATTGTAGAATCACAGTCGGGAACAGGGAGTGCACTTGAAAATTTAAACAGAAGGCTAATCGGTTTATTTGGTCCAACTGCAGAACTTAGCATTCATACTAGTCATTTAGGCACCGAAGTCCAAACTGAAATACCGTATAAACATATAGAGGAGGATATGTAATGCAAGCATTAATTGTAGATGATGAACCATTAGCACGTAATGAATTAAAATATTTACTTAATCAAATTGGGTCATTTAGTGATATTAAAGAAGCAGAAAATGTTGAAGAAACATTAGAACATTTATTATCAAATGATTTTGATGTGATATTTTTAGATATTAATTTAATGGAAGAAAGCGGACTAGATTTAGCTAAAAAAATTAATAAAATGAAACATATTCCACATATTATATTTGCAACAGCTCATGATACTTTTGCTGTACAGGCATTTGAATTAGAAGCAACTGATTATATATTAAAGCCTTTTGAAAAAGTACGTATTGAACAAGCTGTAAATAAATTAACTAGTAGTGGACAACAATCAGTAGTTGAACAATCCAATCATGACGGAACTGAAGTGTTACCTATTGAAATTGATGATCGTATTTACATTTTAAATATAGAAGATATTATAGCGATATCCGTCAATCAAGGTGTTACAACAATTAACACGACAGAAACAAAATATGAAACAAACGAACCGCTCAGTTATTATGAAAAGAAACTGAGCCATGCCAAATTTATCCGTATCCACCGTGCTAGTATCATCAATAAAAAGCATATTCAGTCAGTAGAACATTGGTTTAATTCCACATATCAAGTGACGTTAACACATGGTATAAAATTACAAGTAAGCCGATCATATATGAAGTTGTTTAAAGCGGAAATAGGGTTGGTGTAATTTGGACATCAACTTATTGTAACTCACACATTAAATATTGCATCTCAGGATGAAAACGCTTTATTTAATAGTTTTCATATTAAGATAACCTTAAGAGATAAATACAGGAGGTTGTCGTTATGAAACAAGTTAATAACTTCTTTCAACAAGTATTAACGATATCAATCATATTATTGATATCACATATTATAGAAAGCTTTATGCCTATACCAATGCCAGCATCAGTAATCGGGTTAGTATTGATGTTTGTTGCACTTACTACGGGAATTGTGAAATTAGAACAAGTAGAAGCGGTTGGTACAGCGTTAACGAATAATATAGGGTTTTTATTCGTACCAGCAGGTATTTCAGTTATTAATTCACTGGGTGTTTTAAGTTCAAGTCCAATTTTAATTATTTTATTAATAATCATTTCCACGATTTTATTACTTGTTTGTACAGGAATATT
The DNA here is from genome assembly GCF_022386955.1 of Mammaliicoccus sp. A-M4. Classification (NCBI taxonomy): domain Bacteria; kingdom Bacillati; phylum Bacillota; class Bacilli; order Caryophanales; family Staphylococcaceae; genus Mammaliicoccus; species Mammaliicoccus sp. A-M4. The sequence continues at coordinate 233,728 of NZ_JAJNHH010000002.1, forward strand.
TTCACAACTTATTATGAAACCAAGTGAAAAAACTGCTAAACAAACTAAAAATATTAAACGTAAAAGAGTGGCAGGTGATTACGCATGATGGAACATTTAGGCGTAAATACACCATATTTCGGAATAGGTTTATCAGTTGTCGTATTTTTATTAGGGACACTATTATTTAAAAAAACAAATGGATTTTTCCTATTCGCACCTTTATTCTTCAGTATGGTAGTAGGTATTCTATTTTTAAAAGTTACAGGCATACCATACGAAAATTATAAAATCGGGGGAGATATTATTAACTTCTTCCTTGAACCTGCTACAATTTGCTTTGCGATTCCTTTATATAAAAAGCGTGAAGTATTAAAGAAACATTGGCATCATATTATGGGAGGTATAGCAGTAGGTACAGTCTCAGCATTAGTTATCATCTATATTGTTGCGAAAGCTTTCCAATTCGGTGATGATATTATCGCTTCAATGTTACCACAAGCTGCAACAACAGCGATTGCTTTACCAGTATCTGAAGGTATTTCAGGCATTAAAGAATTAACATCACTTGCAGTTATTTTAAATGCAGTTATTATTATGGCATTAGGTAATAAATTGCTGAAACTATTCAACATAACAAATCCAATTGCACGTGGTTTAGCATTAGGAACAAGTGGACATACATTAGGTGTTGCTGCTGCGAAAGAACTAGGAGAAGTAGAAGAATCAATGGCCAGTATTTCTCTCGTATTAGTTGGTGTAGTGGTCGTAGCAGTTGTACCAATATTTGTACTGCTGTTGCTATAAGTTAACAAGTTTGGATTATAAATCCTAACTCAAAATAAATGGGAGTGGGACAGAAATCTCATTTTAATAAATAGATTTCGTAGTCCCACCCCGGCAAGGATGACTAGGGTTGGAAAAAGCTTGATATAAGCGCATTTTCAATCCAGTCAGCTACTGCCATTATCATAAATGAGGCTGAGACATGTATTTATGTCCCAGCCTTATTTTTATGAAAGTTAAAGATTTTATTCGTGCATGCCTGGGGTATGGCTCGAGCCTGTAGTCTCTCACGCATACTATTCCCATGAGCGTCAGCACTTCACAAAATTGTTAGTGAATCCAATAAGTAGTACGATTCTTAGTTTATTTGCTCATGCAAGAATTATTTTACGTTCTTTCTACTAGTATCCATTTTGAAATGATAAAAGTTACAGGAACAGTTATGACGAGACCTATGAATGGTGCGAATATTTCACTTACATGTAGCCATTGTACAAAAATGTATAACAATAAAGTTTGTAATCCCATATTTACTATTTGAGTTAAAGGGAATTGTAAAAATTTCTTAACTGTTGGCTCAACATGATATACGAAATAACAATTTAAATAAAATGAAATTATAAAGCTTAATATAAATGCTGTAATATGACTCAATAAATAATTGAATTGTAGTATTTTTAATAACAATAAATAAATCCAATAATAGTTAACTGTATTAATGCCGCCAACTATGATAAATCGGACGATCTCGCCGTATTTTTTGTACATAAACAGTTGCTCCTTATATTAACAGAAATTGTTATACGACTAACCCGCGCTTATTACTATATTGTTCATATAATTGCTTCTGTGCTATTTCTTCTAGAATATCAACGACTGTTAATACTTCTTCGTAACTTGTATATAGTGCAGTAGGCGCTAGGCGAATGACATTAGGTTCTCTAAAATCAGGAATCACGCCTTTGTCTTTTAAAGCTAAACTAATACGATAAGCTTCATCATGTACAAGGCATACATGACCGCCACGTAAATAATCTTCTCTTAAATTTCCAACTGCATATCCATATTTAGTTAACTTCTCATCTATTAAATACATAAGATATGAAGTGATATGTAGCGATTTAGTTCGAATAGCATGCATGCCAACTTCATTGAATATTTTCAAAACACCCTCAATAGGTGCCATGGAGAATAAGTTTGGTGTACCTATTTGCCAACCTGAAGCATCTTGTTGATGTTCAAATTCATGTTTAAGCTGGAATTGAGTTTCATCTTTATTTCCAAACCAACCTGCAAGACCAGGTATTTTTGAGAAATGCTTTTTATTAATATATAAAGCTGCTGTTGAGCCTGGACCAGCTGATAAGTATTTGTATGTACACCAAACACCAAAGTCGGCATCTACTCGTGTTAAATCCATATCAATTGCACCAATTGCATGACATAAATCCCATCCGATAATAATATTACGTTCTTTTGCTGCCATCGTGATTTTTTCCATGTCTAAAACTTGAGCACTACGATAAAGTACAGTAGGTAATAAAATGAGAGCAACATCGTCAGTCATAGCGTCGATTAAAGCATTTTCGTCGATATAAGAACCATCACTGCTTTCCACAACTTTAACTGCGTCTTCAGGATTAAGTCCTTTTAACTTCACTTGGCTATCAACTGCATAACGGTCAGTAGGGAAATTTAAGTCATCTACTAATATTTTATATTTATCTTTAGTTGGTTTATAAAAAGTGCTAATCGCTTGGTGAATATTAGAAGTTGTACTACCAACAATAACAACTTCATTAGCGTCGACACCGATTAAAGGTGCCATATAAGAAGCGATATGTTTAGAATAATGATAGTATTTGCTATCATCTGTATTCCAAATTTTGATACCTTCCTTTTTCCATACTTCTAGAACATTGAGCAAGGCTTCTTCCGCATCTTTAGAAGCTAAACCTAAGGAGTTTCCATCCATATAAATTTCGTTAGGTTGTATGTAAAAACGATCGCGTAAGTAATGCAACACATCTGCAGTGTCTAATGCTTTAGCAAATTCCTTAGTTGTATTAAATGATGTATCCATTTCATTCATCCCCTTATATATGATTCATGATACTTTACATCAATTGTATACTTTCATTATAAAACGTACAAAGATAATGACAATATAAATAAAATCTCCCAATCTGAAAGTTAGAAGACTGACGGATAGAGAGATTTTGTTTATATTAGAATGTTTCACCTAAAGCTTTAGCACGTTTGATACCATCAGCTTTAATTTCTTCAGCTTTGTTAGGTTCAGCATTATGTCCTTCAACGATTAGGCTATCAACGTCAGTAATACCATAGAAGCCCATCATTTGTTTGATATAACGATCACCCATTTCTAACTGTGCTGCAGGACCTTCTGAATAATATCCTCCACGTGCTTGGATATGTAATGCTTTTTTATCTGGTAATAAACCAACAGGACCTTCAGCAGTATATTTAAATGTTTTACCTGCTACTGAAACAGAATCTAAATATGCTTTCATTACTGGAGGGAATGAGAAGTTCCAGAATGGTGTTACGAATACATATTTATCTGCATTCACGAACTGGTTACTTAATTCTTCTAGACGTTTAACTTTCCCTTGTTCGCCTTCTGATAAAGCTTCAAATTCTTGACCCGATTGTAGTTTCCCCCAACCAGCAAATACATCCGCATCAATTTGAGGAATATATTCATTATATAAATCAATGTGAACAACTTCATCATTTGGATTTGATACTTTGTAACTCTCAATAAAAGCTTTAGCTGTAGCCATTGAGAATGACACTGTGTCATCGTGTGGATGAGCTGTTATAAATAATACTTGTGACATATAAAATCTTTCCTTCCCGTAATAAAAATTAAACTAACTATAAATAGTATACTCGAAAAGATTTTTTTAGCAATAGAATTAATTTATGAAAAACAGTGATATTACACTTATTTAAATATTATTTCATGAAAGTTGATTTTAATTACTTATTTATAGGAGGTTAATATGATTCGTCCGATATTATATTAATAAAATTATGTAAAACTTTTGACTTTAGTTATAATTTAATTAACATATGGTATAAATAACACAAAACAAAGGGATGGTAGTAAATGAGAAAAAAATTATACATAATGCGACATGGACAAACGCTTTTTAACGAAAAACATAAAATTCAAGGTGCTAGTGATTCGCCATTAACTGAATTAGGAATAGAACAAGCAACGATGGCGAAAGAGTATTTTGATAAAGAGAACATTCAATTTCAATCGTTATATTCATCTACTCAAGAAAGAGCTTCAGATACACTAGAAATTATTTGTCCAAATAGACCATACACGAGATTGAAAGGTCTTAAAGAATGGAACTTCGGCTTATTCGAAGCGGAAAATGAAATGTTAAACCCACCACATAAAGAAGGAGAAACATCATATGGAGACTTTTTCGTAGCATACGGTGGAGAATCAAGTGTAGATGTACAAAAAAGAATGAGCAAAACATTATTAAACGTTATGAACACTGATGACGCAGAAACAATCCTAGCAGTAAGTCATGGTGGTGCGATGTTTATGTTCATACAAGACTGGTTGCCAATAAAATCAGTACAAAGAATAAAATTTAGTAATTGTTGCATATTAGAGTTTGAATATGAAGATGGACAATTCAAATTTCTAGATGTCATTAATCCAACAGAAAAATAATTCAAGATCAGAGAAAAGGCTGAGACATTTATTTATGTCACAGCCTTTTTTCATGCAAATATACTTTTATTTTATTGATGGTATATAGAATCTTGAGTTTTCGTAGTGGAATGTGATGTCAGAATAGTCGAATGGTACACCTGTGCTTGTGTAGAATATTTGAGTGTATTCTAATGATGGTTCTCCTTCGCTTAATTCTAATTTTTCTGCTTGGTCTTTAGAGAGTTTGTCTACTTTAAAATAAATATCTGTAAATCCTACTTTTACTTTAAGATTATTTTCGATGTAATGAAAAATAGACCCAGTTGCAATTTCCTCATTCATATATAGCACTACATTTTTATTGAAATATGAAGTTTCTATACAGAATACTTTTCCATCCACGTATCTTATACGTTCTACGTAATATACCGTTTCATTTTCGGGTATTTTTAGCTGATTTTGTATATAAGATTCTGGCTTTACTTCAGTGACTTTTAAGATTTTACTTGTAACATCATGTTCTTTTAAATCATCAGAAAAGCCGTCAGCTGTAAACAGGTTTAAATACCCGTCTCTCTTTGGATTTCTTACATAAATGCCGCTTCCTCTAGCTTGATAAATCATGCCTTCTTTTTCTAGATTTTTCAGTGCATTAATGATTGTACTTTTACTTACATCATATTCTGTTTTTAATATTTCGACGCTCGGTAATTTATCCCCAGCTTCGTAATGTCCATCTTCAATAAGCGATGAGATGCGAGAAGCAATCTGTTCGTATTTAAGCATATTAATCCCCACTTTTATTATATTACCTATAATTATAGCATTTGTATAAGTAAATACACCAACTAAATTTGTATGGTACTTTACAAATTGTACCGGTATAATTATAATGTAAGTGTATACAGAGTTGATTAAAAAATAATCGAGGTGTCAATCATGGCTAATAAAAATGAAAAAATCGCTCAAGAAATCTTAGATGCTATAGGTGGCGAAGGTAATATTGTAAAGAGCACGCACTGTGCCACACGCTTAAGAATAGTATTACAACGTTCTGATCCGTCGGCTAAAGAAAAAGTTAAAAAAATAGACGGTGTTGTTACTGTTGTTGAAAATAATGGACAGTTTCAAATAGTAATCGGGAATAATGTCGGAGAAGTTTATAAATATTTTGAAGCTTTAACAGGGAAATCAAGTAACGAAGAAAAAGAAACAGAAAATAAGGGTAGTGTTTTAAACAGAGTTATTGCAACGATGTCGGCCGTGTTTGCACCGTTTATTTATATACTCGCAGCAGCAGGTATTCTTCAAGGTTTACTTATTTTAATTAATTTAATTATTCCAGCATTTGAAAAGACTGGAACGTACGAAGTATTTAACTTTATCTCATGGGCACCATTTACGTTCTTGCCTATATTTATTGCCATTACGGCGTCTAAACATTTTAACGTAAATACATATATTGCTGTTGCTTGTTCAGCAGCATTAGTTACACCAGAATTAACAGGTATTATTGATAGAATTGGTGACGGAGAAACAGTTAGATTTTTCGGAATGCCTTTGACTGAAACATCATATACGTCATCTGTATTACCACCATTACTATTAGTATGGATTTTATCTTATTTAGAAAAATACTTAAATAAAGTGATAAATGATGTTATAAAACCATTATTTGTACCATTTTTAGCTATTATCATCATGGTACCTTTAACATTATTAGTAATTGGACCGATTTCAACAGTTGTCGCACATGGAATCGCAAACGGTTATAACTCACTTGTTGAAGTGGCTCCTTGGTTAGCTGGAGCTATTATCGGTGGTGTATGGCAAGTCTTTGTAATTTTCGGTGTGCATTGGGGTATTACACCGGTTGTTCTTGCTAACTTTGAACAATACGGTAGTGATTCATTCCAAGCGTATCAAACTATAGCTGTAATTGCTCAAGTAGGTGCTGTAGTTGGCGTCCTTATTAAAGCGAAGAGCCAAGAAATTAAACGAATATCCTCTTCGGCTGGTATTACAGGTATATTCGGTATTACAGAACCATCTATTTACGGAGTGAACTTAAGATTTAAGAAACCATTTATTATCGCTTGTATTAGTGGTGCAGTAGGTGCATTTGTAGCTAGTTTCTTTAATCCTAAATATTATGCTTATGCAGGGTTACCAGGACCGATAACTATTGTGAATGGTTACAACGCGGATAATGCTGGTTCCATTTGGGGTATCTTAATTGGTTCAGCTATAGCAGTTATATTACCAATTATCTTGATACAAGTATTTGGATATGGAGAAGATACAACTGAGCAAGTTGAAGATGCTGATGTTAATAATTCAAATAAAGTAGCTAATAATGAACAGTTAGAGGTTTCACTGTCTGCGCCAGTTTCAGGAAAGCTTGTTAAATTAGTAGATGTGCCAGATCCAGTATTTTCAGGTGGTATGATGGGATATGGTGTCGCAATAGAACCATCACATTCTACAATTAATAGTCCTGTAGAAGGTAAAGTCACTATGATTGCACCTACAAAACATGCGATTGGTATTGATACTTTAGACGGTGCAGAGATATTAATTCATATCGGTTTAGAAACAGTTGAATTGAAAGGTGAAGGCTTTGAAGTACAAGTCTCAGAAGGAGATTCAATAAAAATAGGAACACCACTAGTAAAATTTGATAAAGAAGCAATAGTAGAGAAAGGCTATAACACAATTACACCTGTGATTGTAACGAATAGTGCAGAATTTAGTGAAATTATGCCTGTCGATGCTACAGATGTAGAAGAAGGGCAAACAATTTTAAATATTATTAAAAAATAAAGGAGAAATTCATTATGGCTAAATTAGATAAAAACTTTTTATGGGGTGGCGCATTAGCTGCAAACCAATTTGAAGGTGGATATGATCAAGGCGGTAAAGGTTTGAGTGTGCATGATGTCATGACAGCGGGTGAACACGGTAAAGCAAGAGAAATTACTGAAACAATTGAAGATGATAAATTTTATCCAAACCATGATGGTATAGATTTTTACAATAGATATAAAGAAGATATCGCTTTATTCGGTGAAATGGGATTAAAATGTTTACGTACATCAATAGCATGGACGAGAATTTTTCCAAATGGTGATGAAGCAGAACCAAATGAAGAAGGCTTGCAGTTCTATGATAATATCATCGATGAGTTGTTAAAATACAATATTGAACCAGTATTAACATTATCACACTTTGAAATGCCTTTACATTTAGCACGTGAATACGGAGGTTTCAGAAACCGTAAAGTTGTAGATTACTTTGTACGTTTTGCTGAAACAGTGTTTAACCGTTACAAAGATAAAGTGAAATATTGGATGACATTCAACGAGATTAATAACCAAATGGATACTAGTAATCCAATATTCTTATGGACGAACTCTGGTGTAACATTAGCAGAAGATGAAGATCCAGAAGAAGTATTATACCAAGTTGCACATAATGAATTAATAGCAAGTGCTTTAGCAGTATCAAAAGGTAAAGAAATCAACCCAGACTTTATAATTGGTAACATGATTTCACACGTTCCAATTTATCCATATTCATGTAACCCGAACGATATTATGGAAGCTGAAATCGCAAATCGTTTAAGATTCTTCTTCCCAGATGTGCAAGTAAGAGGTTATTACCCAGGTTATGCTTTGAAAATGTTCGAGAAAAATGGTTACGACATTAAGTGGCAAGAAGGCGACGACGAAATCTTGAAAAATGGTACTGTAGAATACATCGCATTTAGTTACTATATGTCTACAGTTGTAAAACACGATGAAGTAACAAGTGTTGAAGATAATGTGGTTAATGGCGGACTACCAAATTCAGTGAAAAACCCATATATTAAAGAAAGCCAATGGGGTTGGGCTATCGACCCAGTTGGTTTAAGATACACATTAAACGTGTTATATAACCGCTATCAATTACCATTATTTATTGTTGAAAATGGCTTTGGAACAACTGATGAATTTAAAGAAGATGGAACGATTGATGATCAAGAACGTATCGACTACTTAAGAGAGCATATCAAAGCTTCTATACAAGCAGTAGATGAAGATGGCGTAGACTTAATGGGTTATACACCTTGGGGTATTATCGATATCGTATCATTCACAACTGGAGAAATGAAAAAACGTTACGGTCTAATTCATGTTGATCGTGATAACGAAGGTAACGGTACATTAAAACGTACTAAGAAAAATTCATTCTACTGGTTTAATAATGTGATTAAGACAAACGGTGAAGAACTATAATTAAAACGTGTAAATTAAATATGAAGTTAAAGAAGAGCTAAGGGTATCTCCTAGCTCTTCTTTGGTATGGAACATTAAAAAGCGAGTGTTAATTCTGTTATTGGATTAATTAAGCCGAAAATCCAATAAGATCCGTTTTGTTGGATTAATTAGGACGAAAATCCAATAAGGGCCCTTTTGTTGGATTAAGCAGGGCATAAATCCAATTAATGTGTTTCACCTAATGCTATTTTGATATCTTCGTCATTTTCATTAATAGCACTGATAGCGGCTTCTAATCCTTTCGCAATATTTTCGATGGACATTGATGGTTGTTCTGGTTTGTTGACGACTTGTTCTGGTGTGTATGGTACATGGATAAATCCGAATTTTAAATCATTGTAGTATTTATCTGCTATATAGCCTAATTGGTACAAAATATGGTTACATACAAATGTACCTGCTGTATTAGACAACCTTGAAGGAATACCACTATTTTTAATAGCGATGGTCATTCGTTTTACGGGTAGTGTTGAAAAGTAAGCAGTTTGTCCGTCTGTTTGTATAGGTTCATCGATAGGTTGATTGCCTTCGTTATCTGGAATTCTAGCATCGTCTAAATTGATACCAACTCGTTCTGGTGTTAATTCAAATCTTCCGCCTGCTTGTCCAACTGCTAATACAGCATCAAAATGATCTTGTTTTAATTGCTCTAATATTATTGATTTTGATTTATGGAATACTGTTGGTATTTCTAGTTTTATAATTTCATTGCCATTAATTTTTGTAGGTAATAAATTGACGGCTTCTAATGCTGGATTAATATTTTCGCCACCAAATGGATCAAATGCTGTGATTAAAATTTTCATGATTATTCGCCTCTTTATAAATCGATATTTTATTTCATTATAGATGGACTCATGTTAATTTCAAAACGACATTCATTTTAATATGCTCAAAAGGTTGAATTATTAAACAGTGTTAATTCATAATTAAGCTATAGAAGTTAAATGTTATTTTAGAATAATGTTTTAAATAAAGGAGTACTTAATATGACAGAAAGAAAATTAGTCGCTGAAAAATCAATCGATGTAAACGTCTATGATGTCGACGCTATGGGTATTGTGAGCAATATAGTATATATAAAATGGTTTGAAGATTTACGTAATGCATTTATTGATCAATATATGACGATTTCAGAGATGATGAAATCTGATATCTCGCCTATACTTATGCATACAGAAGCGGATTACAAAGCGCCGTTAACGATTCATGATAAACCAGTAGGTCGTTGTTGGTTAGTAAAAGTTAGCAAAATGAAATGGGAATTAGAATTTGAAATTGCTACTTCTGAACAAGTGCATTGTACTGGTTATCAAAAAGGTGGTTTCTATAATGTTGTTACCGAGAAAGTTGTGAAATCGCCAGAAATCTTTTTAAATATCTAAGTGAGGTCTAAATGATGAAATCGAGTATAAATGATTTAAACAAACCGATTGCTGTTTTTGATGCTGGTATTGGAAGTTACTCAATAGTAACATTACTAAAAAAAGAATTTCCTGAACAAGATATTATATATTTAGCAGACCGTAATCAATTTCCATACGGATATAAATCAAAAGATGATTTAAAAAAGGTAATAAGAAGTACATTGACGTACTTAGAAAATTGGAGTCCCAGTTTAATCGTTGTTGCTTCTAATGCACCTTCTATTACAGTTCTAGATGATATTAAAGATGAATACGAAACTGAAATTTTAGGTGTTTATCCACCTATAAAAGAAGCGATAGAAAAATCAGCATCAAAGAATATTGGTGTTTTAGGTGTTCAATCACTAATAGAAAGTGATGAAATGCTTCAATATATTGAACAAGAAGCGACAAGCGATGCGACAGTTCAAACATATAATGCATCAACTCTAGTTGAACTTGTAGAATCGGGTGCATTTTTATCAGATAAATATCGAACATTAATGACAGTTAAACGTTTTATGGATAATATAATTGAACAAGATGAAACAATAGATGTATTCACGTTGTCATCAACACATCTGTCATGGTTATATAGTTATTTAAAAGAACTGTATCCACATATTCAATTTATTGATTCAGCAAATGAAATTATAAATAAAGCTAATATATATACATCTAAAGGTACAGGAACGATTAAAGCACTTGTCACAACAAACGAAAAATATACACTACAAGAATTTAAAAAGATGCTACAAAACTTCAATGTACAATTAAATTTAGAAGAAATTGAAATATAACAGGCTGGGAAAAATAACTTCCTAGTCTGTTTTTATTATATTGGCAGTAGCTAACCGGAAGCCATATATACTCCGATAGTATGAATTTAATGGAAAAGTGACAAAATTCAGACATTTTTATTTTTAAATTAATTTTTTGTGATAAAATTTTAAGGTGTATATAAAAGGGGAGGGTGGTAGTTTTGAAAGTATTTATTAAATTAGGTTGGTTTATTAAAGCTGAACTAAAAAATTATATTTTAGGTATATTTATTCTTTTATTAGTTGCTTTAATTGATTTATTACCACCACAAATAATTGGACGAGTAATTGATGGGATTACACTTCAAACATTAACGGGAAAAACGCTTATAATTTACCTCGTCATATTAGTAGTTGCGGCGATCCTTACATATATTTTCCGGTACTATTGGAGAATTATGATATTTGGGGCGAGTATGAGGTTGGGGAAAATATTAAGATCTAATCTTTATCATAAATATACTTCGATGAGCCCGTCATTTTTCCAAAAGAGACGTACAGGGGATTTAATGGCGCATGCAACAAATGACATTAGAGCAGTACAAAACACAGCTGGTTCTGGTGTGTTGACGATAGCTGATTCTCTTATAACAGGTGGGTCTGTGCTCATAACAATGGCAATTACAGTTGATTGGCGATTAACACTTATCGTTATGATACCTTTGCCAATTATGATTGTATTAACTAGTTATTATGGTAAATTGCTGAACAGAGGTTTTAAGAAGGCCCAAGCAGCCTTCAGTCAGCTGAATGATAAGACACAAGAAAGTATAGCCGGGATTAAAGTAACAAAAACTTTCGGTTATGAAAAAGATGACCAAGCAGATTTTAAAAAATTAAGTGACGATGTTGTTTATAAAAACTTAAAAGTTTCTAAAATTGATGCGTTATTTGATCCGACAATAATGTCAGTAATAGGTGTGAGTTACTTTTTAGCGATTTTCTTCGGAGCTAGAATGGTGATTCAAGAAGATATTACAATTGGACAACTTGTTACATTCACAACTTATTTAGGCATGATGGTCTGGCCATTATTAGCTCTTGGCCTGTTCTTTAATATTGTACAAAGAGGACACGCATCATATGAACGTATTAATGAAATAACAAATGTGAAAAATGATGTTGATACAAATGTAGAAACAGAAACAATTCCTGAAGGAGATATTCAATTTGATATTGATACATTTCACTTTCCGGATGATGATAGTTTAGCACTACGCGATATAAAATTCACAATTTCAAAAGGTTCTACTATCGGTATTGTAGGTCGTACTGGCTCAGGAAAAAGTGCTATCATCCGTTTGTTATTAAGAGAGTTTGATACTGCACAATCTATCGAAATTAAATACGGTAGTAAACCAATTCGTTATTATGACATCAGTCATTTAAGAGCTCAATTTGGATATGTACCTCAAGATCTTTTCTTATTCTCTACTTCAATTAGAAACAATATTGCTTTCAGTAACCCTGAAATTGATAATCAATACATCTATGAAGCGAGTCGATTGAGTTATATTCATAATGATATTTTAGCGTTTCCGGAAGGGTATGACACAGTAGTTGGAGAACGTGGTGTTTCTTTATCAGGAGGACAGAAACAAAGAATTTCGATAGCACGTGCTTTAATCATGAATCCACCTGTGCTTATTTTAGATGATTCATTGTCGGCAGTTGATGCTGAAACGGAAGAACATATTTTAGAAAATATGCAAAATGTCCGTCAAGGTAAAACAAATATTATTACTGCACACAGAATGAGTGCGGTGAGCCATGCTGACATGATTATCGTTATGGATAAAGGTACGATTATCGAAAGAGGTAAGCATTCAGAATTGATGGCAAACAAAGGATGGTATTACGAAACATATCAAGCACAAGCATTACATGAAGAGCTTGCGAGTAGCTTAGATGAAATAGCGAAAGGGGATGAAGAAGATGGCTCAAAATCATAATTTGACAGCTAAAGATCAATTTCAAGTTTTAAAACGTTTGATCAAATATACATTCCCTTTCAAAGGTATTATTTTATTAGCATTTATCATGTTGACGATTTCGACAATAGCGAGCATTGCAACACCGTATATGGTTAAAGTATTTATTGATGATTACTTAACACCACAAGTGTTCCCTAAAAGTGATATTACGTTACTGATTGTTATATTTTTCGTCATTCAAATTGTTGGCGCTATAACAACTTATTGGAACGTATATTTATTTCAATATCTTGCATTTAAAGTAATACAACAATTAAGAATAGACGCATTTAATAAAATTGGGAAATTAGGGATGCGTTACTTTGATAAGGAACCAGGCGGAAGTATTGTATCAAGACTTACTAATGATACTGAAGCTATAGTAGAAATGTTTATTGGTGTATTCTCATCATTCTTAATGGCAATATTTATGGTCATTTCTAGTTATGTCATGATGTTTATACTTGATTTTAAACTTGCATTAATGGCTTTAATATTCTTGCCAGTCATCATACTTGTATTAGCATTATATAGAAAATATTCAGCTATTTATTTTTCACAGGCACGACAGCTCTTGTCAGATTTGAATGCAAAATTAGCAGAATCTATAGAAGGTATGCGCATTATACAAGTATTTAACCAAGAGAAAAGATTACAAAATGAATTTAATGAGATTAACGATAAGCATTATGATTTTAATATGCGAACAGTTAAAATTGACGGTTTATTATTGAGACCAGCTATAAGCATGATTTCAATATTTGCCGTTGTAATGATACTTGGATATTTCGGAGTATTAAGTTTCTCTGGAGGCGTTACAGCTGGTGTTGTATTTGCTTTTGTACAATATATGGAACGCTTCTTTGAACCTATTAACCAAGTCAGCCAAAACTTAAACGTATTACAGCAAGCGTTAGTGTCAGCAAGTCGTGTATTTAAGCTTATTGATAACGATATGCTGGAACCAGAGCAACATGAAAAACCTAATTATCATATAACGGATGGTAAAGTTGAATTTAAGCATGTTACTTTTAGTTATGATGGTAAGACAGATGTTCTAAAAGACATTACATTTACAGCTAATCCAGGAGAAACGGTCGCGTTAGTCGGTCATACTGGATCTGGTAAAAGTTCGATTATAAACTTGTTTATGAGATTTTATGAATTCAATCAAGGTGAAATTTTAATCGACAACCAATCTATAAAAGAAATGCCGAAATCTGAATTGAAAGGTAATATCGGTCTTGTGTTACAAGATGCATTTATATTCTTTGGAACGGTCGCATCAAATATTAAACTTTATCATCCTACAATGACTTTCGAAAAAGTACAAGAAGCGGCAGACTTTGTACACGCAGACCAATTTATTAATTTATTACCTGATAATTATGAGCATGAAGTGATTGAAAAAGGAAGTGCCTTTTCAAGTGGTGAAAGACAACTACTAGCATTTGCGAGAACGATGGCGAGTGAGCCTAAAATATTAATATTAGACGAAGCAACGGCTAATATTGATTCTGAAACAGAAGCACAAATTCAAAAATCACTAGCAAAAATGCGTAAAGGTAGAACAACTTTAGCAATCGCGCATAGGTTATCAACAATTCAAGACGCAGATCAAATTCTTGTGTTAAATAAAGGTGAAATTGTAGAACGAGGCACACATGATGAACTGATTAAACAAGATGGTATTTATCATAAAATGTATTTACTTCAAAATGGTTGAAAGTAAAAACACATATCAAATATAAACATACCCCCAACCCGGCAATTTAAAATTAAACGGATTGGGGGTGTTGTTTGAAGATGATATTTCTCTCTGACAACCTTTTCTTATAAATTTATGTATAATAAGAACTATTAGATATTTTTAAGGAGGATTTAACATGGGAGCTTTTGATGTAGACTATAATAAAATAACTGAGCGAACAGAGTTTCCTTATGAAATAGAGGTTACACATCATACATGGATTGAAATGACTGATGGTGTTCGATTGTCAGCAAAAATATGGCAACCAAAAAAGTCAGGAACAACTAAAGGTGCTGTGCTAGAGTACTTACCTTATAGAAAAGATGAGTTCACTGCTTTACGAGATGAAATAAGACATAAATATTTTGCTGGATTCGGATATACGGCAATCAGAGTGGATATAAGAGGAACAGGTGACTCTGAAGGTATTATTGAAGATGAATATCCTAAACAAGAACAAGATGATGCAATTGATATTATTAAATGGATTGAATCTCAAGACTGGTCTAACGGTTCAGTCGCAATGATCGGTAAGTCTTGGGGTGGCTTCAATGGTTTACAAGTAGCCGCTAGACAACCGGAAGCTTTAAAGACAATCATATCTTTATGTTCAACAGATGATCGATATGCTGATGATGTTCATTATAAAGGCGGTACAATGATGGCATCAGATATGCTTTGGTGGGCATCAACTATGTTTGCTTACAATGCAAGACCAGCTTTCCCTAAATATTTTGGAGAGAACTGGTATGACAATTGGATAGAAAGATTAGAACAAACACCACCTTTTGTAGATGAGTGGGTCAAACATCAAACAAGAGATGAATATTGGAAACATGGTTCTATTAATGAAGATTATACACAAATTCAAATTCCAGTCTTAACAATGAGTGGTTGGGCTGATGGTTATACGAATGCTGTATTCCGTTTGATGAAACATTTAGATGTTCCTAAAAAGGCGGTTATCGGACCTTGGGCACATGAGTTCCCAGACGTAGCCATTCCAGGACCTCAATTTGGCTATTTACAAGAAGTCGTTTCTTGGTTAGATAAGTGGATGGGTGATAAACAAACTGAAAATCATCGTGATGAATTTTTAGTATATTTACAAGATAGTGTTGAACCTAAAACAACTTATGATTATCGAGAAGGTAAGTGGTTAAATTTACTAAATGAAGAAATTACAACGAAAAATTTATTCGCTGGTACGACGAGAGAAATTCAACTAAAGAATAAACAACAACATGGGTTATATTCAGGAGTATTTTGCCCATTCGGTCAAGACGGTGACTTACCAGACGACCAAACAATTGATAATGCTTTAGCTAATTCATTAATGTTGGACATGTATGGCGATACTTTAAATATTATGGGTCAACCAGTAGCAAAATTACGCGTTAAGTCAGATTGTAAAGAAGCAAATATACATATTCGCTTAACAGATGTGCATCCAGATGGTTCAAAAACACTTGTTACTATGGGACAATTCAATTTAAACCATTACAAGAGTAATGAATTCCCTGAAGATTTACCAGTAGACGAGTATATAGATGTAGAAGTACCTTTAGATGTTATTGGTTATCAAATACCAGAAGGTCACATGATTGAAGTTTCTATCGCACCAACATATTGGCCACAAATTTGGCCGAGCAAAGAAATCGTTAAATTAGATGTTGATTTAGAACACTCTAAACTAAATATACCATTAGTGCGTGAGTTCACAGAAGTTAAACTAGAACATGAATTTTCAGAAACAGCCAAACCTTTAGAAAAGATTATTCATAGAGATGGTTCAAGAACTAGAGATATAACGAAAAGGTTAACAACGAATGAATGGATACTATCAGACTATTCAGATGAAGGCTTGAGAACACTGAAAGATAGTAATATCACTTACGGTACAGAAAATATGAACGTGTATACAATAAAAGAAGATGATCCACTTTCAGCAAAAGTACAATGCGACTGGAAAGTAATATTGAAAGATGATGACATTGATACAGAAGTTGAAACATACAGCACCATGTCATGTGACGCTGAATACTATTACTTGAGAAATGAGGTAATTGCATATAACGATGGTGAACAATGCTTTACGAAGACATGGGAAAATAAAATTAAACGAAATTATACTTAAACAAACACAAAATAATTCTCCTAACCCGTTGGATTTTTAATTAACGGATTAGGAGAATTTTTTTATATGTGGTTTCGAAAGTGACAGTTTGTACGAGTACAGCTAATCATTAATTAATATATCGGTAAGCCATAAGTTCTTGTAACATTCTTATTTCTTCTTGTAGTTTGGCACCGATGTTAGTGTCGCGTACTTTTTTACGTTCGAGTTCTTCGTCTACAACACGTCTGACAGACAATTCATCTGCGCCGTTCAGAAGTACGTTTTCTTTTGTGCCAAAGTGTTTATGCGCCACTAGTTGCATGCCAAATGAGTTATAAAGTAATGTATAGCCAGCGATACCTGTCGTTGATTGGTACGCTTTTGAAAAGCCACCATCGATAACAATCATCTTACCATCTGCTTTGATTGGGTTTTCACCGTCTATTTCTTTAACTGGTGTATGACCATTTATGATGCGTCCTTGTTCTGGGTCTAAACCAAAGTCTTGCAACATGTTACGACACATTTGACTGTCTTCTCTTAAGTAATAGTAAGGATTTTTTTCTTCCTTGTGCGAAGCTTTATCTTTAATGAAATATCTTTCAAAAGTAGTCATGGCACGCTTTCCAAATAATGAAGAATATTTACCTGTCCATAAGTACCAAATCAAGTCTGTTGATAAATCATCTGTTTGTTCTTTATTTGCGAATGAAACTCTAATGTGTTGTTCGAATTGATCGAGTAATTCGCGACCGTTATACATTTCACCGTCGATTTCCATTTCTTCCATTTTTCCATTTTCATCTACTGGTATGCATCCATGTATTAATAAATTACCATTATATCTTAAGTATAAGTTTCCTTTTTTCATTAAGAAGTTCATATGACGTTTTAATTTTTCAGACTCTTGCACTGATAATAGAAGTTTATTAATCACTTCTTCTTCTTCTCTGTTTAATTGTGCAGGATTATTACGATCTACAGTTTCAAAGCATGTGTTTTCAAGTGGATAAGTTTTGCCGTAAATTGTAACTTCATTGTTATCGTAATCTACTTTTTCTAATATAAGGCGTTCTTCCATATCGAATGAAGGTCTACGTTTAATAATAGGGCTTTCTAATTTGAATTGTATAATTGCGATAGCTTGATGTATCTTCGTTATTTGTAATTTTTCTTCTTCGGATATTGCTTTGTCTGCATGTTCTTTTGGATGAAAGGCAGAATTATCTTTATAATATTTTTCAGCTAAATTGACTAATGGACGTAAATTAATACCGTATGCGTCTTCTATAATGTCCAAGTTATCGTAACGCGCACAAATTCTTAAAATATTTGCTAAACATACTTTTGAACCTGCATAAGCGCCTATCCAAAGTACGTCATGGTTACCCCATTGAATATCAACTGAATGATAATTAATTAATGTTTCCATAATTTTATCTGGGTCTGGACCACGATCATAAATGTCACCGACCACATGTAAGTGATCCACGACTAAACGTTGTGTTGTATATGCTAGACCGATAATTAATTTATCTGATTGTCCAAGTGAGATGATTTTTTGAATAATTGTTTCATAGTAAGTAGTTTTATTATTATAAACGTTACTTTTATACAGTAATTCTTCAATTATGTATACAAACTGTTTCGGTAAAGCTTTACGAACTTTTGAACGTGTATACTTACTTGAAGCGTAAGAAATCAATTCAATCATTTGTTGGATTGTTTCAATGTACCATTCGTTTAATGCTTCTTTAGATGAAAATTGATTTTTTATTAATTTAAGTTTTTCTTCAGGATAATAAACTAAGGCAGCCAGACTGCTGATTTCATCTTCAGAAAGTCTGTTTTTAAAAATATCATTAATTTTAGCTCTTACGTTACCAGATCCATTTCGGAGCACATGTTGGAAAGCGTGGTATTCACCATGTAAATCACTAACAAAGTGTTCTGTACCTTTTGGTAATTCCATTATAGATTCTAAATTTATGATTTCAGTTGCTACTTTCTCTTCAGCATCAAATTTTTCTGCTAATAAGTCTAAATATTTTTCTTTTACATGTTGATTGATGTTCTCTGTCATTCTAGTCACTCCGTTCGTATAATTGATGAGTTAAAACTTTAAATAATAGACATCATTTGAGATATAGTATAACACATTAAATAATTTGATATTAAGATTTATACTCACGATATTTAGGGTATAAATATAATGAAATGGAGGTTGATTAAGGTGAGTTGTGATATCAATAGAATTTATGAAGATTACGATAAAGACAATGTTAGAGTGCTTGTCGATAGAGTATGGCCACGTGGCATCTCTAAAGAAAAGGCAAATCTAGACCATTGGATAAAAGAAATCGCACCATCTGATTCACTGAGAAAATGGTTCGGACATGACCCGGAAAAATTTGATTCATTTAAGAAAAAATATAAAGAAGAACTTAAATCAGGTGAACAAAAAGAAGCACTCGATCAACTCAAAGACATTTATAAAGAAAATAATGGTAATGTCGTATTATTATATGGTGCGAAGGATGAAAAACATAATCAAGCAGTAGTTCTAAAAGAATTTCTAGATCATCAATAATCAATAAACACCCTCTAATGTATTGTATTAATCTATACATTAGAGGTGTTATATTTATTGTATTGATTTTCGTAAGTTATGATATAGCGTTTCGGCTTCTTCTAAATGTGAAACGCCATGTACATTCATACGTCCATCTGCAAAAAATGTCATCTTATAATCTTTGAATGAAATCAATTTGACGTAATCATTTTCTTTCAAAACATCACCTGGGAAATAATGTGCTAAGTTAAATGTCTTTTCTTTAAATCTAAATAAAAATGCATCTCCGCACAACGCTTCTATTGATGACATATGTTGCTTATCTAAGATGTTGTAATGACCATTTACACAAACAGGACATTGTTGATTTTTCAGCATATCAATTTGAGTACTACGTGTATTCATTTCGAAACAATCTAATGTTATAAGTTTCTTAGAAAATCCTTTCCCAGCAATATAACGTAATACTTCGGATACTTCAAAGCTTGCTA
Organism: Mammaliicoccus sp. A-M4; assembly: GCF_022386955.1. Classification (NCBI taxonomy): domain Bacteria; kingdom Bacillati; phylum Bacillota; class Bacilli; order Caryophanales; family Staphylococcaceae; genus Mammaliicoccus; species Mammaliicoccus sp. A-M4. The sequence goes on from NZ_JAJNHH010000002.1 coordinate 253,650, forward strand.
CTTGATTAACGACTGGTGGTAAGACACCGTTTATAGCACAACTTTCTCCTGTTTCTGGAACATTCTCTAAAATGCATTTTAAACATGGTCCTTCGAAATCAATTGCATATACTGTTCCTTTACTCCCGACAGCTGCACCATAAACCCAAGGGATTTGTAGTTTATGACATACTTCGTTAATTAAAAAGCGTATATCAAAATGATCCATGCCGTCTACTATGATGTCTGGTTGATATTGTTTAATCACTTCTTCAATGTTAGATGGTGTCAGCTCTTTATTCACAGCATTTAACGTTACATGTTGATCAATCTTATTGATTTTATCGCGTAAAGCGACAACTTTAGGTCGCATATCATAAGCATCTGATTCATCATATAAAGCTTGTCTATGAAGGTTAGAGATTTCTACTATGTCCATATCAACAACTGTTAAATGATGTGCACCAGCTCTTGCAAGTTGTTCAGCAACGTGACTACCTAATGCACCTGCACCCATAATCATTATCTTAGCTGTTTGTAATTGATGCTGACCATTTTCACCAAATGGTTGGAACTTTGTTTGTCTATCATAGCGATCCATTATAGAAAACCTAAACCTTCAGTAGGACTAGATGCTTGTGCAGTATATTTTACTGGAATTCTACCCGCTTCATAACTTAATCGCCCAGCATCAATGCCTAATCTCATTGCTTCAGCCATTTTTACAGGGTCTTTAGCACTGGAAATAGCAGTATTTAATAGGATTGCATCAGCACCTAGTTCCATCGCATAACAAGCATCTTTTGGAGAACCAATTCCAGCGTCAACAATGACAGGCACTTCAGATTGCTCAATAATATATCGCAAATTAAGTGGATTATTTATGCCTCTACCAGTACCGATAGGAGAAGCTAAAGGCATAATAGCGTGTACGCCAAGTTCTTCTAAACGTTTAGCTAGTACTACATCACATGAAATGTATGGACATACGATATAACCTTTCTCTAATAAAATTTCACAAGCTTTATAAGTTTCTATTGGGTCAGGTAGCAGTGTTTTGTCATCTCCAATTACTTCGACTTTAATCATGTTACAAAGGCCTGCATGTTGTGCGATTTCAGCTATACGCACAGCTTCTTCTGCAGTATGTGCACCGGCAGTGTTAGGGAATGTAACAAACTGTTTTAAATCAACATTAGCTAATGGGTTTGGCAATGATTTATCATATAAATTCATTCTTCTCACAGCGAACGTTAATACATCAGTTTGTGACGCTTTAATCACTTCTGATTGTGTTTTTTCATCTTCAAATTTCCCTGTTCCTAATAATAATCTTGAGTTTAATTCATATGGTCCTATTTTTAACATTTTATCCGCCTCCAACAAATTCTAGTAATTCTAGTTGATCTGATTCTCTAACAATTGTTTCGTTGAAATTTTCCTTTTTAATCAGTGATCCATTGAATTCTACGATGATTCTTTCTTGGTCTAATTCAAGGGATGATAATACCTCTGTAACAGGTAAATCTTGTTCAAAATTAAATTCATCTCCATTGATAATACATTTCATAATTCAACACTCCTTTTTGCTTTAAATCTTTCTAATATAGATGGTGTATGATCATTGATAATCCATTCGGACATTAACTTACCAATAATAGGTGAGAGGAGTATGCCATTCCGATAATGTCCAGTGACAAGAAATAGTCCGTCATCAACTTCGTCCATGATTGGCCATTCATTTTCAGTGTAAGGTCTGACGCCAGACCACTTGTGAATAACATTGCTTAATTTTAATGCTGGAACATACTGTGCTGCTTCATTAAATAACCAGCTTTCACCTTCTTTAGAAGTGCCTACAGAAAAGTCATTCATATAACTAGTAGCACCAACAAGAAATCTATTTTTAGCTTTAGGTACGATGTAACAACCATTGGTCATAAATAAAGTTTGTTTTAAATCTACTTGATTATTTTCTAATAGAAGAACTTCTCCTTTAACTCCAGTTATTTGAGGTGCGATAGTGGAGTCATGGATTAATTCATGACTCCAAGCACCTCCAGCTATTACAACTTTTTTAGCTTGAAGCACATCATGGGAAGTTTCGATATTATAATAATCACGTTTCTTAGTTATGTTTGTAACTTCTGTTTTATAAAATCGATCAACTCCTTTATTGGTAATAGATTCAAGCAATGCCTTTGTATATTTAGAAGCATTGATTTGTCCATCACCTGGTATATAAATTGCTTGGTTATGAAAATCTATATAACCATTGGATAAGCTTTGCAATGAAGATTTATCGAGCGCTTTTACATGTTCATCATGCTGACTTAAAAAAGTATACTGTTTATTTAAATGAGCAATATCATTAATATTAGAAGCCATCTTAATTAATCCATGTGATTCAAATTCGATATCGATATTAGTCTCATCGTATAAATCTTCAGCTAAATCTTTGAAGTAACGTCGAGAATGTATAGCGAGTTCATATAAAGGTGAATAATTTTCAAATTCGTTTTGAGCGCCAAGCATGCCACCAGCTTTATAAGAAGCATGTAATCCTGGTACATCTCTATCAACAACTGCTATTGAACTATTTGATTTGTCGGAAAGAGCGCGTGCAATAGACATACCGATGACGCCAGACCCTACAATTAGAACGTCATACATAAGATTCCCACTCCTTTCTTAATGATTTAATGGCAGAATTTCCAGCATTTCTAAAGAAAGAAATCGCACATACACCTTGAAAACCTTTTGGCAGCTTTTGTATTGTATGCTCATCAATTCCGCCTATAGCGAAAATAGGTATATCGATTGAAAGTACATTTTTAATCTCTTCTAAAGACCTAGGTTTTGCTCCTTGCTTTGAAGAAGATTCAAAGACATGACCAAAAAATACAAAATCCAAATTGTTCTTTTGGGCTTTTGTCACGGTCTCAATGTTGTGAGTAGACATACTTACTGAAATGTCTGGATGTTGTTTTTTAAATAAAAAAGCTTTTGCATCATTTTCTTTAAAATGTACATACTTTAAATCAAAAGTTGCTACTAATGAAGTATGTGTGTGCAACATTATTTTATTTTTTGGAAAACCGATTGTTATTAAATAGTCGATGGTTGCAAATAATTTTTGATGATTCATAGGTGTTCTTAACAACAGTAAATCTATATGTTCTGATATTTCGATGTAATGATTTAAATCTTCTTTTGTTAAAATTTGATAAGGTGTTATTGCGATAAACAATTGAATCACTCCAAATAAAAAAGCGCTATTTTTCTTAGTAGAAAAATAGCGCAAATTAGCTTCAATAGGTACGCCACTTTCCTACGCCAGTACGAACTGGATCAGGTTCTGGGAATCCTAAAGTCACTACTTCAGTCTCAGCCTTTGATAAAGGCACTTCCAGTGGTCATTTATTTAATTATTAATGTCATTGTACAATTAAAATGGAAATTATTCAAATTGAATAAATAAAAATTATAATTTAACTGGTCCTCCAGGTCCTACTGGAAGGCCTAATAAGAACCATATAAGCATGATTATGGTCCAAACGACACCGATAATAATACTGTAAGGTAATAAGTGTGCGATTAAAGTACCGAGTTTAATATTTTTATCATACCTTTGTGCAATGGTTAATAAGAATGGTAAATACGGAATCATTGGCGTAATAGGGTTTGTAATAGAATCGCCTATACGATAAACCATTTGTGTAAATGCCGGATGATAGCCTAATGTAGCAAACATTGGTATAAAAATTGGTGCTAATATAGCCCATTTTGCTGAAGCGCTACCCATAAAGATATTAATAACAGACGTTAATATAATCAACCCAATAATCAAAATAACGCCGTTTTGGTTTTTCAACAATTCTGCCCCATTAATAGCCATCACTTTGCCAATATTAATCCAATCAAAATAAGCTAATAATTGAGCTGCAAAGAAGATAACTATAGTAAAACTACCCATATCTGACATGCTATTTGTCATTAATCTGCCTATATCTTTTGTAGACACAATACTGCGACTCATATATCCATATACTAAACCAGGAATAATAAAGACTAGAAGAAGAATGACTCCAAAGCCATCCATTAATGGAGACTCAACTAAAATACTGCCAGTATCATTATTTCTTAAAATACTATTTTGAGGTATAAGTATAACGACAATAAATAATAAAAATACAATGACTGAAATATTCGCATATGTTAATGCTTTTTTCGCACGTTGGTTGAATGTTTTTACAGACTCAGCATGCAATTTATCAATTTGGCTATTTTGAAAACTAGGAATCGTAAACTTCTTAGCTACATAGAAAATGATAGGGGTTAAAAGAAATGTTGAAATAGCTGTGAAATACCAGTTCATTGCAATATTAATAGAAGCTTCCCCAGAGAATAATTATAATGCAGATTGAGTAAATGAAAATGCTAGAGCATCATCTAACCCGATTAATAAATTAGCTCCATAACCAACTTCTACTGCAGCATAACTAATCACTAAACCTGCAATAGGATGATAACCCATCTTTATAAATATAACTGCTGTTAAGACAGGCATAATCATTGGTGCCACACCACCAGCAGCATTTCCCAAAATAGATATAAAAATACAAATATAAAGGGGTAATTATTATGTTTATGGCAGAAAATAAATTAAAACTAGACAAAGGCACAGCAGAAGAGTCAATTGAAAGATTTTATATGAGACAAGGAATCGAAACAATCGAAGGATTCAAAGAAATGTTTGTTACAAAAACAAATAACTTAAAAGAATTCGACGAAGTTAAAATCTTAACACTATGGGAAGATGAACAAAATTTTAAAAACTGGCTAGTATCAGATGTTTTCAAAGAAGCACACAAAAACGTACGTCACCAGTCAGATGACGAAACAAGCCCTATATTAGAAAACTCAGTCACAACATATAAAATCGGATACCATTATTCGAACGATAAAGTAGCACAATAAAAAACAGCATGACATCAAAGTCATGCTGTTTTTGTTTGAAAAATATGATAATGTGAAAAAGAAATTAGATACCGAATAATATAGAATAACTAAAATAGCGAGGAATGAGTATGAAAGACTTTTGGGTCATATCAGGAATTGTAGGATTAAATATTATTTATGGGTTAATATTATGGATATCACAGAATGATATAACTGGAATTTTTACCTTGGTATTTTTCAGTATAGGGCTCATTGTGCGTTACTTTTCAGATAGAGAAAAGGTGCCTTTTTATAAGCGATGTAAAGGGCTGTATATAAGCGTAATGTTATTTATAGGAGGAAATCTAGTTTATGTGCTAATCAAAGCATTGGGGTGGGCTAATATATATACAACTACATTGTATATCGTGTTTATTTTATTGTTAGCCATAGTGTTGTATATGAAATATGACAGAAAACAGAAAGAATCTATAAATTAAAAGAAGCGGCGAAAAGCCGCTTCTTTTGTTAGATATATCTAAATTTTTTTACAGTTAAGACGATAAAGCATCAATAACGTAAAACACACCAAACAGAGCAAACATGAATCCAATCATGAATGAAATAAACACTGCAGCTAGTAAAGGATTGAATAACAATACTATAGCTATTAAAATACCAAGCACATTTAAAATAATAGATAATAAATGGAACATGCCATTAGATCTTTCAGCAGGTGTAACTGTAAAGATAGCAATCACGTTATTAATCATGAACCAAACCGCGAAAATATAAATTAAAAATACAGAACTCTCAGCAGAATTGAACATCACAACAAGTCCGAAAACAATGTTAATAATACCCAAAACGAATGTCCAACCACTAGGAACTCCCATAACCTTCTTATTAGCACGTCTGAACACAATCTCTAAAATACCGCTGATTAAAGAGAATAAACCAATTAACCAAGTAATCGCGTAGAAATTCTCAACAGGATAACTAAAAATAACAATACCAATGATTAAGAAAATCCCACCAATCACAAAACTCGGCCATCTAAACTTACTATTTTGATTAGCCAAACCGAACCCTCCTTTGAAAAAAGTAGTGTAAGTATATTTTAACTGTAAAGAGGATGGAGAGGAAGTGGGAAATAATGTGAGTTTTTGATTATTTAAATAATTTAATAATAACAATGAAAATAATTACATTAAATGATAAGATTTACTTAAAATATCTTACAAAGAGAGACGATATAAAATGAAAAAAAGTGAATTACTTAAAACTTTAGAGATGAGTTCACAGGATTTTAATTATCTGATAAATAATGGAATTCCATCTATAGATGATAATTATCAAGAATTTGATTTAGAAAAAGTAGTGGAATTTAGAAATAATTTAAACCAAGATAAAATTAATAATTTGAAAATAGGAGAGGAATATAAAGGGGAAGATGTTGCTGATGCATTTAAATGTTCATTACAAAAAGGATTAAATAGATCACATAGAACCAACTCATTAGTTATTGTTTCAAGAAATATAAAGAGAGAGGACATATATGATAATAAATGGGAAGGAGATATATTTTATTATACAGGAGAAGGTAGAGAAGGAGATCAAGATATAGAAAAAGGGCAAAATAGAGTTTTGAAAAATTATAAGTCTAATTACGTAAATCTATATTTATTTGAATCATTTAAAACGGGTCATTACATATATGCTGGACCTGTTGAATTAAGTGAAAAAATAGAACCTTTTTATATACTTGAAAGAGACGTTGATAAAGAAGCTAGGTCAGTTATTAAATTTCCAATTGTATTAAAGAATAAAGCTTATGCACCGCCACTAGAAACGATAGAGAATAATAAAGAGGAAAGGTCAAGGAAAAATAAAAAAGAAAACAATATAGAAGATTTGTTAAAAAAAGCTAGAGATGCTAGTGAATTAAATAAAGAAGAATCAAATAAAATAGGGAGTTCAAAACCATTTCATAGACAAGTTAGGATAAATTATTACGATAGAAGTAAAGAGATTAGAGATATCGTAAAGTATTTAGCAAATGGAAGATGCACGTTATGTGAAGAAAAAGCACCTTTCAATGTTGATAATGTGCCATTTTTGCATGTTCACCACATAGAATATTTAGCAAAAGGCGGTAGCGATACAATAGATAATTGCGTAGCGGTATGCCCAAATTGTCATGCAAAAATCCATATGCTAGAAGACCCTATTGATAAAGAAAAATTAATAGAAAGTGTCAACAAAAGGCCACAAAAATATAGAACAGAAATTTAATACAACATTGAAAAATGCTGAATAGTTCATTTACAAATTTTTTTGATTTGGAGATATAACATGAAAGAAATTCAAGTAGTTGCAGCGGTTATTCAAAATGAACATAAGGAATACCTATGCTGTCAAAGAGCAGAAAATAAATCATTGGCCGGCTATTGGGAGTTTCCAGGAGGTAAAATAGAAATAAATGAAACTGCAGAATTAGCATTAAAAAGAGAAATAAAAGAGGAATTAAATGCTAATTGCAATATAAAAAAATTCTTAGGAACTACAATGTATGAGTACGAGTTCGGTAGAGTCATTCTGAATGTGTATTTATGTAATTTAGAGGAAGGGAAATTTAATTTAATAGAGCACCAGGACAGTAAATGGTTAAATAAACAGAACTTAACTAATTTAAAACTTGCTCCCGCAGACATACCAATTTTAAATTGGTTATAGAAAGCATCAGATTAAAAATTGAGAGTTTTAATAAAGACAAGATTTTATATAAAGTAATAAACAATAAAAAATACTAAATATTCGGATAATTACTATTATTAACTTTCTAATTATTATATAATAATTAATATATTGTAAAAATAAATATGATTAGAGAAAATAAAAGGAGATGTTATCTGTGATAGAAAAAGAACTGAATAAAATAATGAAAATAGCTAATGAAGAGAATTATCCAATCAATGCAGAAAAAGCTTTTAATATACTTATTTGTTCACTATATTGTTATAAATCTCTTAATTACAAAAAAATTGGTTTGATCTAACGAATGAAAATATAACTGATGGAAAAAGTGATGGTGGCATTGATTTTATATTTTTTGATGATGATAATTCAAAAGTTATTATTGGTCAAAATAAATATTCAAATAATGTTGATATCAATGATGTATTTAATGAAATTACAAAAATTAATAATACTCTTATAGATTTTGATAAGGGGCAAACTAATTTATACAATAAAAAATTGAAGAAAAGTTATAGAAATGCAATAGATAGGTTGTCTGATGAAGATGAAGGGAATATAGAAATTTTATTCACTTCTACAAGCGAGTTTGATGAAAAACAAATTCATAAAAAGATAAAAAACGTTAAACAAAGTAAATTTACAGAAGTAATTATTCATTATGAAAGAGATATTAAAAAAGCAATAATTGAAATACAGCAGACACTCAAGCCTGCTAAAGAACATAAATTCCAAATTGATGAATCGAAGAATGCTTTAAATTACGAATCTGATTATTATAAAGGAATTGTTGTTAACATAAGTGCTCAAAGTTTAAAAGCCGCTTTCGAAAAATTTGAAAGTGAAGGCTTATTTAATATGAATATACAAAGATATATAAAATCGAAAACGGTTGATGATGCCATTATCGAAAGTATGAGAAAAAATTCTGATGATTTCTGGTTTATGAATAATGGTATAACTATAGCATGTGAACATTTTCGTTTAGATGGGGATAATGTGAAAGTATACGATTTTTCAATCGTTAATGGTGGTCAGACTACTTCATTAATCGCAAAAAATTTAGAGTCGTATAAAGATGATTTTTATTTAATGTGCAAAATAATTGAAAAAATAGAGAAGACATAAAAAGTAATGATGATAGAGACTTTTTCAATAATATAGCTGAAGCAACAAATTCACAGAAAGCTATACAGCCAAAAGACTTAAAAGCTAATGCACCAGAGATGATACAATTACAAAGGATTTTATATGATGAAGGTATTTTCATGGAAATTAAGAGAGGTATTACTGCTCCAAGAAGTCATAGTAATAGTAAAATAAAAAATGAAGAGTTTGCTCAATTATTTTATTCATTTGTAAATCAAAGACCTGGAACAGCTAGATCTAGTAAAAAAAGTCTTTTTTCTAATAATTCACATTACAAAAGTATATTCAAACTTAATTATTCCAATGATCAGGTTAAGGTTGAATTTATAAAAGATTTGATAAATTTAAATCAAAGAGTTAATTATATTATTCAAAATATAAAAGAACATAATAGTGTTGGTTTATCAACAGAAGAAATGACTATTTTAGTAAATGGTAAATATTCACTTATTGCGATTATGGGGGTAATTTATAGAATAGTTAACAATGATCCAGGTGCTAAAAGTATTGAAGATTTACATGGTGACGATTTTAAATTTGGAACTTTTATTTCAAATTATGAAAATGATGATATAGATGATAAATTAAAAGACTTAATTGTTGAATTTGTGGAGATATTAGCGACTTCTTATGAACGTGAATTTAGCTTTGGAAATGTAACAAGCCCAAGTAACTTCTTTAAAACAGATAAAAAATATCTTGAAAAAATAGCAGATAAAGTTATTAAAGACCAAAGAGTTAGTAGAAAACATAATGAATTAATTTCAGCATATGGCCCTTTATTTAAAAGGGTATCAAGTCGGGATATTGATAAAAAATAGATGCTTTATCTGAAGATTTATATTCTCAACTTAAATTGTTTTAAATTAAAAGACATCGTACAATGTGTACGATGTCTTTTTCTATCTAATAAAAACTTTTACGGGTAACATCAAAATTTAAATATTTACAGATATTCTATGTTATTTTTATAAAAAATAATTGAAATTGAATTTTGAGTTATATAATATAAGTGTAAACAGTAATCTAAGAGTTATCCGGAGGCTGTTGGTATTCTGTTTACTGAAATATATTTCATTGTATGATATTTCTGTAGAAAAAGATGGTTATTTTTTCGATATTTGAGCATATAGATTTTATTAAAAATTCTATAAAAAAATTAAATAAATGTATTGACATCAAAAAAAGATTATATATAATATTAAGTGTAATCTCACTGAACCTCTATTTAAGGGGAATGAATAAACATTTATACACTGAATTTTGTAATTGTTTATATAATGATTGCTAAGATATCATGATGATTATATAATTTATCGTTTAATTGTTGTTAATATACTTATAAATCTTTTCTGTAAGTTTTAATGATTTTTTAAATGATCGTTCAAAGTTCAGCTCTTAATTGCTTTATTAGTAAAGGTTATATTAAGTTCTCGCTTCTACTGTAAATTCTAGTCTTTACAGTAATTATGAAGCTTGTATATTTAGGCAATAAACATACAAGTTCTAAACCATACTCTTTTGACTAGGTTGCATATTTTGTTCTTCTCATTTTCTTTCCATAGTTCTTATAATTTTAATTAAATATAATATTTAAAGATTATCGTGTTCATTTCTTCTTTATAGAATTGTGTGGTTACAAAACTATATTATTGGATTTCTGAACAATTTAAAAATTCATGTCTGACTAAAACTATTTTATTTTGTCGCTTTTGAATTTGTGATGTTTTATTTTTGTATAAATGGTCGATACTTTTATTTTAAATTATTTAAAGTTGGTAAGTTCTTAGAAATTGATGGAACAAAAATGATTAAGATAATTATTATTAATCAATAAAAATATATTAATTTATTATGTTGTAGCATATATCATCGCGATTTTTTCGTGATAGGAGACTTAGTAGTATATGGGAAGAGGGCGTGTTTTCTGTTTTAACAGAGGACACGCTTTTTTTATTTGGAGGATGTTAATAGTGGTTAAATTATCTTTTGAAATTACAGATATTGAAGGCTTTTGTACAAATGGTAAAAAGGGGATTGTTAGGAAACGAATGTATAATGTGATTGATTGTTATGACTTAACAGTGTTGAAAGCAAATTTAAATGATCGTTTTTACGAAGACTATCTTTATCCTGAACAGTTTATTAATAATGTGTATATAAAGATTTTTAAAGGGAAGGAATTAGAATCATTAATTATTTTTAAACAATCATCGACTGCTGATAATGCTAGAGAATATAAAGTGAATCAAATTTGTTTATATCTAGATTATTTTTTTCAATTCTAATTATCTTTGTCAGGGTAATAGATTTTTGTTTCAAACTTTTTTGTGAAAAATTAACTTCAAGTTATATATAAGATACAATGAATGAAAGGAGTGATTTTATGTCATATATTACTTATGTAGAATCTAAGGATGGAACAAAATTATATACTAAGGTAAATCGTTCAGAGGAGCATGATTCAACAATTATTATTGTGCATGGTTTAGCTGAATATGCTGAACGTTATGATGAGTTTGTAGATGAATTAAATATGTTTGGTAGTAACATTGTAAGGTTTGATCATAGAGGACATGGGCATTCTGAAGGAAAAGATACTTACTATGGTTCTTATGAAGAAATTATTGAGGACGTTAAAGCTGTTGTAGACTATGTGAAAGAAAACATAGGACCTAAAATTTATTTAATTGGTCATAGTATGGGTGGATTTGCAGTAACACTGTATGGCACTAAGTATCCAGGGACCGTAGATGGATATATTACAAGTGGTGCGCTAACTAGGTACCATACGAAATTATTTGAGGGTGCTGAGTCATTAGGACCAGAAGAATACTTCCCTAATGAAATGGGAGAAGGATTATGCAGTAAAGCATCAGTTGTTGAAGAATATAAAATTGATGCACTAATTAAAAAACATATTTCAGGAGGCTTAGTACACAGCTTACTGGAAGGAGTCGAATACTTAAAAGAACACGCTAAAGACTTTGTTGACCCTATCATGATACTCCACGGAAAAAATGATGGAGCAGTATCACCAGAAGATTCAATTGATTTATATAGAGAAATCGGCTCAGAACATAAATCGTTGCATATCTTCCCTAAGTTCGAACATGAGATATTTCATGAAAATACAAAATTTTTCACTTTCTCACATTTAATAAGTAGTTGGATAATGGAACTTGAACCTGATGAAGATGAGTAAAATAAATGTATGGAATCCAATAAATAAAGAGGTTGAGACATAAACACATGTCTCAACCTCTTTATTTATACTCTCAACATGCTTCTGAATCCTCTTGCTCCATAGTATGATTCTGCACCATTATGATATGTAAATACTGTATCATAGCGACGGTCACAAAATAGTGCGCCTCCCAAATTTCTAATTTTATCTGGTGTCTCAATCCAACTAGAAGATTTCTTATCGAATTCTCCTAACGTTTGAAGATGACGGTATTGTGATTCTGTTAATAAAGATACTTTCATTTCATTTACTAAATCAATAGCGCTTGTTTCGGGCTTATGCTTCTTTCTTGATTCTAATGCTTCTCTGTCATAACAAACACTTCTACGTCCTTTAGGGCTCTCTTTTGAACAGTCTACAAAAAGATATTTTCCATCTTCTATTCCGATAACATCAGGTTCACCTTCAGTTCTTTCCATTTCATTAAGTGACCATAATAGCTCAGAATTATTAAGTAGTCTTTCTTCTACATCTGACCAGTTAATACCTTCGTGTCTTTCTGTAAATTTTTCAAATCTTTCTTTTAAAGTAGTAATAAGTTGTTGTTGTTCTTCTTGCGATAGTTTGTTTGATGACATAGTCATAGCTCCTTTTTGTAATAGTTTACCAGAAACGAATGTTATTTAAAGTAATATGTTATTCGTTTTCATGATTTTCTTTTAAAAACGCCAAATACTCGTCACCCCAGTCACAAATACCGTTGACAACCGCTTCTAAGTCTTTTCCTATTGAAGTTAAACTGTACTCTACTTTAGGTGGTACAACCGGGTAAACTTCTCGATGTATAATGTAATCATTTTCTAGCTCTCTAAGTTGTCGTATGAGCATTCGTTGATTAATATCAGGTAATCTTTTTTCTAATTGATTTAATCTAAGTGGTGATTCTTGAAGTAAATGCCAAATGATAGGTATCTTCCAACGACCTCCAATTACCGATAGTGCCAGGTCTTTCGAATTATAATATTCTGTTTCTTTATAGTTAATTAAAAGCATGATATAACCCCATTTCTTCACTAAGTGACATATTTGTCAGTATTGCGTATTTTTAACCATTGTATCATGATTGTAAGTGCAAGTTAATATATATTAAGGAGATAAATAAAATATGAAATTACAATTAGCGATAGATTTATTAAATAAAGAAGAAGCAGCTAAATTAGCTCAACAAGTCGAGGAATATGTAGATGTTGTAGAAATCGGTACACCAATTGTTATTAATGAAGGGTTAGGTGCAGTTGAATTAATGAGCCAATCTGTTAAAAAAGCACAAGTATTAGCAGATTTAAAAATTATGGACGCAGCTGGTTATGAAGTAAGCCAAGCAGTCAAATATGGTGCTGATATTGTAACGATTTTAGGAGTTGCTGAAGATGCTTCTATTAAAGCTGCAATCGAAGAAGCTCATAAAAGTGGCAAAGAACTGTTAGTTGATATGATTGCTGTCCAAGATCTAGAAAAACGTGCGAAAGAACTAGACGAATTAGGCGCTGACTATATCGCTATTCATACAGGTTACGATTTACAAGCAGAAGGTGTATCTCCATTAGAGAGTTTACGTACTGTTAAATCAGTTATTAAAAACTCTAAACTTGCGGTAGCAGGTGGTATAAAACCAGAAACGATTCAATCAGTTGTAGATGAAGGCCCAGATTTAGTTATCGTAGGTGGCGGAATTGCTAATGCTGAAGATCCTGTAGAAGCAGCTAAAACGTGTAGAAATATTATGGATGGCAAACAAGATGTCACAATATAAACTGATTCTTAGTGAAATTGAACATACACTCAATAAAGTGGATGAGCAAAAGAATATAAAGTTTTTAGACGAAATCTTAAAAGCGAATGCAATCTTTGTTGCAGCAAAAGGACGCTCTTCATTTGTTGCGAATAGTTTTGCAATGCGTTTAAACCAATTAGGTAAACGTAGCTATGTTGTAGGAGAGACAACAACACCATCTATTCAAGAAGATGATCTCTTATTAATTGTTTCTGGATCAGGTAAAACAGCGCATTTACAACTTTTATCTGAAATAGCAAACCAAGCTAAAGCAAACATTATCTTAATATCAACTCAAAGCGAGTCAAAAATCGCTGAATTATCAAAAGAAGTTATTACACTACCAGCAGGTACTAAATATGACGAAAAAGGCTCTGAACAACCGTTAGGAAGTTTGTTTGAACAAAGCAGTCAAATATTTTTAGATAGTATCATTATGGAAATAATGAAAGAAATAAACGTATCCGAAACAACAATGCAAAATAATCATGCGAATTTAGAATAGGTAAAAAATCCGAGACATAACAATTGTCTCGGATTTTGTGTTATATAAGCGAGAGTAGCTTATTATTTATAAAGATAAGAAGAGAGTATGTTCCACGATTTTGTAAAGTGCTGAAGCCCGAGGGAGTAGTAGGAGTGAGAGACTACAGGCTTGAACCATGCCCTTAGGCAAGCATGCACGAACAAAATTGTAGATTATATACCAAGTTCTTTTTCTTATATTACTTCTTAATATATAAACAATATGAATAATGGTAATATAACAGAACTTAATAGCGCTGTTAGTATCATTCCGATAGAGCTGAATGCTGCTGATTCAATGTCAGTTTCTAATATTTTAGCTGTCCCTATAGCGTGTGATGCATTTCCAAATGTAAGACCTTTTGCAATGGAAGTTTGAAAATTTGCTAGTCTAACTAAGTAATGTCCAAGCATACTGCCGATAAGTCCAGTTAACATGATGAATAATACTGTTAAAGTATCAACGCCACCAATTTGTTCTGAAACTTGGATACCAACTGCAGCTGTGATTGATCTCGGCAATAATGATGCAATCATTTCTTTAGAATAACCGAGTATTTTAAGGGTTGTAAAAACTAATACAATATTAGTTAATATACCAACAAGTACACTCGTTAATATTACTCTGAAATGTTTTACAATCATATCTCGATATAAATATAAAGGGTAGGCTAGACACACGACTGTACAGTTTAAGAAGTCATAAATCCAATGTCCACCAACCATATAATCATCATAGTCATAGCCAAGAATGAGCAGTACGCAAATAATAGCAATTGATGATACTAGCGCTGGGTGTAATATCGCTATTTTCAACTTTTTCTGTATAAATATTGCCAGTAAGTACATGAGTAAAGTTAAGACAATCATTGATATTGTTTTAATCATCATTGAATGTTGTCACCGTCCTTTTTATGAGCGGATTTTAACATTTTTTCTGCCACATAACCTGAAGTGAGAGCGACAATACATGTACTCGCAATAATTAATATGATTAATGCTATGTATTTCGAATTGAATTGTTCAGCTAAATCCATAGCACCAACTATAGAAGGTATGAAAAAGAAAATCATCGTACCTAATAATAAATTGGCACCACTAGATATCCACTCTGTCTTGATGATTTTAAATTGTAATAATAAGAAAAAGAGAGCTAGGCCTATAATGCTTCCTGCAACTGGTATGTGTAATGTTTCTTGAATCCAATTTCCACATAAGGTAATCAAATATATTAAGCATAATTGAAGTATTACTTTAATGGACTTTAAAATCATGTTTATTCATATCCTTATAAAAAGTATTTAATATAGTACTTTGTGTTTGTCATATATCATTCAATTATAGAATGCATTGGTTATTTTTAAAATGGTATTTTTATAAATTAAGTCTATCTTATTATTTTAAAAAAATAAGAAATAGTGTTTCAATAGAATAAACTAATAGAAAAAATTGGAGTGAGAGAAATGCCAAAATTAATATTATGTCGACATGGACAAAGTGATTGGAATAAGAAAAACTTGTTTACTGGTTGGGCTGACGTAGGATTATCTGAGCAAGGATTTAACGAAGCGAAATTGTCAGGGGAAAAATTATTAAAACAAGAAATAGAAATAGATGTTGTCTATACTTCATTGTTAACAAGAGCGATTGAAACAACTTATTTATTGTTGAAACACTCTCATTAATTATGGATTCCCGTTTATAAAACTTGGCGTTTAAATGAACGTCACTATGGTGGCTTGCAAGGTAAAAATAAAGACGAAGCAAGAGAAGAATTTGATGAAGAACAAGTACATATATGGAGACGTTCTTATGATACAAAACCACCTGAAGCTGATAAAGCGTTGCAAGAAGAATATTTAAACGATAGAAGGTATGCAATGTTAGATCGTAGAGTAATGCCACTATCAGAGAGTTTAAAAGACACTTTAGATAGAGTGATTCCGTTCTGGATTGACCACGTTTCAACGAGTCTCGTTAATGGTCAAACGACACTTGTTTCAGCCCATGGTAATTCACTGCGTGCATTGATTAAATATTTAGAAGATATACCTGATGATGAAATATCAGAGTTAGAAATTAAAACTGGCGCGCCACTTATCTATGAATTAGATGATGAATTGAAAGTCATTGATAAATACTATTTATAGAGATAAAAGGGAAATAAAAGTTTAATTTAACAAAAAGCTTTACTTTTCATAATATGTAGCGTATAGTAATAGACAAGTGATATTTCGAGATTAAATTAATTGGTAGTTTTATTCATTGTTAATGAAAGTCCATTTAAGTTTGAAGATTGATTATTGCAAATATATTGTGCATAAGCACTAGGAGGACTTTTATATGAATAAAGGTACAGTAAAATGGTTTAACGCAGAAAAAGGTTACGGATTTATCGAAGGAGAAAACGGAAGCGACGTTTTCGTACATTTCTCTTCAATCCAAACTGAAGGATACAAATCATTAGACGAAGGTGCATCAGTTACTTTCGATATCGAAGAAGGTCAACGTGGACCTCAAGCAGTTAACGTTAACAAAAACTAATATTTCTGTTAATGATCTGTTTGGGACGTTATCGTTCTAAATATAAAGCATGAAATCATCAATTATGATGGTTTCATGCTTTTTTGTTTTTATAAGAAAGTTAATCACCCTTTATAATGGTAATATTACATATTTAATGATTTAATAAAGTTAACGACATAAAGGGGGTTATATCATGACAGAATTACAACATTTAACTTTTGGTAAAGAAGATGCAAATATTACAGTAGAAGCTTTTATTAATTTTGCGTGTCCATATTGTAAACATTACTTTTTTGCTGCAGATGAAGTGTTAACACCTTATATAGAAAATGGAGACGTAAAATATATCGTTAAACATTTTGATAAGACGAAGCAACATCTTTTAAAAGGAACGGTAGCGAACATCCATTTAGATTATGATGACCCTGATGAAGCGATAAAATATATACGTGATTTATATGAAACACAAGAAGAATGGACAGTAAGCTTTGAAACGATTGAAAGAAAAATGGAAGATGAATTAAGGTTAGCGCCACAAAAACATGCAGATGATAGATCATTAGCCATTAATAGAGAAACGTTTGAAAAAGATATAACGGGTATACCGACAGTATTCATTAATGGAGAAAGATTTGATTTTGATCCTGTAGAAGATAATCAAGAAACAATTCAAGAAAAATTAGAAAAATCCTTATTAAATTAAACAAATTCTATAACTTTATATCTTAATTTACGATTGAATTTTTTGTATTATTACACTTATTAACAAGGTGAAAAAGATAATTTATTTTAATGATGTATATTGGTTTTTAAATCGTGCTAAATAGGGTAGAATCAATAATGTAAGCCCTTTACATGAATATAAAAACTTTGCGAAAGTACAATAGTAATAAGAGGTATTTATTACCTTATAAAGGGTTGATTATATTTAGGAGGTATGAAGGATGGTAGTAGAATTTCGTAACGAACCTGCAACTGATTTTACAAATCAAAAGAATCAACAGGCATTTAAAGATGCATTAATTCAAGTTCAAGCTGAATTTGGAACAGAAATTCCTCTCGTAATAAACGGAGAGAAAATTTTCACTGATGATAAGTACGATTCTGTAAATCCAGCTGATCATCAACAAGTGTTAGGTCGTGTTTCAAAAGCTTCTAAAGAGCAAGTTGATCAAGCGATGGAAGCGGCTAAAGAAGCATATAAGACTTGGAGAAAATGGACGCCTCATGAAAGAGCGGAATTATTGCTTCGTGTCTCTGCCATTATTCGTAGAAGAAAACATGAATTTTCTGCACTGATGGTTTACGAAGCGGGTAAACCATGGAATGAAGCAGATGGTGATACAAATGAAGGCATTGATTTTACTGAATACTATGCACGTTCAATGATGGAACTTGCTCACGGTAAACCGGTATTTGATAGAGAAGGTGAACATAACCAGTATATCTATAAACCTATGGGGCCAGGCGTTACAATACCACCTTGGAACTTCCCATTCGCTATAATGACAGGTACAACTGTTGCACCTATAATTGCAGGTAATACAGTGTTGCTTAAACCAGCTGAGGACACACCATTAATTGCTTATAAATTAATTGAAGTGTTAGAAGAAGCAGGCTTACCTAAAGGTGTAGTTAACTTTGTACCTGGTGACCCGAAAGAAATCGGAGACCATTTAGTGGATCATAAAGACACTCATTTCGTAACGTTCACAGGCTCAAGAGCGACTGGTACGAGAATCTTCGAAAGAGCTGCTAAAATACAAGAAGGGCAAAACTTCTTAAAACGTGTTATCGCTGAAATGGGCGGTAAAGATGCTATTCTTGTAGATAATAATGTAGATACAGATTTAGCTGCACAATCTATAGTAGACTCAGCGTTCGGCTTTTCTGGACAAAAATGTTCAGCATGTTCTCGTGCAATTGTGCATAAAGAAGTTTATGATGAAGTTCTAGAAAAAGCTGTTAACCTTACTAAAGAATTATCAATAGGTAATACTGATAAAGGTTCAGATGTTTATATGGGACCAGTTATCAACCAAAAACAATTCGATAAAATTAAAAATTATATCGAAATTGGTAGCAAAGAAGGTAAGCTTGAAGTAGGTGGTAAAACTGATGACAGTAAAGGTTACTTCGTAAACCCTACAATCTTCTCAGGCTTAAAATCTAGCGATCAAATTATGCAAGAAGAAATCTTTGGTCCAGTCGTAGGCTTTACTAAATGTGAAAACTTTGATGAAATGATAGAAGTAGCTAATGATACAGATTATGGTCTAACAGGCGCAGTTATTACAAATAATCGTGAACATTGGAGACAAGCTTGTGAAGACTTTGATGTAGGTAACTTATACTTGAATAGAGGTTGTACTGCAGCAGTAGTAGGATACCACCCATTCGGTGGATTCAAAATGTCAGGAACTGATGCCAAGACAGGTAGCCCAGACTACATGTTAAACTTCTTAGAGCAAAAAATTCTTTCAGAACAATTTTAATATAATAAAGTAAGTGGATTATAAATATCCAATGTAACTTTAAAACCCCCGCTCGTTATGAATAATTTAACGAGCGGGGGTTTTTATTAATGAAAACTGATACGTTCTGATGCATATAAAGCGATTCGTATATCTAAAGATCTTACGGGATCTTCAACCGGGTAACCAATGATTTCTTCACATTTTTTAATTCTATATTTCACAGTGTTTCTATGAATAAAAATTTCATCTGCTGTTTTAGTGATATCGCATTGATTATCCATATAAACTTTTAATGTATATTTTAATTCTTTATCTTTTGTCTTTTTAGGATATGCCAACGGACCTAAAGTATAAGTAATGAAAGGTTTTAATTTACTTTCAGGAATAAGTTGTAATAGTTCTTGGACACTTTTTGATTTATAAACTTTTAAGAAAGCTTTTTCACCTTTTTCAGCTTCATCTTCGTATGCCTCATTAGCTTCGAAAAATGAAGAAGGCAGTTGTGAAAACTCTGATACTGCGTTACCTACACCTATAGAGATATTTCCGCGGAAATACTTTGTGTATTCATTTTGTATGAATTTACAATAATCCAAGTAATATTGATGTTTTGTTTGTAGTAATACTGCAAATCTATAGTTACTTGGTAATGTAAATACAGAAATAGTGTTGTCGATATCATGCAACATATTTGATAACCATTCAGATGTCATTTGATATCGTTCATTAAGATAAACACTATTTTCTACGCCATCTTCACTATCAATTGCACAAATTAAAATTTGATAGAAATCAGATAAATGGATGTTATAACGTTTGAACAAATCTGGATGCTGTTTAATAGATAATGTATTTTCAGTCATAAGCGATTCAAAAAATCTATTTACATCTTGTTGTTCGGTAGCTTTAATACGACTGTTTTTATATATAGCAAAGCTTATCGTTGTAACAGCTTGTTCTATTGTTAATAAACTAAATGGATAGCTTAAAGTATCAACGTTTGAAACCATTAAATAATATGGAAAGTAATTAAAAGCTGGTACCTCAAATATGACATGCTTTTCATTAAAAGAAGATTTAGTATTTTGTTTGATGTCTTGAGTCGACATATAAAGCTTAAAATACTTTAAGTTTTCATTTAGTAATTGTCTGTTATGAGTATAGTGATGACTAACCGCTTCAACATCATCAAAAGGATTAATTAACATGATTGGTACCTTTAGTAACTTGCTGAATCTTTCGACCATTAAGTTAGCATCGTACCCTTTTATTAACATATGATTTAATTCTTGTTGTATATTTAAAGCATAGTTCATTTTTTCCGATTCATCATCTGAAATATATGATGAAATATGATGTGTAATATCTCCTAAATTCCACGCTTCTGGAATCTCAATCAGAGGGAATTCTATGGAATTTGCATAATCTATAACTTTTTGATCTATAGATTTTAAGAAACGTGACACTTTAATTCCAAGACCAGCTGTTTGAATTTCATTTAAATCACTGATGAGTTGTATTAATCCATCTTGGTCTTCTTGATAATTCATAGCAGTTGTCAGTATTAACATATATGGTGAAGTGAAGTGTTTAATATCTTGTAGCATTTACAAACATCGTGAACGAAGGCGACATTGGTGTTGTAGGAGCATCTGGTACTGGTATCCAAGAAGTTACAACAATTATTGACCGTGAAGGCAAAGGTGTTACAAACGCAATCGGTACAGGTGGCCGTGATTTATCAACAGAAGTTGGTGCGGTTACAATGTTAGATTCAATCAAAGCTTTAAACCAAGATCCTAAAGTAAAAGTGATAACTGTAATTTCTAAGCCCCCAGCTAAAGAAGTAGAAGAAAAAGTATTAAATCTTTTACGTAATATTGAAAAACCAGTCGTAACACTATTCTCAGGTCATAAACCAGAATTTACTGAGAAAAATATTCATCATGCATACACATTAGAAGAAACAGCTCGTGTTTCTGTACAGTTATCTAACGGCGAAGAACCGAACTTTGCAGCTTCTACACTTAAAGATATTAATGTTGAACTAAAAGATAATCAAACTGGTATTAAAGGTTATTATTCAGGCGGTACTTTAGCTTCTGAAGCAGCAATGTTAGTTAAAGATGCTTTAAACGTTGAAAGTGAAGAAGCTGAAGGATTTACTTTGAAAGCAAATAATCACGAAGTAATAGACTTAGGTGATGATATGTATACTCAAGGTAGACCACACCCAATGATTGATCCTGGAAAACGTATCGAAATGTTAGAAAAATCTGCTGATCAAGAAACAACTGCTGTCATTATGCTTGATAACGTAATTGGATATGGTAGCCATGATGATATGGCAAATGAATTAGCACCAACAATCTCAAGTATTAAATCTAAAGATCAATCAGAAGGTAGAGATATTGCAATCTTAGCTACTGTAGTTGGTACTGAACATGATCATCAAGGTTATGAACAACAACAAGAAACATTACGTGAAGCTGGTGCAATTATTTGTGATACAAACGATCAAATGGTTCGTACAGCTATTGAATTAGTAGGTGGAAAAGTAGAACAACCTGAATTACAAGTTCAAACATTTGAAGCAACTAAAGTTGATTTAACAGTTGATGAAAAAATTATGAACCTTATCAATATGAAACCAAGTGTTATTAACATAGGACTGAAAAGTTTCGCTGAAGCGGTTGAAAACAGTGGATCAGAAGTTGTTCAATTTAACTGGCGTCCAATAGCAGGTGGAAATGAAAAATTAATGAAAGTCTTACAATTTTTAAATAATTATGAAGGAGAGTCAGTATAATGGGATTTAAAACAATTGATGAAGCCAATCAAGCCGTTATAGATAAAATGGTTGCTGCTGCACCGTTCTTAGTAGATGTAGTCCCAGCAAAAACTAAAATTCCAGAATTAAAAGAGAATGTTCTTTTACATGCAGGGCCTCCAATGACATATGACGATATGACAGATCCAATGCAAGGTGCATGTGTCGGTGCGATTCTTTTTGAAGAATGGGCTGATGACGAAGCAACTGCTAGAAAAATGTTAGAAAATGATGAAATTACATTGATACCATGTCACCACGTAAACGCGGTGGGTCCAATGGGCGGTATTACTTCAATGAACATGCCAGTACTTGTTGTAGAAAACAGAGAAAATGGTAACGAAGCATATTGCCAAATGAACGAAGGTATCGGTGCGGTTATGCGTTTCGGTGCATACAATGAACAAGTTATTAATCGTCTACATTGGATGAAAGATGTACTTGGTCCTGTATTAGGTGAAGCAATTCGTTCACTAGAAGATGGTATGAACGTTAACGTGCTTATCGCAAAAGCTATCGCTATGGGTGACGAATTCCACCAACGTAATATTGCTTCTTCATACGCATTCTTACGTGATATAGCACCAGTTATATCTTCATTAGACCACATTGATAACGAAAAACGTACAGAAGTAATACAGTTCTTATCTGATACAGACCAATTCTTCTTGAACGTTGCTATGGCAACTGGTAAAGCAATGATGGATGCAGCAAGAACTATTCAATCTGGTACAGTAGTTACAGCTATGACACGTAACGGTAATCAATTCGGTATCCGTATCGCTGGTATGGGAGACGAATGGTTCACTGGGCCAGTAAACACACCACAAGGACTGTATTTCACTGGTTACTCAGCAGACGATGCAAACCCAGATATGGGAGACTCTGCAATTACAGAAACAATAGGTGTAGGAGGCATGGCAATGATTGCTGCTCCTGCAGTGACACGCTTTGTAGGCACAGGTGGCTTTGATGATGCATTACAAACAAGTAATGAAATGACAGAAATCACTATTGGTGAAAATCCTAACTTTGCTATTCCAACTTGGAATTTCAAAGGAGCTGTATTAGGAATTGATGCTAGAAAAGTAGTAGAAACAGGCATTACTCCAGTTATTAATACTGGTATTGCACATAAAGTAGCAGGCTTTGGACAAATTGGAGCGGGTACTGTACATCCTCCAATCGAATGTTTCGAAAAAGCAATTACAGCTTATGCTGAGAAATTAGGATTCTAAGATGATTTTAAATGCAAGTGCGACAGGTAGTGTCGCACTTGATTTATTAAGAAAGCATGATGCTTTTTATGTGCACAGTATATTTAAAAAAGGCTTTAATATCATAACGGATCAACAAGATTTAATATTCATAGGTACTGACGAAAATGGTCGGTTCCCTTTCGGTATACTTGTCGATTCATTTACGAGAGATCAGCTCATTTCTGAAATTGAGATTGGGGCACAACTGAAAGTTCAACATCATACCTTAAACATTAATCATTTAAAGTTAAACTGGAAAGTTGATGTGCTCGATTTAGAACAAGATTTTGATCAATGTAATGTACCGTTATTAAAAGAACAATTGGATAAATTTTCTTTTGCAGATTATGAAGAATCAGAATTTACAAGTTCAAAAATAGATGAATTTTTAGTAGCACTGAGCTCGAAAGAAGTAGATATTGAACCTTATTTAAGATATTACATTGGTAGAGGACAAGGTCTGACGCCAACAGGTGATGATATTATAACTGGAATACTTTTTCCAAATAAATTAACACCATTTATAGAGACATCAAATTTATTAAAATTAAAACAATTATTGAATGAACATCTTACAACAGTCGTTAGTGAAGCCTTTTTAAATTGTGCTTTAGACGGGTTGTTTAGTTCGAAAATTACAAAGCTTCAACATGAAGCATCGGAAAAAGCGATAAAAGAATTAATATCAGTTGATTCATCCTCAGGAATGGATACACTTTATGGTATTTCTCTAGCTTTACAGAAGGAGTGGAATTAATGGGTAAAAGAGTCGTGCTTGCTTTAGGCGGAAATGCTATTTTACAACCTAAACAAGAAGCAACATATGACAATCAATACAACAATGTCATAACAGCTACAGAGAAAATGATAGAAATAAGAAAAGCAGGCCATGAAATTGTTGTTACACATGGTAACGGACCTCAAGTAGGAAATATTATTGCTCAAAATGAGTATGCTAAAGATAACGTTCCAGCATTACCAATAGACGTTTGTAGTGCAGAATCACAAGGTATGATTGGTTATATGATGGAAATGGCATTGAAAAATCATTTGAATAAAGATAAAATTAATGCAAACGTTAGTACATTATTAACTATGGTAGAAGTGGATAAAGATGACAAAGCGTTCAGCAACCCATCTAAACCAATAGGCGTATTCTTTGATGAAGATACAGCAAAAAGCCTAGAACAAGATAAAGGCTTTACAATGGGAGAAGATGCAGGTAGAGGTTACCGCAGATTAGTACCTTCTCCAGAACCACTTGTTATTCATGGCGTTGAAGAAATTAAAAGTTTACTAAGTAAATCAATTATTATTTCTTCAGGCGGTGGCGGTATCCCTGTATATCGTAATGAAGAAGGAAATCTTGAAGGTGTAGAAGCTGTAATCGATAAAGATAGATCAGGCTTAAAACTTTCTGAACAAGTAGAAGCAGACGTGTTCATGATGTTAACAGATGTACCAAATGTTTATATTAATTATGGTAAAGAGAATGAGAAGAAATTAGAACAAATTTCAGTTGAAGAAGCTGAACAATATGTGAGCGAAGGACAATTCCCAGCAGGTAGTATGTTACCTAAGATTGAAGCTGCTATTGAATTTGCTAAGACAGGTAATGAAGCTATTATTTGTTCATTAGGCGAAGCAGTAGATGCTTTAGAAGGCAAAGCTGGCACACGCATTGTAAAATAATCAGCTACTGTCAATATTATGAAAGAGTCTGAGACAATTATTTATGTCTTAGACTCTAAAAATTTTATATGGAGGTGAGGATTTGGAAGAACAAATGAAAAAATATCATTTTAAAGATATTTGGATTGTTTTATTAGGTATGATATTTGTAGCTTCTACGTTAAGGGCACCATTAACTTCTGTTGGTCCGGTTGTTGACTCAATTAAATCTACATTAGAAATCAATAATAGTTTGGCTGGATTTTTAACAACAATACCTTTACTTATATTCGGGATTGTATCTCCGTTAGTATCGAGAGTTGTTACTAAGTTAACGATGTCAGGTGCAATTGTTTATGCACTAATTTTATTAATGATTGGTTTATTCTTACGTGTATCTGGCGGTATTAATTTATTTATTTTCGGTACAATCTTAATTGGTGTGGCTATCGCATTCGGAAACGTTTGTCTACCTAGTTATGTGAAATGGAAATTCCCATTACAAATAGGTTTATTCACCGGTATTTATAGTGCGACGATGAACTTTACTGCTGGTCTGGGTGGTGGACTAAGTTATCCCTTATCCCAAATCTCACCATTAGGATTCCGTTTGTCATTAGCGTTTTGGATTATATTAGCAGTATTAGCGCTTATATTATGGATGCCTCAAGTTAAAGGTGGAAAAGCTGAGGAAATTAAAGCTACTAAAGAAATGCAAGCTAAAGCACAAGGACCTAAACCTAAAATGGTAACTTCAAAGTTAGCATGGGTTGTTGCGTTAACAATGGGCTTTCAATCTATGGTGTTTTATACAGTAGTTGCATGGGTCCCTTCCATCCTAATAGATAAAGGACTATCACCAACTACAGCTGGATATTTCCTTATGTTGAACCAATTTTCACAAGTACCTATGACATTTCTATTTCCAATAATTGCTTCTAAAATGAAAAATCAAAAAATACTCGTAACAATTATAACGGTGCTATTCTTAGTTGGCTTCAGTTTACTATTTAGCCAATCAATTGTTTTACTAGCAATTAGTATGGTTATAGCGGGTCTAGGAATGGGTGCATGTTTCAGTATATGTATGACATTCTTCTCAATAAGAGCAAGAACAAGTGCAGGTAGCATGTCATTGTCTGGATTCGGACAATCTATCGGATACTTTATTGCAGCAATTGGACCGTTCTTCGTTGGATATTTACATGATTACTTCGGCGGATGGGACGTAGGTATAATCGCATTACTTGTTATATCTGTTTTAACGTTTATATTTGCTATACAAGCAGCACAAGATGTATATGTAGAAGATCAATAAAAGTTATAAAATAATACTCCTAATCCGATTTAACGGATTAGGAGTATTTGTTTATAATTAGGGATTGTAATAGTTTTTTGTTGTACTTGGATTAATGATATAGAAAATCCAATAAAGGTGTGGTTATTTGGATTATTGTTGTAGAAAATCCAATAAAGGTATGGTTATTTGGATTATTGTTGTAGAAAATCCAATAAGAGAGCATGTACTTGGATTAATAAAAAAGAAAATCCAATAAGAGTTGAAGAGTCTGGGACATAAATACATGTCTCAGACTCTTTTATTATAATGGCAGTAGCTGACTGGATTGAAAATGCGCTTATATCAAGCTTTTTTCAACCATAGTCATCCTTGCCGGGGTGGGACTACGAAATCTATTTATTAAAATGAGATTTCTGTCCTACTACCTATTTTAATCAAAATTATGATTCATAATATTTAACAAGTGTATCTAATGCTTTAACAGGATTTAATCCTTGTACGCCTTGTTGTTGTAAAAATAAAGAAAAAATAGATAAGAATGTAAGTATGTTTTGTTTTTCTACTACATAGCCCATTAAGCCAATTCTCCATATTTTATTTTGTAGTTCGCCAAATGATCCAGCGATTTCTACACCGTAATTTTCTAATAATGATTTTCTAAATTCGTTAGGCTCTACACCTTCAGGGATTTCAACGCAAATGACCATTTTCATTTCATGGTTTGCATCTCCATAAATTTTTAATCCAAGTGCTTCTAGTGCGAGCTTTAAACCTTCGTGATGGTAAGCATGACGTTCAGCTCTATTTTCAACGCCTTCTCCTACAGCAATTTTTAAGCCGGCATTTAATGCATAAACCATAGCTGTTGCTTCTGTATGGTGGTTTAAACGTTTAGGACTCCAGTAATCTTGAAGTTGTGTTAAATCAAAGTAATTACTTCTTATGAAAACTTCTTTCTCTGTTTCTTCGTTTGTTCTAATACCTTCTTCAACACGTTTTCTAGTATTAATTGCTTCACTAAAACGCTCATTGAAAGTAATTGGTGTGATGCCAGACGGTATAGATAAGCATTTTTGAGCACCGCCAATAACAGCGTCCAAATCCCATTCGTCAACTGGTATAGTTGTACCTAAGTATGTAGCAACGGCATCCACTACTGAATAAACGCCTCGTTCTTTACAAGCTTTACCAATCTTATCAATAGGTTGCTGGCGTCCGGTAGATGTTTCACCGTGAACAATTGCTAATACTTTAGGTTTTACGATATCTAATGCTTTAATAATTTCTTCTTGTGGTAGAACTTCTCCTACAGGACATTCAATAGTATGTACGATACCTCCAGCACGTTGAACTAGCTCTGCGAATAAATGTCCAAACCTACCTATAATTGGAACTAAAACACGATCTCCTGCCTCGACGATACTTGAAATAACAGCTTCTAATCCCGCTCTGCTCGTACCATCAACAGGGAATGACCATGTATTTTCTGTTAAAAATGATTTTCTAATCAGTTCCATTGTTTCATCCATTATAGCTGTAAGTCCGGATCAAATTGACTAAGTATAGAGTTGCTCATTGCTTGTGAAACACGTGGGTCCACACTTACAGGACCTGGTGTCATAATTAATCTTTTTGCTATTTTCAATTCACTCATATTAAGTTCTCTCCTTTACACTTTTCCTTTTTAATTGTATCAAATTATTAATTCAAGTTCTTTGTATAATTATACAAAAAAGCATATAACTTTTATTAAAAATGACTAAAAATTGTGATTATTCAGTTATTGCTTCCGCAAGTAATTTATAAGACTTTTTCTTGTCTTTAAAATTATAAATATTAGTAATGATCATGAATTCATCAGTTTGATAATATGTTTCAAGTTCTTTTAATTTTGCTACGACTGTTTCTGGAGACCCGATAATACAACGTTTTCTATTTTTCTTAATTAAATCCTGTTCTTCATCTGTAAAATCTTCAACGTTGATTTCTTCAGAAGACAATACTTTAGTCCCTCGACCTTTGCTAACATTAATTAACCATTTATCTTGGCTTAGAGCAAGTTCTTCAGCCTTTTCATCAGTTTCAGCACATACTACAAAAATACATACAATACTAGAAGGTGATTGCTGACTAACAGAAGGTTTAAAGTCATTATAATATCGCTCCATTGCTATTTTTCCATACTTAGGATTGATAAAATGACCAAATACAAAACCAATTCCTAAATTCGCAGCATTTTTTGCACCATTTTCAGTTAATCCTAATAACCACATTGGAGGAGGATTATCGATACGAGGTCCAGCTTTCACAAGTCTGAATTTATGATCTCGGGGAAGTGAATTATATAAGAAACCTTGTAGATCACTAACTTGTCTAGGGAAATCATCAATAGGTTTAATGTGATTATCCGTTAAAGCCTTTTGTGTAGAAGGCGAACCACCAGGTGAATTACCAAATCCGATGTCTATACGATTAGGAAAAAATGCTGATAATGTCTTAGCATTTTCTGCAATTTTATAAGGGCTGTATTGAGGTAACAAAATACCACCAGAACCAACACGAATTTGATTTGTCGAAGCGGCTATATTTGTCATTAATATCTCTGGTGAAGAACTCGCTAATCCACTCGTATTATGGTGTTCCGCAACCCAATAACGGTGATAACCTAACGACTCTGTCCATTTAGCTAATTCAATAGTCTTCCTTAATGTTTCCTCAGGCGTGTCACCTTTAGAAATGGGTGCCTGATCCAGTACACTGAGTTTCATTCAACCACGCTCCTTTATGAATAAATCTTATTTATAACTTACGTTTGTATTTTAATGAAAGATAGCCTTCCTCTTTAGGGAGTGTGTTCATTGGTTTTTCAAATTGGAATTGAAAACCGTTTGTTTCATAAAAAGGAATCCCCATGTAGTTTTCTTTTAATACTGATACCCATTGCTCTTTTGTACCACGTTCTATTTGATCGCTTGTGATTTTATGTAATAATTTTGTTCCAATACCTTCTCTTTTACGAGTAGGATCTAAATAAAGGACGTACAGTTCAGAACTACTATCATTACGAAAACCTCCACCACCAGCTCCAATAATTTTACCTTTATCTGCTGCTACAAACCAACCATTCCAATAATGATTAATATTTAAAACTTCATTTGTTACACGAACTTTATTATAAAACTCATTAATAATTTGAGCGATATATTTTTGAGGAAGAATGTTTTTGTATGTGGCTTTATAACCTTCAGAACATACGTAAATAATACCTTCAACATCTTCTACTGTCGCTAATCTATAATTCATTCAACCACGCTCCTTTTACTCTTAACTAAAGTATAACTTAAAAATAAATATTGTTTTAAAATCTGCTTATGATGTGATGATACACCTTATGAAAGTTGTAAGTCGAGGTCCACTGCTACATAGCCCCCCGAATGTTGTAATACACGTCTTACATTCAATATAGCTTCTTATTATTTCAACCATACAATTAAAATTTTAACATGTACGTACAATAAAATAACATTTGACATATGTACGTACATGTAATATTATCATTTTAGAAAGCGTTTACAAAAAGGGGGCATTTTTTATGGAAGATATAAATAATCCTATAGTGTTACAAAGGGCAGATCCATTTGTATTACAACAGGAAGGCCAATATTATTTCACAGGTTCGTATCCTTTATATGATCGTATTATTTTAAGAATATCGAATTCGTTAAACGGTTTGAAAGATGCAAAGGAATACACAGTATGGTTGAAAGATTCCAAAGGACCTAAGAGCGAATTAATATGGGCTCCTGAATTACATAGAGTTAATAACAAGTGGTACATATATTATGCTGCTGCGCCTAATACTAATATTGATGATGATACTTTTAACCATAGAATGTACGTATTAGAAAATGAATCAGATAATATTTTAGAAGGTGAATGGGTAGACAAAGGGCAAATTGATACAGGATGGGAAACTTTTGCTTTAGATGCAACAGTATTTACTTTAAATAATGAACTTTATTATGTTTGGTCTCAACAAGATTTAAACATTAAAGGACATTCAAATATTTATATTTCTAAAATGAAAAATCCTTGGACTTTAGAAGGTAAAATCACATTACTAACTGTTCCTGAATTCGAGTGGGAAATCAAAGGTTTTTGGGTGAATGAAGGACCAGCTATTTTAATAAAAGATGAAAAAATATTTTTAACATATTCAGCAAGTGCAACAGGTATCGATTATTGTGTAGGGATGTTAAGTGCCGATATTAGTAGTGATTTGCTGAATGCTGAGTCTTGGACTAAAAATAAAAAACCAGTGTTTGAAAGTAGTATTGAAAATAAACAATATGGTCCAGGTCATAATTCATTCACTAAATCTGAAGATGGTAAACATGATATTATCGTTTATCACGCAAGGAATTATCAAAACATCAAAGGAGACCCTTTATTTGACCCTAATCGTCATGCTAGAGCTCAGGTAATTAATTGGGATGAAAATAATAACCCTCAGTTTGGGGTACCGTTACCAGATAATCGTTGGACACCAGAAACTCCGGAAGTATTAGGAGGCGAAGTCCATGAATAAATTTAAGGATAGTGTGTTCTGGAGATTTGGGGGCATTAATTTCTTTTATTTTGCTATTTGGACTTTAATAATAACTTTTTTGCCACTTTGGCTAAATAGAGTAGCTAATTTAGATGCATCACAAGCGGGTATTGTATTCGCTACAATGTCAGTAGTAGCGATTATATTAGAACCGATTTATGGAATTATTCAAGATAAATTAGGATTGAAAAAGTATCTGTTTGCATTTGTCATTTTTTGTTTAGCATTAATTGGACCGTTTTTTGAATATTTATTTATACCTTTATTAGATATGAACGTGCTAATGGGAAGTATTATTGGAGGTTCATTCCTAAGTTTGTGTTTATATAGTGGTGTAGGCGTGGTTGAAGCATATTGTGAAAAATCAAGCCGTGCCAATAAATTTGAATATGGACATACTAGACTATTCGGTTCACTTGCAGGAGGTTCATTTGCGTTTATAGGTGGAATTATGTTTATAAAAAATCCATTCAGCATTTTTTGGGTTTGTTCAGTATCAGCACTTTTACTAGGTGTTATACTTTGGAGCATTAAAGTTAAGAAACTAAATTATCAAAAAGACGATAACGTACAAGATGAAAAAGATTTTGTAAACAAAGAAAGTATCTTTAAATTATTTAAAAACAAAAGTTTTTGGGGTCTTTGTTTATTGATAATCGGTAGTGCAAGTTTATACGATGTATTTGATCAACAATTTCCTAATTACTTTATCAGATTCTTTGATGATACTTCATCAGGTGAAACACTGTTTAGTAGACTTACATCTACTCAAATATTCATTGAAGCAATTGTGATGGTATTTATGCCATGGATTATTAATAGAATAGGTGCAAAAAATGGCCTGTTTTTATACGGCGTTATATTATTCATTAGAGTTGTGGGAACTGCATTTACAGATGAAGTGTGGCTATTATCATTCTTTAGATTATTAGCAGCAATTGAAATGCCATTGATGCTTATTTCAATTATGAAATATATAATTAGCGTTTTCGATGTAAGATTATCAGCAACAGTTTATATGTTAGCTTTTAACGTAGCGAAGCAACTTGGAGTCGCTTTCTTCTCAATTGTAATCGGTAGATTATATGTAGAAATAGGATTCCAATACACGTATTTAGTAATGGCAGTTATAATCGGTGTTTTAGTTTGTTTAGGAGCAATGCTTATGAAAACAGACAAAGTACCATTAACAACATTATCATTGAATGAACAAAGTATTCATAAGACGTGATATAAAGCAGCATTATATAATAATAAAACACTCCATTCAAAGCGAAATCTTTGAATGGAGTGTTTTTGTATTGAAAGAGACAGCTTTTTTACAATTCGAAATGAAAACCAAATTGAATGGTAGTGTATAAATTAGATTTATTTAAGCGCTTACATTATTTCCGAATTGCTTATGAATTTAAAAATACTAACAAATGTTTAATTATAAAACTACAATATAAACAAGGGAGATGTTAAAAATGTTAAAAAGTCGGCCGCTCAATATTTTAAATATTTTTCTTAGTAGAAATGAGAGTATATCAACAAAAGAATTAAGTATTATTTTCAAAAAGACTGAAAGAACTATACGAAATGATTTGAAAGATATTAATGAATTTTTGTTACTTAATCAGCTTAACGAAATGGGGAAAAATCGTGGTTCATATATTTTGAAATTATCGGATAAAGAGGAGGAAAAGTTAAAATTTTTGATTTCTGATGACATAGAAGAACAAGTATATAATCCAGCATTTAGAAGAGAATATATTATAACAAATGCTTTAGATAAAACTTGTTTTAAAAAAGTTTATGAATTATGCGAAGAACTTGAAATATCAAAAAGCACAATGGATAAAGATATGAAGCAAATACGTATAGATCTAGAAAAATATGATTTGAAAATTGAATCTAATTTGGAAATTGGCCTTCATATTGAAGGAAAAGAGAGTCAAATTAGAACTTATCTGTATGATTATTTAGTTAATAAAATAACTGAAGATAATGTAAATATAAGTACGTTATATGAGAGTTATAGTCCGATTCTTAAGTATTTGGATAATAAAGACTTAAACTTTATAAATGATACTTACAATAAGTTAATAGCAATTCACCAAAGTGATATCAAACTATCAGCTATAATTTTAACTTCTATTTGGTTATCAAGGGTTAGGAAAGGACATATTTACGAAATCAATCATGTTGATAAAACTGCGAAATTTAGCATTATACACATATTTATAAACGATTTAATAAATCAATATGATTTTAAAATTTCACGTAATGAATTTCATTATATTATTAATAAATTAGAAGTATTGATTGGTGATAACGAAATTATAGTTGATGATAGACATGAAGCATTATCACAATTAGTTAGTTTAAAACTAATTGAATATGTAGAACATGAACTATCTATAGATTTTACTGGATATCAAAGTCATTTATTTGAAGGGCTAAATAAACATATCTCAGGGCTAATTAGTAGGCTAGAAAAAGGGATTCAAATTTATAACCCTTTAAAAGAAAATATCAAAAATAGTCATTTTAAAATATTTAAAACAATTAAAAAATATTCAGAAGAATATTTGAATAATTATACCAAATTAGAATTTACTGAAGACGAGATTGCTTTTATAACTGTGTATTTTTCAACTGCTTATTTCAAATATATACAAGAAAACAAAAATTATTTTAATGCAGTAATAGTTTGTAGTTTCGGAATAGCAACAAGTAATTTATTAGCTGAAATACTAAAATCGCATTTCAACGTAAACATCTTGAAAATTCTTTCTTCTGAAGAAGAAAAATTTATTGATGATGACAATGTAGATATTGTATTTACTACGATTGATGCCCAGTTTGAAAAACCAACTTGCTATGTAAATGCGATCGTAAATGAAATAGACATTAAGAAGATAGAACAATTTTTAGAACAACATGCTTATCTTGCTAGAAATAGTGATTCTTTAAATAGAAATGAAGCTTCGTTATTTAAGGATTTATCTTTATGGCTAGAAAATAAATCTATAAGACTAAACGAGCAAGACTATAAAGAATTGAAGCAATTATTTATAGATAATAATTTGAATTTTAATGATAGAGAGGTGCAGCCTATGTTAAAAGAAGTTTTAGAAAATCATCACGTACAATTAAATAAATGTTGTACTGATTGGAAAAATGCTATAGAAACTGTTTCTAAACCTTTGCTCGAGGATGAAGTTATATCGCCTAAATATTTAGAAGCAATGATAGATTCTGTTAAAGAATATGGACCTTATATAGTGATAGGTAAACATATTGCTTTAGCTCATGCTAGACCTGAAGAAGGAGCAAATAAATTAGGAGTTAGCATAGCTACATTAAACCCTAGTATTAAATTTGGTAATGAAATGAATGACCCGGTGAAATTAATATTTTGTCTTTCTGCAACAGATTCATTTTCACATTTAAATATTATGAAAAGCATTGTTTCTTTAGTAAGAGATGAAGAAAGAGTAGAAAAATTATTGAGTTTAACTGATAAAAATGCGTTTATAAATTATTTATTAGAGGAGGAAGTATCATGAGAAAATTAGATATTTTGTTTGTATGTGGTGCAGGTTTAGGGAGTAGTTTTGCGTGTCAGATGGCAGCTGAAGATGTGTTGAATAAACTAGGTGTAGAAGCAAACCTTGACCATGACACTATTTCATCAGCCGTTTCAAGAAATGCAAATATTATTATAACAGGAGAAAATTTTAAATCACAATTTGATAACTTTACCATTGATGAAGAAAATACCACTATTGTTTATTTGAAAAACATCGTTTCGACTAACGAAATTGAAGAAAAAATAACACCAGTATTAAAAGATAAAGGGATCATTTAATAAGGAAGTGATGCTATGCAAATTATAAATTTTATAATCCAAAATATATTAACACAAGCAGCCATTATAGTAGCTTTGATTGCAATGGTAGGTTTGATGTTACAAAGAAAATCAACGGGACAAATAATTTCAGGATCATTTAAGACACTGTTAGGATTTCAAGTTTTAACTGCAGGATCAGCGATAATTGTAGGTAGCTTAACTTATTTTGGAAAAATATTTTCTGAAGGATTTCATATGGATGGAATCGTCCCTTCAATTGAAGCAATAAATGGTCAAGCGATGGGAGAATTAGGTTTAGGTAGAGAAATTGCTTTTACTTTTTTAGCAATTTTTATATTTAATATATTAATAGCAAGATTTTCACCATGGAAATATATTTTCTTAACTGGTCAAGCTTTGTTATGGATGGCCACTATGACGACAATTGGAGGTTATTTCGCAGGGCTTCGAGGGATTTCCTTAGTATTAGTTGGGGGTTTTATAGGAGGAGTCTTTGCAACAATTATGCCAGCCATAGCACAGCCTTTTGTACGAAAAATTGTGGGTGGAGATCATATTGCTCTTGGTCACTTTTGTACTTTAGGTTATGTATTTGAAGCGGGCGTTGGTTATGTTTTCGGTAAAAGAGGAGAAAATAGAAAATCAGTAGAAGATCTTAAATTGCCTAAGAATTTCGAGTTTTTACAAGATACTTATTTATCATTAATGGTTGTCATGGCTCCCTTGTATTTAGTTACAGTTTTATTTGCAGGTGAAAGTTATGCATCAGGATTGTCTGGCGATACAAATTATATAATGTATGCATTTCTACAATCAATACAATTTGTTGTTGGTGTATATGTTTTACTTGCAGGTGTTCGTTTACTATTAGGCGAAATAGTTCCAGCATTTAAAGGAATTGCAATGAAACTTGTACCGAATGCAAAACCAGCTTTAGACTGTCCAGTACTCTTTCCATTTTCACCAAATGCAGTAATTATTGGTTTTATAACGACGACAATTGGAACTGTTATAGCTATGTTCTTTTTCCCGAAAATTGGTTTAGCTATGATTATTCCTGGAATACTGACTAACTTCTTTGCAGGAGGTACTGCTGGGATTTTTGGTAATTTAACAGGAGGATTTAGAGGGGCAATCATTGGCGGAGTTGCACATGGGTTGTTTATAACTTTATTACCAGCTTTATTAGTCACAGTTTTAAGTAACATGGGATTTGTTAATGCTACTGCAACAGATGTGGATACGGTAGCGGCAGCTTTATTTTATGCGTGGATAATTGGACCATTAATGAAAGCATTTTAAAAGGAGAGGAACTTATATGTATATTAATTTAAAAGAAGCAACAGAGAAAGCGGAAAAAATGAACTGTACGATTGGTGCATTTAACGCACATAATTTAGAAATGTTACCAAGCATGATTGATGCTGCTAAAGAGGCAGGTAGCCCGATAATAATACAAACAAGCGTGGATACTGCAAAATATATAGGTTATAGGAATTTAGTTAATGTTACAAAAGGAATTGCAAACAATGAAATGGTCGATGTAGTGCTACATCTAGATCACGCTAAAGACTTTAACGATATAAAAGAGGCTATTGATGCTGGTTATTCATCAGTAATGTTTGACGGTTCTTCATTGCCTTTAAAAGAGAATATTATGAAGACTAAAGCTGTTGTAGATTATGCTCATAAATATGGAGCATCAGTGGAAGGAGAACTTGGAATAATTGGAGGCACTGAAGAAGGTATTACTATTGATGGATCAGAAGTAAGGTATACAGATCCTCAAGATGCAAAGTATTTTGCAGAAGCTTCGCAAGTTGATGCTTTAGCTGTAGCTATTGGTACCAATCACGGACAATTCAAATCTAAAACAAATGTGAATATACCGTTATTAGCAGAAATAAATGATATCGTTGAAACACCATTAGTTGTCCATGGTGGCACAGGTGTTAAAGAAGAAGATATCCCTGAATTGATAGATAACGGTATTAGAAAATTTAATGTAGGAACTGAACTTTTAGTTTCTTGGACAGAAACGGCAAAGTTATATTTTGGGGATACAAAGATTAATAAATCATTAAGACACAATATAATACCTTGTAATGAAGCGGTAAAAAATATTGTAGCTCATAAAATTGATTTATTTATGAATAAAGAACGTGTTAAAG
This sequence comes from Mammaliicoccus sp. A-M4, assembly GCF_022386955.1. NCBI lineage: Bacteria > Bacillati > Bacillota > Bacilli > Caryophanales > Staphylococcaceae > Mammaliicoccus > Mammaliicoccus sp. A-M4. The sequence goes on from NZ_JAJNHH010000002.1 coordinate 290,724, forward strand.
TATGGTAAATAAAAAGCAAGAAACCTTAATTATATTAGCCGGACCGCCTGGAACAGGAAAAACATATCTAGCTCATAAAATTATAGAACAAAATAAAGGTTGGCAGCTCTTATCGTATGATGATATAAAAGAAGATTATTTTGATAAACTCGGGTTTAATAACTTAGAAGAAAAACATGGACTTGGTCTAAAGGCATGGGATGAATACTACGATATTCTGGAAACTTTAATGGAGAAAAAAGAAAAAATAATAATAGATTACCCGTTTAGTTATAAACAAGAAGAAACTTTGAAAAATATCATTAGCAAACATAACTATAAACCAATAACTATTACGTTATATGGAGATATTAAAGTACTTTATAATCGCCAAAAAGAACGGGATTTAAAAGATAATAGACATATTGGTCATATAGTTACAAAATATCATAAAAAAGATGAACCAACAAAATTAGATGATATTGATGATTTTTCAACTTTTAAAGAGAGATGTGAGGATAGAAAGTATAGTCAATTCACTATCGGTGAAAGTAAATTTATAGATGTTACAGAATACCAGAATATAAACTTAAATGAAATTATTAATTGGATTAACAATAAAACAATTACTGATTTATAATGCTTTAAATTGAAACAAAATGAGCAATATCAATTTCTAGAATTAATACTTCAATATCTAGTGGTAGTATTATTTGAGACATGTTATAGTTTTTGTACATAAAGAACCTCGTTAATTTAGTTTTTGTCATCATTAATTAAATTATACGAATGTGCTTTATTTTTCGTATAAAAATGGACGTTTGTAACGATTTTGTAAAGTGCTGATGCCTGTGGAAATAGTATGAGTGAGAGACTATAGGCTCGAACCATACCCTAGGCAAGCATGCACGAACAAAATCGTAGATTATATAAAAATAACATCTCATTTCACTGATTTATTCAGTTAGAAATGAGATGTTATTTATTTTGAGTTAGGATTTATGTCCAGCCTCTTTCTATTTCATTTTAAACTTAACTAAATATTCGTTTGTGCGCCTGGTCCGACTGGTATTCCTAGTAAGTACCAAATGACAAACATAATTGTCCATAATATGAGAATTGCGATAGAGTATGGCAGCATGACGGATACGACTGTGCCTATTCCATTTTTCTTTCCGTATCTTTCTGCTACTGACACGATGTAAGGGAAGAATGGCATTAGTGGTGAAATGATATTTGTTGATGAGTCTCCAATTCTATATGCTATTTGTGTAACTTCAGGAGAAACGCCTAATTGCATAAACATCGGCACAAATATTGGTGCCATGAGTGCCCATTTTGCAGAGTCTGCAGCGATAAAAATATTTATAATTGTTGTAATTATGATCAATGCTATTAGCGCTGTTAGTCCATTTACATGCATAGCTTTCAGTAATTCAGCACCGTTTACAGAAAGTATTGTTCCAATATGAGAGTATTCAAATAATGCAACAAACTGTGCAGCGAAAAAGATTAAAACAATAAATTCAGACATTGTCATTAAAGACCCACTCATAAGTTCAACTGCATCTTTATCGTTTTTAACTGTTTTGTTAATAACACCGTAAGTTAAACCAGGGATAAGGAATACGAGCATCATCGTAAATATAATACTGTGTATAAATGGTGAATCGATAAAACTTCCATTTTCTCCTCTTAATAATCCATTAGATGGTATAACCATACTACCGATAACAACAATTACGGCAATTAAAGCAATGTTAGCCCATTTAAAAGCTTTAGGATTAATTTCATCAAATTTAGTGTTTTCGGGTTCTTCATATTCTCCTAAACTAGGTTCAACAATTTTATCTGTAATAAACGTTCCAATTCCTACAACAAGAAAAGTAGAAACAAACATAAAGAACCAGTTATCTGTAGCATTTACAATGTAATCAGCATTAAGTATATGTGCAGCTTCTGTCGTCATACCGCTTAATATTGGATCGTTTGTACCTAGGAATAGGTTTGCAGAATAACCACCTGCTACACCACTGAATGCAGCAGCGAGTCCCGCTATAGGATGACGTTTGAATGATAAGAAAATCATTGCTCCAAGAGGCACTAATACAACATATCCTACTGAAGCGGCAATGTTAGAAAGTACACCTAATAACACAACAATTGGAGTTATGAATTTACGTGGTGTATGTGCAACGGTCTTTTGAATTAATGCACTTAAATAACCAGTTTTTTCAGCTACACCAACACCGAGCATAGCGACCAAAACAGGGCCGAGTGCTACGAAAGATGTAAAGTTCTCAACGACACTTGTAAATACATGTGAAATACCAGAAGGTGTCAGCAAGCTAATAACTTTTGCAGTTTGGTTTTCTACATTTCCAGTTTCTTGGTTTATACCTTTAAATGATACGGCCACATCAAATAAATAAAGTATATGTGAAAGAACAAATAAAATAACGATAAATATTAAAAATATCGTAACTGGGTGTGGGAGTCTATTACCTATATTCTCAATTTTACTTAGGTAGCGACTCATTTTATTTTGTTGCACGTGTATCCCTTCTTTTTTATGTGATACTAAAATTGTATAGTAATTTGTACTAAATTCAAGAATAACAAATCAAACAAATAAGAATAATAAGGTAATTTAAATTAAAGGTTGAAAAACGTTCGTGTGTTCGAACGTTTTTTATTTTGAGATATTTTGTAATTGAATAAGGTTTGTTAATGAAATTATAAACATAATTATTTGTAAAAAATATACATTTTAGAAAATAAATGTGATATTATATTTTTTAAAAGGGAAATGTAAAAATTTGTTAATTTATTATAATTATTATTTAAATAATAAAGTTTACTAATTATTGTAATTAACAACGATTAATGAAGTTTTAACAATGGAAGCTTTATGGCGTGAATCATTGCATATTGTAAACGAAGGCATTGCTACAACAGAAGAAGTAGATAAAGCATTTACTCATGCAGCTGGCTTAAGATATGCACAATATGGACCATTTATGACTTTCCATTTAGCTGGCGGTCAAGGTGGTATGCGTCACATGTTAAAACAATTTGGTCCTGCTCTGAAGAAACCTTGGACGAAACTAGTCGCACCAGAATTAACAACAGATTTATACAATGCAGTTGTTGAAGGCTGTGAACAATCGTCATTTGGTTATTCAATGTCAGAATTAGACCAAAAAAGAAATGAATTTTTAATTAAAGTTAAAGAACTTGCAGAAGAATATTGGCCAAAAAATAGTGATTATATGAAGAAAAAACAACTCACTAAGACGGAGGTTTAATGTCGTGTCTAACTTTTTCAACTATCAAACAACTGTTCAGAATGAGTGGTTAGATCATAACAACCATATGAATGATGCAGAATATAACCGTGTGTTCAGTCAAGCAACTGATGCTTGGCTTGCTCACATAGGGTTAGATGTTCAAACGATTAAAGATATTAAATATACTGTGTTTACGTTAGAAAATCATATTACTTACCAAAAAGAAGTACCTAAAAATGAAACGTTAAATGTCAGTGTACAATTAATAGATTTTGATCAGAAGAGATGTCATGTATTCATGAATATGTTTAATGGTTCAAACGAATTATGCTCTACTTATGAAGTAATGTTAATGGGAATCGATGTCGAAAGTGGCCGTCCTAGTGCGTTTCCAGATAATATTATGGAGCAAATTAAAAATGAGTCAGTTAAGAAACAAGACGATTCATTACCACGTGAATTAGGACGTCAAATAGGCATTAAACGTAAATAAAAGTATAACTAGGACTGTTTGTATGATGCAGATAGTCCTTATTATATGAAGAAAATCACTAAATTAAAGGATGAGTAAATTGTGAAAAAATTTAAATTGATGGATTGGGTTACATTTACAATTTCTTTACTTATATTGCTATCTGTAGTTATACCCTTAATTGCATTTCCAGATGCAAGTAGTCAAGTAATATTATCACTTAATGATCTAATAACCTCAAAATTAGGTGCTGTTTATTTAGGAATTGGTCTAGCTGTTTTAATCTTTATACTTTATATCGCATTTGGTAAATATGGTGGAATTGTACTAGGTAAACCTAATAATAAACCTGAATTTAATACGATGAGTTGGGCAGCAATGTTATTCTGTGCAGGTATCGGCTCTAGTATTTTATATTGGGGTATTATCGAATGGGCATATTATTATGATGGTCCACCGTTTCATATCAAACCACGTAGTGAAGAAGCGATTAATTATGCTGCTACATATGGAATGTTTCACTGGGGACCTATTGCTTGGGCAATATATGTCTTGCCAGCACTTCCAATCGCTTATTCGCTTTATGTAAAAGAACAACCTATTATACGTATTAGTCATGCATGTCGACCACTAATAGGAAAATACACTGACAAATGGCCTGGTAAAATGATTGATGTTCTCTTCATTTTTGGTTTACTAGGTGGTGCAGGTACTACTTTAGGACTTGCTACACCAATGATTGCTGAAGGAGTTGGCTCACTAACAGGTTTAGATGGTAGTTCAACTTGGCTACGATTAACGATACTAGGCATATCAACATTGATATTTGCAGCAAGTTCTTACTCAGGTATTAATTACGGTATTAAAGTATTAAGCGACATTAATATTTGGTTAACGTTTATATTATTATTTGTATTTATTGTTGGACCAAAAGTATTTATAATGGAAACAACGCTTTCTAGTGTAGGTTTAATGTTCCGTGATTTCTTCAGAATGGCAACATGGTTAGAACCATTTGGTGGGCTTGGTAATATTTCAAAAGACAACTTCCCACAATCAAGGACAATATTCTACTGGTCTTGGTGGTTAGTATACGCACCATTCGTAGGATTATTCATAGCCCGTATTTCTAAAGGACGTACGTTAAAAGAAGTTATTTTAGGTACACTTGGATACGGTACCCTTGGCTGTACACTATTCTTCGGAATATTAGGTAACTATGGTTTATGGCTAGAGATTACTGGTAAATTCTCTGTTACAAAAGTACTTCAAGAAAAAGAAGGACCCGCTGCGATTATGTCCATTTTAGAGCAGTTACCAATGAGTAATGTCGTTATCGTTATATTCGTAATTACAGCAGTCATTTATTTAGCGACTACTTTCGACTCAGGTTCATACATCTTAGCAGGAGCAACACAAACTAAAGTAGATGACGAGCCATATCGTTGGAACAGATTATTCTGGGCATTTGCGTTATCATTTATTCCGTTAGCACTTATGCTAATCAGTGGGGATGAGATTTTAAATCTGTTACAAACCGCCTCAATCATTGCAGGTGTGCCATTGATTATAATATTTATATTGCTGATGGTATCCTTCATCAAAACGCTAAGCAACGATCGTATTAAACTAGAAGAACGCTCTCGACTTCATAAAGAAAGAGAACGTCGTACACTTTCTATCAGGTATGCCAAAAATGATAGATGGTGGGAAAAGAAATAAATATTTTTTAATATAAATTTTGAGCACTAATTCGTTGAATTATATATAACGAGTTAGTGCTTTTTCATTTATTATGATATTCGAATACACTCTAACAACTATACAATAGAAGAAAGACGTCTCAGAATTTAATTGTTGACGTATGAAAATATAATTGTATGATGATAATAACTATAAAAAAACATATGGAGATGAAAAGCATGATAAGAACTATGATTTATGGAAAAATTCATCGTGCGAGGGTAACTGAAGCAAATTTAAATTACGTAGGTAGTATTACTATAGATGCAGATATTCTTGATGCAGTAGATATTTTGCCGAATGAAAAGGTAGCAATCGTTAATAATAATAACGGTGCAAGATTAGAAACTTATGTAATTGAAGGTGAACGAGGAAGCGGTAAGATTTGTTTGAATGGTGCAGCTGCACGTTTAGTTCAAGTAGATGATGTTATTATCATTATGAATTACGTACAAGTTACAAACGAAGAAGCTAAAAATTTATCACCTAAAGTAGCAGTAATGAATGAACGTAATGAAATTATTGAAATGATTCATGAGAAGGAAAATGAAATCATATTATAAAGTGGCTATGTCATGAATATACTTGCCTTAATACTATTATTAATCTAAAAAGCTTTAAAGTTCAGAACTTTTATTTTGAACTTTAAAGCTTTTTGTAATTTCATTTCGTTTCTAGTTATATTTTAATATTATATTGAAATTTCATTCCAAAAGTGAGATAATGTAAGCGATTCCAATAAGGAGTGTGTTGAAATGCTAGGCTTTTCTGTTTATTTAGGAGAACCATTTGATAAGACTTATATTGAAACAATGCTTAATGAAGGTGCCAAATATGTATTTACTTCATTGCAAATACCAGAAGATGATCCAATGTTGTATTTAACCAAATTAAAAGAGTTAAATAAAATAGTAAATGGTAGAGCAGAGATTATTGCAGATGCAAATCCTAAAACGTTTAAGACTTTAGGATTGTCATATAAAAAGCCTACTACTTTAAAAGATGCTGGAATAGATTTTATAAGATTAGATATATCATTGGAGATAGAAGATATTATATCTTTATTAAATGAAGTTAATGTAGTATGTAACGCAAGTACTGACGCTGTCGAATTGCTCTATCAACTTAAAGCTAAAGATATAGACATATCAAAAGTGATGGTTGCACATAATTATTACCCACGACCGGAAACAGGTTTAGAAAATGAGTTTTTCATTTCTAAAAACAAAGAAATAAGGGATGTTTTTCCGGATGTGAAAATTATGGCATTTGTCCCTGGTACTAAATTAAGAGGGCCTATCTTTAGAGGATTACCAACACTTGAAGCACACAGAAATATACATCCTTTATATGCTGCTTATCAATTATTAAAATATGATATCGACGTTGTTTGTATTGGGGACACAAGCATAGACTTAGATATCATAAATCAATTTCATGATTATTTTAATAGTGGAATCGTAAGTCTTTATATTGAAGAGGAAACACCTGCTTTAAAAGATGTAACAGGGAGAATTTTTCATAATAGGAAAGACAAAGCGAGAGATGTAGTAAGAGCGGAAGAGGCAAGGATGAGTTTTCAAGGGGAAGTTAAACCAGATAATACGACTGAAAGAGTTAAGGGGACCGTTACATTAGATAACTTGAAATATGGGCGATACATGAACGAACTGCAAATCGTCAAGAGAGATTTAGAAGCAAATGAAGCCGTGAATGTTATTGGGCGTGTTTCTAGTAGCAATTTAGATTGTATAAATATGATTGGTGCTGGACAGGCTTTCCAATTTATTAAAAGGGGATAATGTGATGGACATAAAAAAACTAACTACTGAATCAAGAAATAAATATTCATCAAAACTAGATACTTTAACGCCAGAACAATTTGTTGAAGTGATGAATACAGAAGATCAAAAAGTAGCCGAGCAAATTAAGTTAGAGAATAATGCGATAGCCGAATTGATTAAAAGAGCTATTACGGGCTTAAACAATGGTGGAAGGTTAATTTACATGGGAGCAGGAACGAGCGGAAGATTAGGGGTATTGGATGCTGCGGAATGTGTCCCAACGTTTGGTGTCACGCCAGACGTCGTAATAGGTTTAATTGCAGGTGGCCCAGAAGCAATGACGGTTGCAGTAGAAGGGGCTGAAGATGATTTAGAATTAGGGGAACAAGATTTAAGAAATTTAAATATAAACGAAAATGACACGGTTATAGGTATTGCTGCTAGTGGAAGAACACCATATGTTATAGGTGGATTAAAATACGCCCAAAGCATAGGCGTTCCTACTGGTTGTGTAACATGTAATCAACAATCAGAAGTAGGAAATTACGCTGATTTTCCGGTTCAAGTTGATGTTGGTCCAGAAGTTTTAACAGGCTCAACAAGGTTGAAAGCAGGCACAGCTCAAAAACTCATTTTAAATATGATTTCAACTGGTGCGATGGTTGGTATAGGAAAAGTTTATGAAAACTTAATGATTGATGTTAAACCAACCAACAAAAAACTTGTACAACGTGCTATTAATATGATTCAAGAAGTTTTAGGGTGTTCATATGAAGAAAGCCAGAAACTTTTTGAAGAAAGCGATGAACAAGTAAAAGTGGCAATTGTTATGGGCATGCACAATGTGAGTAAAGAAGAAGCCATTCAGAAATTAGAAAAAGCTAAAGGGTTTGTGAGAAATACGTAAACAAGGGGTGTATGTATATGTCTAAAGAAAAAGAAATGGCCAAAGAGATACTTGATAAAGTTGGGGGGAAAGACAATTTAGAAAAAGTCATTCATTGTATGACAAGGGTTAGAATGAGTATCGTCGACTACACTAAAGTTGATATTGAAGGTTTAAAAAATATCAAAGGTGTGATGGGGGTTGTAGAAGATGATATGATTCAAGTGGTAGTTGGACCGGGGACTGTAAATAAAGTAGCCAATGAAATGAGTACTATTATTGGCGTACCACTAGGCGAAACAATTAAGAAAAATCAAAGTAATAAAGAGAAAGTAGAACAAGAAGCGGATCTGTTTAAACAAAATATTAACAAGAAAAATCAAACACCTTTCAAAAGAGTGTTGAGATCGATAGCTAATATTTTTGTACCTCTTATTCCTGCATTTGTGGGTGCCGGTTTAATTGGTGGTATTTCTGCTGTACTTTCTAACCTGTTAACAGCCGGCACAATCGATGGAGCATCATGGGAACAATTTGTATTAGTATTTAATATTATAAAAGATGGTATTTTTGCTTACTTAGTCATTTATGTAGGTATTAATGCTGCAAAAGAATTTGGTGCAACACCTGGCTTAGGTGGTGTAATTGGTGGTACAACTATGTTGACTGGCATGGATCCAGAAAGTCCACTGAAAAATATTTTTAATGGCGAACCACTTGAAGCAGGGCAAGGTGGTGTAATTGGGGTTATTATAGCTGTTTGGTTGCTATCTTTAATTGAAAAAAGATTACACAAAATTGTACCGACTGCTGTAGATATTATTGTTACTCCGACGATTACATTATTTATTATGGGGTTAGGAACAATCTTTGTAATCATGCCTATAGCAGGTTTTATTTCTAACGGCTTGTTAGGCGTAATTGATTGGGTCTTAAATATAGGTGGAGCATTTAGTGGATTTATATTAGGTGCAACGTTCTTACCTTTAGTTATGTTTGGATTGCATCAAGTATTAACACCAATTCATATAGAAATGATTAATCAATCAGGTGCTACTTACTTATTACCAATACTTGCTATGGCTGGTGCAGGTCAAGTAGGTGCAGCATTTGCCCTATGGGTTAGATGTAGAAAAAATAAAAAAATCATTAACCTTCTAAAAGGTGCTCTACCAGTAGGAATTTTAGGAATTGGAGAACCATTGATTTACGGGGTAACTTTACCTCTAGGTAGACCATTTATTACAGCTTGTATCGGTGGTGGAGTCGGAGGTGCAGTTATAGGCGCCATCGGACATATTGGTGCAAGTGCAATTGGGCCGAGTGGCGTATCCCTTATACCGTTAATATCTCATAATATGTATGTAGGATATATTGCAGGTTTATTAGCAGCTTATTTAGGAGGCTTTATTTTCACATATTTATTTGGAACGAACAAAGAAATGACAGCACCACAAGAATTGGATGAGGATTAATATGAGCGAACATCAACACGTACTTATGTTTATTAAAGAAAATATGTCTCGCTTAACTAAACGAGAACAGCGTATAGCACAGTACTTTGTCGATTATCCTGAAAAGATAATTGAATTAAGCGCTAAGGAGTTAGGCACGATAACAAACACAAGTGCTGCTTCCGTTATACGTTGTACGCACAAATTAGATTTTAAAGGTTTTACTGATTTGAAACTGTCTATTTCTAGGTATATGCCTCAACATGAAAAAAGTATATATCAAGAAATTAAACAAGATGAAACAGTATCGTCTATTAGTAAGAAACTTATTACACGAGCATCACATACACTTGAAATGACTGAAAAATTAATCGAGAGTAACAGTGTAAATGCCATTATTGATCAATTATATGAGGCAAAAACAATTATAGTTTTTGGTGTAGGTGCTTCAAGTTTAGTAGCACAAGATTTATATCAAAAATTTACTAGAATTGGTAAACAAGTTATTCATTCTTTAGACACTCACTTTTTAGCTACAGCAATAGCTTCACATAATAAAGATTGTATTTTGATAGGAATTTCTAACTCTGGTGAGAATAGTGAAACATTATCTTTAGCTAAAGTTGCACATAAATATAATGTTAAAGTAATAAGTCTGACTCAATCAAAAAGTTCATCTTTATCACAACAATCTGACTATCAATTAACACATGATGCAAGTTCAGAAGAAAGTTTAAGATTAGCAGCTACGAGTTCTCTTATATCGCAATTGATGACGCTTGATATATTATTTTATAGCTATTTATCAAGAGATTATGATGAACATGTAATAACGATGAGTAAAACGAGAGATGCAGTTGAATTATATACAGAATAAATGTTTGATAGAGTCCGGGACAACAATTTATGTCCCGGACTCTCAGTGTATTTAAATAATATGTAAGAACTGAAAAAGATGAAAGAAAGTAATTTATTACACTTTCTCCGCTTATACAGATTGTCACGGGGTATATATATTATGAGTGGAGGTGCATAATGATGGCAAAATCCAAGAAGAAAAATTACACCAGTAGAATTAACAATGTAATTGATGCATTTAGTCTAGAAGATAAGCAAATGAGAAAGCTATTAAACTTGCCTAAAGAAAAGTATGAATTGCTTATGCATGGGAATCAAGGTGTTTTAACAGACAAACAAAGAAACGAAATTGAAAAGCGTTTAAATTATTTTGAATCTATTGGTAAGCACGAAGATGCTTTAAAGTATACTAAATATTTTATTGAAAAAACATTGAAAAAAGAGTATAATTTACCAAATAAGTCAATTGCCAAATTATGTAATGTTAAAAAGAAAACAATTAAAAAATTAATAAATTCTAAGAAAATTGATAGAAACGAAGAGAGAAATCTTATACTAAACGTTCTTCAACTTTATGAAACTTTAAAATCAGTCAACTAATTGCTCATCATAAACATCATATTTTAAGAATTAAGGAAAGTTAGCGTGTTATTATGAAACAAGTAGAAATTATAAGAATATTAGATGATACCTCGTTTGTTGTAAATGCAGGTTCAGATAGATATTTAGAACCTGGCTATTTTATAGATGTATTAAAGAGAGATAAATCTTATAAATATATTGCGAAAATAGAAGAAGTATACCCTGAATTATCTTTATGTAAAAGATACGGAGAAGAAAGACTCTTCTATGGAGATGTTGTAAGGATTAGATATCCTGAAGACGAAGATATGCAAATGACCACAAAAGTTATTAAATCTAATAAATCTAAAAAGAACAGAAAAAAGAGAGGATGAGATCGCCGAATCTCATCCTCTTTCCCGTTTAATATGTCTAAAAAAATTTAAATAATTAACGTTGTAGACTTATATAAGTACACTAACATAAAATGTATAGATTTTACAGAAAAAAGATATATCATTTAATATGATAATATTATATATTTTTTAAAGAAATCTATAGTGTGAAATAATTATGTGTATATTGGCAAATTACATCTAATAAATGTATAATAAAGAAAAAATAAAATAAGAATGGACTGAGAATACGTGGCAAATCAATATGAGCGTTCTGCAAAGAAACCTAAATCAGCAGCATTTAAAATTGTAACAACTATTATTATTGTGTTATTAATTGCGTTTTTAATTATTATTGGCTATTTTGTGTATAAGTTTTTTGCATTAGGTAATACGATACATAACCCACTGGATAGAGATAAATCTGAACTTAGAAAGAACGCAGTAGATACTAATGGAGATCCTATTTCGATAGCTTTATTTGGAATTGATTCCGACTCTACAAGATCAGCAGAAGGTGGAGGAGAGCGTTCGGATTCAATCGTTTTATTATCTATAAATCCAGATAAGAAGAAAACTGTAATGGTTAGTATTCCTAGGGATACTAGAGCGGAAATTGTTGGCAATGATTCTGTAGAAAAAATTAACCATGCGTATGCATATGGTGGCCCTAAAATGGCGATTAACTCTGTAGAAAAATTAATGAACGTACCGGTAGACCATTATGCAACAATTAATATGGATGGCGTTAAAGATTTAGTAGATTATGCAGGTGGCGTAAATGTTACAAGTAATGCTACGTTTACGGTTAAAGGAAAATCATATGTTAAAGGCCAAAAATACAAATTAAATGGTGAAGAAGCGTTAGCATTTATTAGAAGTAGAAAAGAAGAAGGCGCTGGTGGAGACTTTGGTCGACAAGAACGTCAACAATTAGTGATTCAAGCACTAGCTAATGAATTAGTTAGCGTAGGATCTTTACCTAAAATTAATCAAATCTTTGATACTTTAGGTGATAATGTTAAAACAGATATGAAGATTGGACAACTAAATGATTTAAGATCTAAATATAATGATGCTTTAGATAATGTAGATCGTAATCAGTTAGAAGGACAAGATTCAATTTTAGATGATGGATTATATTACTTTGTACCTAGTGACGCTAGCAAGAGAGATATAGTAGACTCATATAGAGAAAATCTAGGTTTGGAATAAAGTATAATATTAGAAAATATTAATCTTTTAAAAAAAATGCACCTCAAATTTTGAGGTGCATTTTTGTATTTAACTTCTTTTTTGAATAATAAGCAATTTGATAGCGTTAGTTTTTAAATAATATGTCTCATCTACATCCTTAGAATTATAATCAGCCATTTCTATATCTGGAGAACAGTATTTATCTAATAGAACTGTGTTGAAATAATCAATATTAAAACGTTCGTTATCTAATTTTCTAATTGCTTTGAAGATATTACCGTTATCCTGATCAAATGTAATGTTAGTTACTCTAAAAGTATTAAAAGGTATGTCACGGTAAGAAAGACTAATACCAACATTATTCTGGTAGTTGATATCATTTGGATTATATAGTTCATAATTAAATAAAAGGAAAAATATTTTATTATGTTGCTCAAACTTAATATAATTTTGTCCCTTTTCGAATTCTTGTTGGTTAAAGTACGTTAATATATATATTAAATAATTAACAGGACTTTTACAGTGGTGTTTTAAATGTAGTGATAAAGGTTGATTTATAGTTGCGAGATCGGTTGAAGTTTCCTCTAATAACCAGAAGCCTAAACCAGACACATAAGTTGTGATACTTAATAAATGATCTACAATAATAGCAGCATTGAAATAAAAATCACTCGTCGTCCTCGAATCGCCATGAATGACATTCCATTCTATAGGTACTACGTTTTTATTATTGTTCTTCATGAATTTTAAATTGTGAATAAGCTTTTCAGTATAGTCACTTTTTATTTTCGCTATATCATGATTATTCATTTTGTTAAAGTCGAATAACTCATTAAAGCTATAAGATATTGCAAAAGAATCGACATTTTTACATAGTTGCATATCTATATCAAGTTGCTCGTAATCATGTTTAAATGGATCAGGTCCATTTATCATTATTTGTAAATCAGGTAAGCTTTCTTTAGAGTCATTAATTTGAGATTGTATATGCGTGAGTTCGTCATACTTGATATCAAAGTAAAATTCACCTTTTTTATTAACGAAATAGTTATGTATAACATCTATAAATTCTGACCATTTACTTTTGAACATATGATCTTGTACATCAAAATCATATATTTTTATACATGGCGTTATATTTGTATCTGAAAACATGCTTAAACAAAAAGCTAAATTATGTCGATACTTATGTTTTTCTATATCGCAGAAAAATGATTTTAATGAACAGTGAATAACAATGATAGGCTTACGAGGTATATTTTCTACAGTTTCCAATATTGTACCAAGGAATGGAGTATAAAAATCATTAACGTCACCGATATGTAAATAAGTTTTATGGTTAGCCTTTAATTTTTGTAAAGGTAAATCTTTAAAAGTTAAATGTTTGTACTCATGAACGAGAGACTTATTATGCATCATTTTTTGCAATTTAGAAATTAAAGTTTTACGCTCATCTTCTGTCATTGTCTCAGTTTTTTTACTTATTTTTTTCTGTTGATACATTAAACGATATTGTTTAGGGGTTAATTGAAATTGTTCTTTAAATTGACGATTGAAATTATGGTAACTAGAAAATCCATGATAGTCTGCAATTTGTTCGACTTTAAATTGTGTAAATAACAAGGCGTAAGTAGTTTGGAACAAACGTGTTTCTTTTAAATATTGAGTGAACGTCGTACCTATTTGTCTAGAAAACTCACGTGATAAATGTTCAGGAGAAATAAAGAAAAAGTCAGCTACGAGGTTCAGTGATAGTTTTTCTTGGTAATGCTTATCAACATATTGCTTCACTTTACGTATAAGTCCTGTTAATTCCATTTCTGTTTGTCCATAATAATTTGTTTCTTCTTTAAAACGCTCATACATAATTTTATAAATTTCAACGATATAATGGCTACGTCTAATCTTTATATTCGTTAAATCTGCTAAAATAGCTCTTATAAATAAATCCTTTATTTGATGTTTATATTTATTTAATTGATTTGTTTTTGTAGTTTTCGGTATCCAATATAGGTAAGACTCTTCGCCACTTAAACTTTCCATCATTGAATATCCAATATGTAATACTGCGACTAAGCCGTCGTTTATTACTGGTAAGTAATTGTCATTATCCTGTAAATAAAATAAGTCACCGACGGTAAATGTGTATGTTTTTTGATTTAAAGTTAATATTGCTTTTCCTTCTAGCACAAAACATAATGCACCATAACCTAACTTTTTAGGGTTAATAATGCCTTCTTTATGCAATGAAATGTCGTAATTGTACACTTTTTCACCTCATCTTCACTAAGATATTACATTTTATATCAAATAATGTCATATTTTTATTACATTTTAAACTATTATATCAAAAAAAGTAAGAAAAAGTTGGATTATTAAATATTTTTTATAAGAAAGATGATAATAAATCAAATAAATGAATTGATTTAATCAAAATCTGAAATTAAAACGGTTTACAATAATACTTAATGCTATTGTTGTATTGTAAACTATTAAAAACGGGGAAAATATTAAAATGGAGGTATATAGAATGACAGGGAATTTCAACAAGATTATTCAAGATATGATAGATTATGAGAATAAAATCGCAAATTTAAAAAACGAAAAACGTTTAACATTAGTTGATTTTATAATATTAGAAGAAATCTATAGATCTGAAGAAATTACAATTAAAGAAATACTTAACGGGAAGCTAACAGAACTTCAAACGAAACCTTCTAACATTGGAACAAATTTAGCTAAATTATATAGAAAAGATTATATTAATAAATATAGAAGTGAGCTAGATGAAAGAAAAGTTTACTATTACATGGAAGACGAACAAAAGGCTCAATACGAACAAATAGCAAAAGACATATAAAACAACAATAGGTTTAATTATTCAAAAAGAAACCCAAAGGAAATCCTTTCAAGTGAAAAGATTTTCTTTGGGTTTTTCTATAGAATTTAAAAATGATTTAAAAGGATATTATAAAATTACTTGATTACAGTACGTGTTGAGCGTTCTACGTAGTGCGCTGAATGAATAGAAACTAATTCACCTTTAGATAAATCAAATAAATTTAATTTTAAAATACTATCCATCGCCTGGCGTACGTTTTCTTCAGTGAGATCACGTTTTGGGTTTTGGATCTGTAATGTGAAAGTTTTATCTGTTGAAGTTTTAAAAGTAAGTTCTAATACGAGTTTCATGAAATTCACCTCCTTGGTAGATTGAGAGGATAGAATTAATCTTCTATCTGAATTGTTTTGACGATATAAGCATCTTTGAACTTTTCGTCAGATAACGTTTCGATAATGCCTTTAAAAGTTTTAACTTGTTCATTTGTTACATTTAATTTAATTGCTTTAAATTTTCTTTGAACATTTTTCACTTTGGCATTCTCATCTAAGTACTGATTGTAACAATATGATGTTGATGTCTTTAACTGTTGCCATTTTGCTAACCTCCTTTCACTTTATATATCGAAATGAGATTAAAAAAACGACCACAAATTAGTTAAAAATTCTTTCATGTTACTCAAATATATATTATTATTAATATGTACCTTAATTAGGAAGGATGGACGAAATGCATGCAACAAGTATCTCCAATTAAGAATAAAGATGATATTAGAGCGATGTATGAAGTATTAAAATCACACAGTGAAAGAGATTATTTATTATTTAGTCTTGCTATTCATACAGGTATTAAAGTAAATCAATTATTAAATTTAACTGTTCAAGATTTACTAGATGAAGATAATGACATTATTTCTAACTGGGTAAATGATAAAAAGGATTTGATTAAAGTAGTGATTCCATTGCACTTAAGATCAAGTTTGTCATCTTATATACGTATGGAAATGTTAGGAAAAGAAGACTTTGTATTTAGATCTATCAAGACGAAGAAACAATTGTCTAGACAACAAGCATATCGGATCATTCATGTTGCTGCAGAAGAAGTTGGATTGAAAAATATTGGTCTATACTCCTTAAGGAAAACTTTTGCGTTTCATGCATTTAAATCGGGTGTATCAGTTTCAATAATACAAAAATATTTAGGTCATCAATCGTTGTTAGAAACTTTAAAATTTATAGATGTAACCACAATAAAAAAAGAAACAACAATAGAACTAAATATATAAAAAGAAAGGAGTTCGTGTATGGCTTTAATATGGTTGTTCTTCACCATCTTAGTTGTAATGGCTATTGTCCTTATGACTATGAATACTAAATTTAGCCGCTTTGCTGGTTGGATAAGTTTAATCGCGCCTCTAATAAGTTCCATTTATTTTTTGAGTCAAATTAAATACATATCGAGTGGGCATACTGTTTCTTTTTTTAAAGAGTGGATACCTATAATTGATTTTAATTTAGATTTGAGATTAGATGGTTTATCTTTAATTTTTGCACTTCTTATTTCACTCATTGGCGCAGGTGTATTCCTTTACGCTATTTATTATCTTTCTCATGAAAAAGATAATCTCCCAAGATTTTACACATACTTGCTAATGTTTATGTTGGCAATGTTAGGTGTTGTACTTTCTAATAATACAATTTTGCTATATTCATTTTGGGAATTAACGAGTATATCTTCTTTCTTACTCATTGCATATTGGTATCAAAGAGAAAGAAGCCAAGAAGGGGCACTTAAATCTTTCTTGATTACCGTTTTTGGTGGTATGGCTATGCTCGTAGGGTTGATATTGTTATATAGCATTACGGGTACGAATACAATTACTGAACAAGTCGGTATGATTGATGAAGTGTTTCAATCACCATGGTTTGTACTTGCAGTCATTTTAATCTTACTCGGTGCGTTTACAAAATCAGCACAATTTCCATTTCATATATGGTTGCCAGATGCTATGGAAGCGCCAACGCCTGTTAGTGCTTACTTACACTCAGCTACTATGGTTAAAGCTGGTTTGTATTTATTACTTAGATTTACACCTATTATTGGTCAAAGTGAATGGGTCGTGTATACAGTTGTAACAGTCGGGTTAGTTACAATGTTAGTAGGATCTTTCTTTGCAGTAAGTAAAAAAGATTTAAAAGCTTTATTAGCATATTCTACAATCAGTCAATTAGGTATGATTATGTCTATGATTGGTTTAGGCTTGTTAGCTTTAAATCAAAGGTTTGAAGCGGGACATGAAATATTTATTGCAGCTTTATTTGCAGCTTTATTTCATTTAATTAACCACGCTATTTTCAAAAGTGTACTGTTCATGGGAGTAGGTATTATAGACCATGAAACAGGGACAAGAGATGTTAATAAATTGGGCGGGTTAAGAAAAGTAATGCCTATTACAGCAATTGTAATGTCAATCTCTGCTTTATCTATGGCAGGTATTCCATTATTTAATGGTTTTTTGAGTAAAGAAAAGTTCTTCACTAGTCTGGTAGAGACAGGACAAGTGGATATTTTCAATCAAACGATGTCTTTCGTGATGATAGCAGCAGGATTTATAGGTAGTATTTTTACTTTTGTTTATTGTTTAAAGTTAATAAAAGAGCCATTCTTTGGGGAAATGAAAGAAAAACAATTGCCTAAAGTACCACGTCATGATGGCGGGGGACTTCTTATAGCGCCTGTTATAATTGTAATATTTGTACCGTTATTTTTCTTTATTCCAAATGTATTAGGAAAATATTTAATAGGTCCAGCGTTACGTGATATATTCCAATCGGATAAAGTAATGGAATATATACCTCATATTCAAGCGTGGCATGGATTTACAACTGAATTGTTTTTAACTATAGGAATATATTTAATAGGTACATTATTAGTAATATGGCCAAATTGGACATTTATTTATAGCAAAGTATCAAAAAATATAGAAATCAATACAATTTATAATAAAGGTATGACTTTACTGGATCGGGTAAGCGCATATTTAATTCAAATTGTAATGAATAATAGATTGAATCAATATTTACACATCATTTATGTAATATTTTTCGTACTTATGGCATATGGCATATATCATGTCGGTATTTACGATATTGCGTATTACCATATTACAGAAGCTTCAACATTCGAGATTATTATATTGATTAACATTGTGATTACAGCGACAGCATTAATGTTTATTAGAGAAAGAATGACAATGACTATTTTAAATGGTGTAATCGGTTATTCGATTGCTGTTGTTTTCATATTTATGAAAGCACCTGATTTAGCTTTAACGCAATTGGTTATTGAAACTATTACGACAGTCTTATTTTTATTAGTATTTTACCATTTGCCAAACGTGCAGAAAGATAAACCAAATGTTTTAGCAGAAATCGTTAAATTAGCAATCGCACTCTTAATGGCGGTATTTGTCGTAATTTTTGTTATCATGATGCAACAAGATAATCTATTCGATAAAATTTCTTATTATTATGATAACGCTGATGAATTAGCAGGTGTTAAAAATATCGTAAATGGTATTTTAGGAGACTTTAGAGCGTTAGATACAATGTTAGAAGGAATCGTTATATTGATTGCCGGACTAGGTATTTATACACTCGTTAAATTTAAGATAAGAAAGGATGAGCCTGATGAAAGAAAATGATGTAGTATTAGAAACCATATCAAAAATCGCAATATTTATCATTCTGACATTCGGCTTTTATATATTCCTTGCGGGACACGATAATCCTGGTGGTGGATTTATTGGTGGATTAGTCTTTAGTTCTGCGTTTATCTTAATGTTCTTAGCATTTGATGTTGAGACAGTTGTTCAATCATTACCGATAGATTTTAGAGCAGTTACAATTATAGGGTGTCTAGTGTCAATGAGCACAGCGATTACACCAATGTTCTTTGGGCATCCAATGTTAACACATGAAGATGGATATATTACGTTCCCACTATTAGGTGAAATTCATCTTTCAAGCGTAACATTATTTGAACTCGGGATATTACTTACAGTAGTAGGATCCATTGTAACAATCATGCTTGCGATAAGTGGTGATAACAGTTGAATTTAATATTAGTCATTATCATTGGTGTACTTACTTTCGTTGGAACGTATATGATTTTATCTAAAAACTTAATTCGTATTGTTATCGGTACAGCTATTTATACACACGTAGCTAACTTAATGATTTTATCAATGAGCGAATTTGGTGGTCGAAATGTACCACTCATAAATGGTGAAGGAAAAGACTATGTCGATCCTTTACCTCAAGCATTAATTTTAACAGCAATTGTTATTGGCTTTGCGATAACAGCATTTTTACTTGTTTTAGTGTATAGAACATTTAAATTGACGAAAGTCAATAGAATAGAGGCGTTACGCGGTGAGGATGAAGACGTAGATGAATAATTTAATACTTATACCATTACTCGTACCACTATTTATTGGTTTAATATTGTTCTTCTTTAAAGAACGATTAGCGTTAACAAGACGTATCGCCATCACTTTTCTAGCACTTACGACGATTGTAAGTGGTTGGTTATTAGTCGATGTCAGTATGAATAAAGCACTTGTTATCAACTTCGGAGACTGGCAACCACCATTTGGGATTCAGTTTGTTGGTGATGAGCTCAGCTTATTATTCACTACTATTTCCTGCTTTGTTGTCACAGTGATTATATACTTTGGTTTTGGTAAGAGAGAAAGGTTAGCTAACCGCTACTTTTTACCATCATTTATATTGTTCTTATTAAGTGGGGTTAATGGTAGTTTTCTAACTGCTGATATATTCAACTTATATGTAATGTTTGAAATAATGTTATTAGCTTCATTTGTATTATTAACATTAGGTCAATCAATAGAACAGTTAAGAGCAAGTATCATTTACGTCGTGATTAACGTTGTGAGCTCTTGGTTCTTCTTAATGGGCGTTGCTTATATATACGGTACGTTAGGTACTTTAAACTTCGGTCATATTGCAATGAGAATTAGTGAAAGTAACCAACCTACCACGACTACTTTAGTCGCAATTATCATGATATTTGTATTTGGAGGTAAAGCAGCGCTTGTCGTATTTATGTGGCTTCCGAAAGCATATGCAGCATTGAATACAGAATTAGCTGCTTTATTTGCGAGTTTAATGACTAAAGTAGGTGTATACGCACTTATTCGTGTGATGGTACTTATGTTTGATCAAAAGCCAGAAGTAACACATTTCTTACTTTACATTATGGCGATACTTACAATGATTATTGGATCAATAGGTGTTCTTGGATTTAAAGATATTAAGAAAATAGCAGCGTACCAAGTGATACTATCTATTGGATTTGCAGTATTAGGATTGAGCGCAAACAATTTAGCAGGGATTACCGGTGCTATATTCTATGTCGGACATGATATGATCATCAAAACTTTATTATTCTTAATCATAGGTACTTTTGTATTATTAACAGGTACAAGATATTATGACCAATTTGGTGGTTTAATTAAACATTATCCAAGTTTAGGTGTCATATTCTTTATTACGATACTATCAATTGGAGGCGTACCACCACTCAGTGGATTTCCTGGGAAATTATTAATTATTAAAGGCGCACTTGAAAATGGTTATACATTTGGCGTTATCGTGATGATTATTTCAAGTATCATTGCAATGTATAGTTTATTACGCGTATTTTTAGTAATGTATTTCGGCAGAGAAAGTGTACCTCAAGTTGGTAAAGTTGTTTTTGTTAAGAATAAATTATATGCAATGATAATATTAACAGTAACAACAATAATATTAGGTATTGCTTCTCAATATGTATTAAATATTTCTGAAATGGCAGCTCAGTTTAACATGAATGAGCTTGAATATTTTAAAGAAGTTATTCCAAATGTAGAAGTGGAGGCTAAATAATAATGGCACAACTATTATTAAATATTTTAATTGCCTTCTTGTGGACTTTATTTCAAGACGAAGATACATTTCATTTATCGACATTTATTTCAGGTTACTTGATTGGTATGTTCATCGTTTACTTAATGCATAGATTTTTCGGACATGTTTTTTATATGAAAAAAGTATGGGTTATTTTTAAATTTATTTGTGTTTATAACTATCAGCTTGTGACATCCAGTATTACAACAATTAATTATATTTTATTTAAAACAAATAAATTGAATCCAGGACTTGTTACTTATGAAACAACATTAAAACAAGATTGGGCTATAACATTATTAACGTTGTTAATCATGTTAACACCGGGATCAGTCGTATTAAGGTTATCACCAGATGGACAACGATTCTTTATACATGCGATTGATGTTTCTGAAAGAGAGAAAAAGATTTTAACAAAGCAAATTAAGAAGTATGAGAAATTAATCTGGGAGGTGCTTAAATAATGGAAATAGCTATCATGTTTATCATAAAAACGGCATTAGTTATATATGGTATATCTATTGTAATTGTTCTATTTAGAACAATTATTGGCCCTACAACTGCTGATAGAGTTATAGCATTTGATGCTATGGGTGCAATCTTAGTTTCTACAGTAGGTATATTGAGCATTGTTTATGACACCTTCAGTTATTTAGAAGCGAGTTTAATTATTGCTATTTTAGCCTTCTTAAGTACAGTTGGAATTTCTCGTTTCATTGAAGGGGGTCGTGTCTTTGAATCTAAGCGAGATCGTTAGTTTAATTGCAGCTATATCAATATTATTAGGTTCTATAACTGCTTTAATTAGTTCGATAGGTATTGTGAGATTTAGAGATTCCTTTCTAAGAAGTCATGCTGCTACAAAAAGCTCTACATTATCTGTTTTACTTTGTTTAACGGGTGTATTTTTTTATTTCTTAGTAACGAAAGATTACTTTAGTGTTCGTACTTTATTAACTATACTATTTTTATATTTAACATCGCCAGTTGCTGGTCATATGATTATACGAGCGGCATATAATTCTGGTTCATATATGTTTATGAAAGAATTTACAAAAAAAGGAACTTCGTTGAACTTTAGATATGACCGAAAAGAATCTAAAAAAGATAGACGAAGAAGAGCAGAGAAAAGAAGAATTATGAACGAAGCTTTCTCTAAAAATGATAAAGAAACATTCAGTAAATATAAGCAAGTTATGAAAAAAGACGACCCAACTTTAAAATAAAACAGCTGGAACATAAATATCAATTCAAAATAAATAACATCTGATTTCAATGATTTATTCAGTTAGAAATCAGATGTTATTTTTATGTGAATTAGAATTTTGTTCGTGCATGCTTGTCTAGTGTATGGTTCGATCGAGTCAACCGCTGCTAATATAAAAAAACGAGTTAGGGACATAAATCCTTAGATCGTTTTGGATGAAATTGATCAATAAAAGCTAGAGTTGATATTATTGTTGGATATACTACTACTTAAATCCAATTAGACGCTCTTTATTAGATTTACTACTTCATTAATCCAAGTACACGCACCCTTATTGGATTATCTATCACATTAATCCAAGTACACGCACCTTTATTGGATTTTCTATTTTAATAATCCAATTAGACACACCCTTGTTGGATTTACTAACACATTAATCCAACTACACACACCTCTATTGGATTATGTAATGCCTAAACTCACGAATTAACTTTTACTTCTGGTTCAGACCTGAAAATAAATCACTTTCGTATATCTTCACAAGAAAATCTAAAGTGAAATATGATTTAGAGGTTACTATAATAACAATAAACATAAGAAAAATAGTAGATTTAAGAATTAGCAAAAAGAGGCTGGGACATAAATATATGTCTCAGCCTCTTTAATTATAATGCAAGTAGCTGACTGGATTGAAAATGCGCCTATATCAAGCTTTTTCCAATCCTAGTCATCCTTGCCGGGATGGGACTACGAAACCTGTTTATTAAAATGAGATTTCTGTCCCATTCCCTTTTTCGTTTATTATATACATGAGGAGGAGGGGTTATTATTTCATTGTGTCATGGATCACTTTGACATTGTGTTCCATCATATTGTAGTAAGAATTACCATCGGAATCTTTAGTACCGATTGAATCTGTATAGACTTCACCTTGAATTTTTAGGTTTGTTTCTTCTGCTAGAGTCTGCATACTTTTCTTATCTACACTTGTTTCTACTGTTAATGCTTTAAGATTATGATCACGTACAAAGTTTACTGCTTGTTTCATTTGGTCAGGTGTACCTTGTTTTTCCGTGTTTATCTCCCAAATGTAACCAGGTGTAATGTCATAAGCTTTTGCAAAGTATTTAAATGCACCTTCACTTGTAATAAATGCACGTTTTTTCTTATCAATGTCGTTAAATGCTTTCGACATTTCATCGTCTAATTTATCAAGTTTTTCAGTGTATTTATCAGCGTTATCTTTATAATCATCTTTATGTTCATCATCTAATTTACTAAGATGTTTCTCGATAGTGTTAACATATTGAATACCATTTTTAATACTTAACCAAGCATGAGGGTCAATTTTCTTTTCATCTCCCTCGCCACCTTTTAAGTATATTGGTTTTACATCTTCAGTAGCTTGAATAACATTTTTGTCAGTGATTTTTTTATTTGCTTGTTCTAATGCTTTTTCAAACCAACCATTACCGCTTTCTAAGTTAAAGCCGTTATAGATAATAATGTCAGCATCTGTAATAGCTTTAACATCTTTAGGTTTAATTTCATATTCGTGGGGGTCTTGACCGATTGGTACTACGCTAGTAATTTCAGCGTTACCTTTAGTAACCTCTTTAGTCATATCACCAAGTATTGAATTCGTCGTAACAATTTTTAGTTTTGAATCGTCTTTAGAGTTAGATTGATTACAACCAGCGAAAACTAAAATAATTGCTATTAAAGGTAATAATAATTTTTTCATAGATGCCTCCTAATTAAATTGAATTTTATTTTTAAGTTTATGTATAGTAAATACTAGTATATAAAATGCACAACTTACTAGGACTATACAAGCTCCACTTGGCAAATTATATAGGTAACTAATATACATGCCACAGGCTGCACTTATTGCACTCAATATACTTGCAACAATCATCATAGTTTTTAATGACTTAGTAATAAGGAAAGCAGTAGAACTAGGTGTTATAAGCAACGCTACTACTAAGATAATACCGACAGTCTGTAAACTTGCTACTGTTACTAATGCCAATAACATCATGACAAAGTAATGAATTAATCTTGTATTTAGACCACTCATTTTAGCTGCAATTGGATCAAAAGTAGACAAGTGCAGTGGTTTATAGAAAATCACAACACATAAAATTACAATAATGCTCACAATACTTGTGGTATAAAATGCACTTTTTGTTACTGCTAATATATTTCCGAATAGAATATGATACAAATCTGTAGAGGAGTTGATTTGACTAATTAAAATAATACCTATCGAAAAGAATGCTGTGAAAGTAATACCTATTGCGGCATCATTTTTTGTTTTAGAGTTTTGTGAAATAAAACCAATTAAAAAACTTGTCAGCATACCTGTAAAAAGAGCTCCTACAAACATTGGTATGTTAAATAAGTAACTGAGCGCTACACCAGGTAATACAGCATGGCTCATTGCATCTCCCATTAATGAAAGACCTCTTAATATAATCAAGCTACCTACAATACCACAAACGATTCCGACTATGATTGAAGTAATCAAAGCTCTACTTAAAAAATTATAATTTACGAGTGATGAAATAAATTCATTCATCATAATACAACGCCATCCTTTAAAAATACCTCTTTTATGTTTTCGTCAGATAATGCTTCGTTAGCAGAGCCAAAGAATTTTAATGATCGATTGAGGAGGATTATTCTATCAAAATATTCTTTAGCTTTTTGAATATCATGATGAACAACTAGAATCAGTTTACCTTCTGATTTTAATTGTCGCAGCAGATTTATCATGATTTCTTCACTTTTGAAGTCAATACCAACAAACGGTTCATCGAGGCATAGAAAGTCACTCTCTTTCATTAATGCTTTCGCTAAAAGAACACGTTGTAATTGACCACCACTTAACTCATTTAGCATTTTATCTTTTAAATTAGTTAACTGAAGTTCATTTAATAATTCATCTCTTTTAATATAAGCTTCTTTCTTCATAGGTCTGAACCAACCTGAAGTTTGATAATAGCCAGTAATTAAACTGTCTTTCACAGTAATAGGGAAATCCAAGTCTAATGAATTTCTCTGCGGAATATAAGTTAGTTCCGTCAGCTGTTGTTTAACTGGCTTATCATTCCATAATGCTTCACCAGTTGCTTTGAATTCACCAAGGATAGATTTAAGCAATGATGATTTACCCGCACCATTGGGTCCCATGATACCAATTAACTCTCCCGATGATTCAATTGTTAAGTTAATATCATGCAATATGTGCTGATGTCCTAATGATAAATTCAAATTCTTAACCTGTAACATGTTATCACCTTTCTCCGAAAATAAGTTTAGGGTAACCTAAACTATGTTTTTAATATAACTGTAAATTATGTTAAAGTCAAGAGATAGCAAGGAAAAATAAATCGTGGTACAATAAAAATATGCTAAAAAAAGTGAGGTCAGAACAAATGTTGACTGAAGAACAAGAAGATTATTTAAAAGCAATATTTGGTTTAAACGGGACGACAGATTATGTATCTAATAAAAATTTAGCACAAGATTTAAATATAAAACCCTCATCTGTTAGTGAGATGATGTTACGTTTAAAGAAAGAGGATTATGTGGATATACGTCCATATAAAGGTGTTAAATTAACTCAAAAAGGTTTAAATCATACTGCAAATATTATTAAGCGTCATAGACTGATAGAACGATTTTTAATAGAGGAATTAGAATACACATGGGATCAAGTACATGAAGAAGCGGAAATTTTAGAACATAGAGTTTCTGAACACTTCATTGAGAAAATAGATAAATTGATGGATTATCCTAAAACATGTCCACACGGTGGAATTATACCGAGAGAAAATCAAATCGAAGAGATTTATAATACGCCACTTAGTACATTTGAAGTAGGCGATAAAATAAAAATCAAACGTGTTATGGACTATGTTAATCTATTAGACTATTTAAGTAATGAAGAATTACTAATAGGTGATATCGTTGAAATCACTAAGAAAGATGAACTTAATCAATTAATAGAATTAAGTTTAAATGGTAAGACGATTATGATTAGCGAAACAAATGCTTCATATATATTCGGAACTAAAGAAGGATAAAATAAAAAGAGGCTGGGACATAAATACATGTCTCAGCCTCTTTTATTATAATGGTAGTAGCTGACTGGATTGAAGATGCGCTTATATCAAGCTTTTTCCAACCCTAGTCATCCTTGGCGGGGTGGGACTACGAAATCTATTTATTAAAATGAGATTTCTGTCCCACTCCCATTTTTATTTTATAAGAGAAATCTAGATTGGTCGTTTCTTAACTCGATATTATAGTTCTCTAAGTTTTTTAAGGCCATAACGCATTAAATGTATACATAACAGCATATATGTTAATAACAATCCAAAGTATACTAAAGAATAGAGTAGGTATTTTTGTGATTTGTCTAAGTTGACTACCATCCCATTCAGGGCGCTGTCTTGAAAATGTTAATAAAAAGATGGTTATTGTAGATTGGGCAACTTCACCTAATAGCGTACCTAATGCTATGTGATAAATATAAGTTGTAATTTGAGCAAAATCATGGATGTTTGGAGCAGAAATAACTTCATAAAGTGCAACTGCGATAACTAATAATATAATACTTGGTAGAAATTTTCTTGAAGTTAATGTGACATAAAATAAGAACATGATTAATAATAAAATTAAGAAAATTGGTCCGAATGTATGGTGCTTCATCCAAACACCTATTATTAACATTAAAGGTGGCATAATATAACCAAATAATGTAGTGATGAATTGATTCCATCCAGATTTAGATCCTGTAATAGCATAACCTTGACGACCAGTCTCCATTCGTTCTTTTCTACGCCAAACTACGACTAAATCTTTAGGTTTACCACCGGACAACTTGTTGGCAATAACATGACCCATTTCATGTATTAAAATCGGAAAATAACCTAGTATTATATCAATCATACTCAATATTGGGTGTTGTCTTCTATGATGTACAAAAACATATATTAAGGCAATTAATGTAATAGTTATTAATGATATATTAATTGGTTCTGATAAAAAGTTCGGTAAAAATCGAGTCAAAAAAACGTCACCTCGTGTTTAATAGTCTAATACTATTCTACACTAAAGTGACGTTTTTGTTGTCGGACTTAAGACTTAATGTTATTTTGTATTTTTCTTACGCGCAATCAACCAAGTTAATAATAATATTAAGCCGATAGCAAGTATGATAGATGCTGTCATAAGGATAGGTCTATTATCTGGACTTGTGACTTTATCTTTTGTCTGGTTAAATTTATGTTTTGATGGTGATTCTAATTTGACTGTAGGTGGGCCATATTTATCGTTTATATATGAACGATCATAATCTATATGTGCTTCACCATTTTCTACAACTACTTCGTAATCTACACCTTTTTTAACGACATCGTATAAATCTTCAGTAATGTAATATTTTTTATCATTAATTTTATGAACACCTTTCGAAAGAACTTTTTTCCATTCATATTCGTCGAAAGTTTTCTCCATTAAACTGTTCCCCATCATATTACGTTCTTTTTCACCGCCGACAGTATTATAATCGCCTGCACCAAATAAAATTTGGTTTACTCTTAGTCCATCTCTCTTAGTTGAAAGACTGTGATTGTAATCGGCAATGTCGCTTGATCCTGTCTTTAATCCATCCGTTCCTTCTAAAGACATATCAGCACCTTCAAGAGAATGGTTATATGTGTAGTATGTAACGTAATGTATTGTAGGTGCTACTTTTTTAGTGTATTCCAGAATGCCTGGATAATCGTTTACAAGATGCTGCGTTAATATAGCAAAATCTCTAGAAGTAGAGTAATTCTCTTCATCAGATTGATATCTCTTTGCTTTATATTCCAGTAATAAATTATTGGCAGCACCGTTAGAATTATAAAACTGAGTATGTTCCATTCCTAATTCTTTAGCAGTTTCATTCATATAGTCTATAAAATCAGAGTCTAAATCTTTTTTCTGTTGTTTTGAGGCAGTATTATTATTTGAATCTTTATCTTTATCTTCGATTTTTTTAGCAGAACCAATATTTTCAGCTTTCATTGTTTCTCTACCTAAAATCATAGCGCCAGCATTTGAAGAATTAGATATTGTAATTTGCATTAATTCTGAAATTGTATAAACATCACCTGGATATAATTTAGTATTACTTAATTCAGGTAAAGTAGATAATCGGTATTCTTCGTCAGTCATTTTAACTGTATCATCTTCTTTTAACTTTCCACTTTTAATTGCTTTTTCAGTTAAATATAAAGTCATAAGTTTAGACATACTTGCCGGATACCATTTTTTATCTATTTGATACTCATACATAATTTGACCAGTTTTTGAGCTGTAGTTAATAGCCCCCTCGGGTTGATATATTTCGCCTAAGTTATACCCGTATTCATTAGCTACTTGTGTAGGTGACTTTTCATTATCAGCTGCATAAGCATTTTGGTTCAAAGTAATATTAATTAAAACCAATGAGAAAAATAATAATAAACATTTTTTCATTAATAAAACCTCTTTATTCTTTTTTTGAAATAACTACATCATTCTAACATATTTTTATAATTCTCCCTAGAAAAAAATTACAAATGTATATTAAAATATTGTAAATTTAAAGCTATTATGAGAGATTAATATAGGGAAATATTGTAAAATGATGATGAGATAATAAATTGAGATAATGAGGTTTTAAAATGAAAACAGAGAATTCGTTGTTTTATTTACTGAAAAAAGTAGACTGGCCAAAGAAAATGGTCGTTACCGCCATGGTTCTATCTATTTTAGGCAGTTTGAGTGGATTGTTAGTTCCATTATTTACGGGACAACTAGTAGATACATTCAATGCTGAAAATTTAGATTTAAGAATGGTATGGTTATTTATAGTTATTTTTCTAGCTAATGCTATTTTAAGTGGTTTTGGTACATACTTATTGAGTAAAATCGGTGAGAAAACGATTTATTCAATACGAGAAAAATTGTGGAGACATTTAATAAAACTGAACATGAGATTTTTTGATAAAAATGAAAGTGGTCAACTCATGAGTAGAATTACTGACGATACAAATGTCATCAATTTATTCATTTCAGAAAAAGCGCCAAGTGTTTTACCTTCACTGTTAACGTTGATTGGTTCTGTAGCTATGTTGTTTATTTTAGATTGGCAAATGACACTTATAACATTTATCATATTGCCATTATTTATCGCTATTATGATTCCTCTTGGAAAAAGTATGGGTAAGATTTCTAAAGCGACACAAACAGAAATTGCGAATTTTAGTGGTTTGTTGGGCAGAGTGCTCACAGAAATGAGATTAGTAAAAGTTACTACCTCTGAGGAAAAAGAGTTAGAAAAGACAAAAACAACATTATTAGATATCTATAAATTAGGATTAAAAGAAGCTAAAATAAGAGCTATTATATCACCGTTATCAGGAATTATTATGATGTTAACGGTGGCTATTATATTAGGTTTTGGTGGAATCCGAGTTTCAAGTGGTGCAATCACAGCTGGTACATTAGTTGCTATGATATTCTATGTTATTCAATTATCAGCTCCTATATTAAACTTTTCCATGTTTATAACAGACTATAAGAAAGCAGTAGGAGCGAGCGAAAGAATATATGAAATTTATCAAGAACCGACAGAGCCAATAGGCGATGAAAACAATTATTTACCTCATGAAAAAAATGACATATTATTTGAAAATGTTACATTTAGCTATGAGAAAGATGAAGAAGTTATAAAAGATTTATCCTTAACAATTCGTTCAGGAGAAGTAACAGCAATTGTAGGTCCTTCTGGATCAGGTAAAAGTACATTATTTAGCTTGTTAGAACGATTTTATCCTGTAGATAAAGGTGTTATCAAATATGGTAATGAATTAATTGAAGATATACCTTTAAGATTTTGGAGACAAAAAATTGGATACGTTATGCAATCTAACGCAATGATGTCAGGAACAATTAGAGATAATTTAACATATGGTATAAATGAGACTGTAAGTGATGAAACTTTAATTCATAACACAAAAATGGCCAACTGTTATGATTTTATTATGAAATTTCCTCAAGGATTTGAAACTGAAATTGGGGAAAGAGGTACAAAATTATCAGGTGGTCAAAGACAGAGAATTGATATTGCGAGAAGTTTTATTAAAAATCCAGACATCTTGTTACTAGATGAAGCGACAGCTAATTTAGATAGTGAAAGTGAGTACTATATTCAACAGGCTTTAAATGAGTTAATGAAAGACCGTACTACTGTCGTAATAGCACATAGACTTGCAACTATTAAAAAAGCTGATCAAATTATCTTTTTAGATAACGGAGAAGTGACAGGTAAAGGAACTCATGGAGAACTTATTAAAAACCATGAAAAATATAGACATTTTGTGAAGACGCAAAGTTTAGTAGAATAAAATTATAAATTATAAAAAATGTTCTTTAAAGTTGATGAAAATAACTTTAAAGAACATTTTTTATGTAAACGCAAACATTATTGTTAAATAAGGAGTTATAAAAATTAATTAAAACAGGCGTAAAAATTTATGTGAAAATATTCACAAAAATACTTGACTACAGTGGTACCAAGTGCTATATTTATATTGTGAAAAGAATCACAAAAGAAAGATGCGCATCTTAAAATAAATAAAATAGAAAGAAGATGTCTATTGTGTTAATAAATAATATTAATCCCTTTGACAATATTGCATTATCAGCAATTGTGGCAAGTATACCTATTATTTTATTTTTATTATGTTTAACAGTTTTTAAAATGAAAGGTATTTATGCTTCTATTACAACGCTAATCGTAACGATAATAATAGCTTTAGTAGTTTTTGAATTACCAAAAATTGTTGCCTTAGGGGGAATTATAGAAGGTTTCTTCCAAGGTATTCTACCAATAGGTTACATCGTGGTTATGGCAGTATGGTTATATAAAGTTTCAAATGGAACAGGGCAATTCAGTATTATTCAAGATAGTATAGCAGGTATATCTCAAGACCAACGTATACAGTTGTTATTAATAGGTTTTAGTTTCAATGCATTTTTAGAAGGTGCAGCTGGATTTGGTGTACCTATAGCAATTTGTAGTGTGTTGCTTATACAACTTGGTTTCAGACCGTTACAAGCTGCAATGTTATGTTTAATCGCTAATGGAGCAGCTGGAGCATTTGGTGCTATAGGCCTCCCAGTAGTCGTGATAGATACGCTAGGCCTACAAGGTAATATAAGTAGTTTAGATGTTTCTCAAATATCAACATTAACTTTACCAATCATAAACTTTATTATTCCATTTTTATTAGTCATGATTTTAGATGGATTTAAGGGTATAAAAGAAATATTACCAATGATATTAGTAGTAAGTCTCAC
Organism: Mammaliicoccus sp. A-M4; assembly: GCF_022386955.1. Classification (NCBI taxonomy): domain Bacteria; kingdom Bacillati; phylum Bacillota; class Bacilli; order Caryophanales; family Staphylococcaceae; genus Mammaliicoccus; species Mammaliicoccus sp. A-M4. The sequence goes on from NZ_JAJNHH010000002.1 coordinate 322,763, forward strand.
TTACTCTGGACTTCAATTAATATTGACATATTTCCAAGGCCCTGAGTTAGCGGACATTATCCCTCCGTTATTATCAATGGTTGCATTAGCAGTATTTTCTAAATTTTATCAACCGAAAAAAATATTTAGAGTTTCAGACGCTGAATTTAAACAAGCAAACAAACATACAGTTAAGTCTATTCTATATGCATGGAGTCCGTTCTATATTTTAACGATATTTGTGATGATATGGAGTGCACCATTCTTTAAAGCATTATTTGCACCAGATGGACCATTATCATTTTTAGTATGGAACATTAGTATTCCAGGTACGATGAATGAAATCACAAACAAACTTATAACACTAAAAATAGACATTTTTAGCGCAACAGGTACAGCTATATTAATTTCAATTATTATAACAGTTCTTATTTCCAAACATTTCAAATTTAATGAAGCATTTCAATTATTAGGTTTAACAATCAAAGAATTATGGTTACCTATTTTGACAATTTGTTTCATATTAGCAATAGCAAAAGTAACTACTTATGGTGGTTTAACAGCAGCTATGGGCCTTGGCATCGCAAAAGCTGGTAGTATATTCCCATTACTATCTCCGGTGTTAGGTTGGATTGGGGTATTTATGACAGGATCAGTAGTCAATAACAATACATTATTCGCACCAATTCAAGCTTCAGTAGCTAGCCAAATCGGTACTAGTGGACCTTTATTAGTAGCAGCTAATACTGCAGGTGGTGTAGCAGCAAAACTTATATCACCTCAATCTATAGCAATCGCCACAGCAGCTGTAGGTCAGGTCGGAAAAGAATCAGAATTATTGAAAATGACTTTAAAATATAGTGTAGGAATAGTCATCTCCATTTGTATTTGGACGTTCGTACTTTCATTTATTATATAAAAATTTAAAATTTGAGGAGAGATTTTGATGAAACAATTTAAAGGTAATAAAGTAGTATTAGTAGGTAACGGATTTGTAGGTTCAAGTTATGCATTCTCAATGATTAACCAAGGTATTTGTGATGAATTTGTTATCATCGATTTAGATAAGAAGAAAGTAAATGGAGATGTAATGGATTTAAATCATGGTTCAGTGTATGGGCCATCACCAATGAAAGTAAAAGCGGGAGAATACAAAGATTGTGAAGATGCTGATTTAGTTGTTATTTGTGCAGGCGCAGCTCAAAAACCTGGCGAAACAAGATTAGATTTAGTAGCGAAAAACATGAAAATATTTAAAAATATAGTAACTGAAATAATGGATTCAGGATTTGATGGCATTTTCTTAATTGCGACTAACCCAGTAGATATACTTTCGTATGCTACGATGAAATTCTCAGGTTTACCAAAAGAACGTGTAATAGGTTCAGGAACAATATTAGATACAGCACGTTTTAAATATTTATTAAGCGAAGAATTTGATGTAGCCCCTCAAAGTATACACGCTAATATTATTGGTGAGCATGGCGATTCTGAATTAGCAGTTTGGTCACACGCCAATATTGCTGGTAAACCATTACGTTCTATAATTGAAAAAGATGAAACACGTAAACATAGAGTTGAAGAAATTTTTGTAGAGACAAGAGATGCAGCATATGAAATTATTGAATCAAAAGGTGCTACTTTTTATGGAGTAGCAATGGGCTTAATGCGCATTACTAAAGCAATATTAAACAACCAAGATGTTGTACTAACAGTTTCAGCATATTTAGAAGGTGAGTATGGACACGAAGATGTTTATATCGGTGTACCAGCACTTGTAAATAGAACAGGTGTAAGGGAAGTTATTGAAATGCCACTTAATGATGAAGAAACAAGATTGTTCGATAATTCAGTAAAAGTGCTAAAAGACATTCAAGCACCATTTGAAAAAGAGTTTAAGTAAATGATAAGCTACTGACAATATAATAATGAAGAGTTCGGGATAAAGAATCCCTATCTTTAAATAGTACTCCTAATTCGTTCATTAAGAAATTGACGAATTAGGAGTATTTATATGCGATTTCTAATAACTCTTTCTAGAGTTAGGGCAAAAATTATCTTACGACCCTTTTTTATAAATATCGGCATGTTGAGGCGATTAGCTGTTTGTGGTAGTATCAGTATGTCAATTGAAAAACTAAAAGGAGGTAAGGTCATGAAAAATAGATTACTAAGAGATATGATATTAATAATTGTAGGTTCATTTGTCTTTTCTGCAGGTGTTAATACATTTATTATATCTGCTAACCTAGGTGAAGGTGGCGTGACGGGTATTTCGCTAATCTTACTTTATGCGTTTGATATTGCGCCAGCTTGGTCTACGTTTATTTTAAATGCAGTATTAATTGCATTAGGTTATAAATTCTTGAGTAAGAGAAGCACAGTATATACTATTATTGCTGTAATACTCATATCCGTATTCTTAGGAGTGACGGATTCATGGGCATTAGATTCTAGTGAAATACTTATTAATGCTGTGTTTGGCGGATTTACGGTTGGCTTAGGTATAGGTTTAATCGTATTATCAGGTGGCACAACAGCAGGAACAACAATATTAGCGAGAATTGCTCATAAGTATTTAGATGTGAACACATCATATGCTCTTCTATTTTTTGACCTTATCGTAGTTCTATTTTCATTAACTGTTATGCCTGTAGAAAAAGCATTAATAACTGTCGTTGCATTATATATAGGAACAAAAGTTATGGACTTTGTAATTGAAGGATTGAACCCTAAAAAGGCTGTTACAATCATTTCTCAAAACCCAGATCAAATAGCAAAAATGATAGATGAAAAAATAGGTAGAGGTTGTACCATTTTAAATGGTAGAGGTTACTATTCAAAAAAAGATACTGATGTATTATACGTTGTCATTGCCAAAACGCAATTGACAAGAACAAAACGAATGATTAGAAAATTTGATGAAAATGCGTTTGTCGTTGTCCATGATGTAAGAGATGTACTTGGGAACGGATTCTTACTTGACGAATAAAACATAAAAGCTAGGACAAAAAGTTCTAGCTTTTTTAACATGTTTATTTTTATTAAATGTGTAATATGAGTGAAATTATTCATATATTGATAGAAATCACTATTATTAAATGATATAATACGTAAGTACGAGTGATGATAATCATTATCATTTAACTACAATTAAAAATTAACGCAACGCATATATTATAGATTTATTTTAAACGGAAAGAGGGTTCACTATGAATCGATTAACGGGAGAAGCCATTTCAATAGGTTATGGAGATAAAGCAATAGTTAGTGATTTAACTTTAGAGGTACCTGATGGGAAGATTACTTCTATTATAGGGCCGAATGGTTGTGGAAAATCAACATTACTTAAAGCATTAAGTCGTATTTTAAATGTACAATCAGGGCAAGTTGTTTTAGATGGCAAAAATCTACATTCAACATCTACTAAAGAAATCGCAAAGAAAATTGCAATATTACCTCAGTCACCTGACGTTGCAGATGGATTAACAGTTGGAGAACTCGTTTCTTATGGCCGTTATCCACATCAAAAAGGATTTGGAAGATTATCAAAAAAAGACAAAGAAGAAATAGAATGGGCGCTTAACGTTACGGGCACTCATGATTTTAAATATAGAGCAATTAACGATTTAAGTGGTGGTCAAAGACAACGTGTATGGATTGCTATGGCACTCGCACAAAAGACAGATATCATATTCCTAGACGAACCAACAACATATTTAGATATTTCTCACCAACTCGAAATTCTAGAACTTGTACAAGAGTTAAATAAAGAACAAGGTTGCACAATTATTATGGTGTTACATGATATTAACCAAGCAATCAGATTCTCAGATCATTTAATAGCTATGAAAGCTGGAGATATTGTTGCTCAAGGCGAAACAGAACAAGTATTAACAAATGAAATTCTAGAAGAAGTGTTTAATATTGACGCTGAATTATCTACGGATCCTAGAACTGGGAAACCTATGCTTGTTACTTATAATCTTTTATGTAAACACTATACTAAGTTATAAAAGGATGGCAACATATGAGTCAATCAAAAACAGTTAAAGAAAATCGCTATCCAATTATCTTAACAGTTACAATTATTTTACTTGTAGCTGTTTTACTTCTGTCATTTTTATTTGGAGCAAAAGACACATCATTACAAATGGTATATAACGCAATATTTAATTATAATCCAAGTATCGAAGAACATAATATTTTAAGAGAGATAAGAATACCTAGGGAAATAGGAGCTGTTGTCGTTGGGATGGCACTTGCAGTATCTGGTGCAGTTATGCAAGGTGTTACTCGAAACGGATTAGCTGATCCAGGTTTACTTGGTTTAAATGCTGGAGCTAGTATGATGCTAGCTTTAACTTTAGCAGTTATTCCAAATGCAGGTTATTTCACCCTTATGTTTGCAGGATTTATAGGTGCAGGTATAGGTGGTATTCTTGTCATGAGCGTAGGCTCCTCTAAACGCGGTGGTTTTAACCCGATGAGGTTAGTATTAGCAGGTGCCGCAGTATCTGCATTATTGACAGCTGCAAGTGAAGGAATCGCATTGATATTTAGATTAAACCAAACTTTAACATTTTGGAGCGTTGGTGGCGTAAGTGGTACAAACTGGAAACAGCTTGCGATTTCTACACCGATTGTTCTAGTTATTTTAATTGTTTTAGTTATAATGAGCAGACAATTAACGATACTTAGCCTAGGAGATACACTATCAAAAGGATTAGGACAAAATAGTAATGTTGTGCGATATACAAGTTTAGTATCCACGATGTTTTTAGCAGGGATTGCTGTATCAATAGTAGGGCAAATAGCATTCGTAGGTTTGATGGTGCCACACATAGTAAGATTTATAGTCGGTACAGACTATAAACGTGTTATACCTTTAACAGCAGTAATGGGTGGTTTTATATTACTTTTAGCTGACATGATAGCACGAATGTTAGGAGAAGCTCCAATAGGTGCTGTAATTTCTATAATAGGTGTACCGTTCTTCCTTTATCTTGTAAGAAGGGACGGTAAGATATTATGATACATCCAAAAATAGTTAGAAAACAGAGAATAACACTTGTCGTTTTAATTATAGCATTAATCGCATCAATGGCATTCGCTATGACGACAGGCGAATTTAAGATGTCATTCATTCAATTCTTTAAAACACTATTTGGTCAAGGTAATGAACTAGATTCAATGGTATTGTATGAATTTAGAATGCCGAGAATGTTAATAACGATATTAGCTGGAGCAAGTTTAGCTTTAAGTGGAGCAATTTTGCAAAGTGTTACTAAGAATCCCCTTGCTGAACCAGGTATATTAGGTATTAATGCAGGAAGCGGGTTTATGATTGCTTTATTCTTAGTTGTCGGTACTGTACAACCAGGTGATTTTGTATATGTACTTCCAATGGTAAGTATGGTCGGTGGTATAGCGACGGCGATGGTTATATTCATGTTTAGTTATAAAAAAGGAGAAGGCATTAATCCCGTGAGAATGGTATTGATTGGTGTCGGCTTATCAACTGCATTGAGTGGTGCTTCCATTACAATTATGTCTACATTTGATCAAGATCAAATGGAATTTATCGCAAGATGGTTTGCAGGTAATATTTGGGGTGATGAATGGCCGTTCGTATTTGCATTTATACCATGGTTAATCATAGTTATGCCATTCCTATTTTATAAAGCTAATGTACTAAATGTACTCAGTACAAATGAACAAATATCGGTTTCATTCGGTATAAACAATAATAGAGAACGTATTTTACTCGTATTTTTAGCAGTCGTATTGTCATCTGCAGCCGTATCAGTAGCAGGTGGTATCGGATTTGTTGGACTTATGGGGCCGCATATTGCAAGAAGTATTGTGGGACCAAGACATCAACTATATTTACCAATAGCAGTATTAAACGGAGCTATACTCCTGGTTGTCGCAGATACAATTGGTAAAATAGTACTAGAACCAAATGGCTTGCCAGCAGGTATTATTGTAGCAATAGTAGGCGCGCCATACTTCTTATACTTAATGCAAAAATCAGCACATATATAATAATTTGAGATATCAATATTTATATTTAATAATAATCCCTAATCAGTTGGAAGATTTAATTCAACAGGTTAGGGATTTTTTTATTGTTGGAAATAAGAGTAGTTAATAAAAAATTTTACCAAAAAATGAAATAATGAGTTGAAAACGTTTCTAAAATCATTTTAGGGGTATAACTAATACTAGCAATAGAACTTTACATAGGAGGTGCAGTTGCCAGTGAGAAGATTAAAGAATTTTTTCCTAGGCTTATTCATCATAGTAGTAGTGGGCACGCTTCTTTTTATGTACTTGGATATTAGTCAAATAACAAGCTATCAACAGGAACTATTAAAATATAATTGGTTTCAACCGACATTGATTGCTTGTGCAGGGGTTTTAATATTCTTTGGTTTATTAATGTTCTTTGCAGCATTTAAACCGACACATAAGAAACCAGGCTTACATCGTGATTATGAGGATGGGCACATATACATTACTAGAAATTCGATTGAAAAATGTGTTTATCGTACAATCCAGAAATACGACGAAGTACGACAACCAAATGTTATAGCAAAGTTGTACAATAAGAAAAATAATTCTTATGCAACGATTAAAGCAGATTTCTTTGTTGTATCTGAAACGAATGGTATTCAATCATTAACGGAAAATATGAAGAACGATATTAAGCAAAATGTTGAGCATTTTTCCGAAATACCTGTCAAAAACATTGAAATTAATGTTAGAGACCAGAAAACAAGTGATACAAGAGTTTTATAGACTAAGGATAGGAGGTTCCGGTTATGCCAAATGAAAATCAAGATCCAAATCAACTCATTAATTTTATTAAAGAGTATAAATGGAGAATTGTTGGGTTTATTGCGATGTTAATATTAGCAGTTTTATTTTTAACAATTGGTTTTTGGAAAACGGTATTGATTCTTGTTCTATGTTTAATAGGTATAGGACTAGGGTACATTAAAGACTGTACTCAGCAGTTTTTAAATTTCTTAAACCGAATAAGTTAAACTGCATTATTAAATAATTAAAGAAACTATAAATTAAATTAAACTATTTTAAGGGAGAGATTCTATTATGGCAAATTTAGACAACAATAAAGCAAAAAGTAGTTACAATGAACAAACTGGTGTAAATGATCAAATACGTGAAAACCAACAACAACAGCAAGAACAAGTTCAAGAACAACAATTTTCAAATACATTATCATTCTCTGATGAAGTAATAGAGAAAATTGCTGGTATTGCTGCTAGAGAGGTAAGAGGTATTTTAGATATGAAAGGCGGCTTTGCTTCTAGTTTAACTGACCGTTTCACATCTGGAAACAATGTAACACAAGGTGTTTCTGTAGAAGTAGGAGAAAAACAAGCTGCTGTAGATTTAAAAGTTATTTTAGAATATGGTGAATCAGCTCCGAAAATTTTCAAAAAAGTTGCTGACTTAGTAAAAGAACAAGTTAAACATATGACTGGTCTTGAAGTTGTTGAAGTAAACATGCATGTAGATGATGTTATGAGTAAGAAAGAATATGAACAAAAAAATTCTTCAAATGAAGATGGTCAATCACAAGGTAATAACAAAGAATTACAATAATGAATAAAAAACAGGCTGGGACATATCAATGTCTCAGCCTGTGTCATGTTTGTCAGGGGCGAGACTATGAAATCTTTTTTTGTAAATAAGATTTCTGTCTTCCTCCCTTTTTTTATACTATTTTTGGTTGTTTTTTAATTGTTAAACATATCAATAAAGCGATAAAGCTAAGCGCTCCAGCTACATATAAGCTTGAAACTACATTAAAGTAAGTTACAAAAATACCACCTAATAATGAGCCAGCTCCGATACCAGCGTTTAAGCTAGACATATTCCAACTCATCGCTGCACTAGTATCTCCTTCTATTTGAGAAATAATACCTATTTGAACTGGTGGGTTAGAACCCCATTGTACGATATTCCAAACGAATACACCTATTAGAGTGATGATTAATATAGGTAAGAAAGATTGGAATATAAACATAAGTACTGTATATGTACTTAATGATATGATTAACCAGTTTTTACTACCTATAGCATCAGTAATATAACCGCCTAGTGATGTACCTAAAATTGCTCCGATTCCTGCGACTAATAGTACAAGAGAAACAATATTTAAGTCATAACCATATATAGATAATAATGGGCTAATATATGTGATAACAACATAGTTTGCAGCAAGTATTAGAAATGTAATGCTTAAATATTTGACTACTTCTAAAGGCTGTAAGATCTTATAACTATGATTTTGAGGTGTAGGCTCATCAGCATTATTTATTTTGTCACTAGAAATATTAATAGAAATTAGAATAAATGCTACTACGCCAACTAAACAAATAAATAGAAATGTCATTCTCCAACCAACAAGGTCTCCGATCTTAGTACCTAAAGGAACACCTAAAACGTTTGAAGCGCTAAAACCTGTATAAACAAGACCTATCATTTTCCCGCGTTGACTTGGTTTTGAATAAATAACAGTTAAAGCTAAAATTTTAACAACAATGATTGCAGCAGCGGCAGATGATAATACTCTCCCAATCACTAAAATTGTAAAATTAGGTGAAAATGCGATAATCCCGTTACCGATAATAAATAAAATCATGCTAATCATTAATACTAATTTAGGTGAAAAATTCTTTGTAAGCTTAACAAGTATCGGACCACTAATAGCGAATGTTAATGCATAAACAGTTACAAGTTGTCCTACAATTGCTTCTGATATATTCATATCTGCACTCATCAGTGTTAAAATACCAGCAATCATCAATTCAACCATTCCTACTACAAAAACACTCAACATAAATGTGACTAATCGTGATTTTGACATTTTATTACTCCTTCTTTTTTACATATAAACATGATTATAACAGTGTGATATTCAAAAATACAGACAAAATTTAATAACCGGACGATTGAGAATTTAACTCATAATATATGTATAAAAATATAGTAGAACATGATTAAACAAGGGTTAATATACGTGAAATATACAAATTATTGAATGATTAAAATATATTAGTAACTTGAAATAAGACTATTTAATTATAAATAGTCTTATTTATTATATATTCTCCTGATTTTTAATGACAGCGCTTACAAAAAAATATATAATAAAAATAGGAAAGAATAGGATTGAATATTTATAAAATATTGTGTATAGTTAATCTTGCGTAAAGGAGCATACATATGAAAGAAACAAGTGTTTTAGTTGGTAGATTAAAATTTATAATATTATCGTTACTAGGAATTTATTTATTTTTAATACCTGTCTCAGTAACAGATGAGGACGGGAAGACTTCAACAAGTCTGCCAGTAGCGTTTTTAGCTAATAAAACTTTAGAGTTTTTAGGCAATTCATCAGGATTAATTATCATGTTATTAATATCAGTATCTGCGATATTAACGATTATTTATTCTACAGTATTCAAGACTTCTACAAAACGTACTATCACGAATGAACTTTTTAATGTTAATTGGATTTGGGTAGTTATTAGAATTTTAGGAGCACTGTTTGCAATCTCGGTATATTTTAATGTCGGTCCCGGGGTTGTGCTTAATGAAAATACTGGGGTAATGGTTTATAACGACTTATTACCAACATTATTAGCGGTATTTTTCTTTGCTGGATTGTTTCTACCATTATTAATGGATTTTGGTTTATTAGAATTTCTAGGCCCAATGTTTGCGCCAGTTATGAGACCATTATTTAAATTACCAGGTAGATCAACAGTTGATAATTTAGCTTCATTTATTGGAGATGGAACAGTAGGGGTTATGATTACGAGTCAACAATATGAACAAGGATTTTATACAAGACGTGAAGCGACAGTTATTGCAACAACATTTTCAGTTGTGTCAATTACATTTGCTATTGTTATTGCTCAAACGATAGGGCTTGTAGACCACTTCTTTAAATTCTATTTATCTGTAATTATAGCTTGTGTTGTAGCCGCATTTATTATGCCAAGAATATGGCCACTTAAACAAATACCGGATCAATATTCAAATGGTAGTACTGAAAAATTAAATGAAATGATTCCTAAGACACACAATCCATTAACATGGGGGTTTCAACAAGCCACTGATAAAGCAGTTGTGTCTCCAGGATTAAAACAATTTTTCATTAATGGTATAAAAACTGTATTAGATATGTGGTTGGCTGTATTGCCAGTCGTTATGGCTATCGGTACATTGGCTACAATTGTAGCAGAATATACACCGTTATTTAGTATATTAGGTGCACCGTTTGTACCATTATTAGAATTAATGCAAATACCTTATGCACATGAAGCTTCAGAAACATTATTAATAGGGTTTGCTGATATGTTCTTACCATCATTATTAATTAGTGATGTGCCTAGTGATATGACAAGATTCATCGTCGGAGCATTGAGCATCTCGCAATTAATCTACTTATCAGAAGTAGGGGGCGTTATTTTAGGATCTAAAATACCAGTCAGTTTAGGTAAGTTATTTATGATTTATATTATACGTACAATCATTGCATTACCTATTATTGTTATCATGGCTCATATATTCTTTTAATTAAAAGAAAGTGCTGAGAAATCTCATTTTGGTAAAAAGATTTTGTATGCCCACCTCAGCAAGGATGCCTATATAAATAAAAAGTCCGAGACATTTATAAATGTCTCGGACTTTTTATTATGAATGCTTATGCTTTATTGTGCATATAAGTCTAATTATTTTTATTTAGGGTCTAGTGATGTTTCAACTTTAGCAATTGCGAGTTCAGAACCTAGCATTGGTGAATCGCTTTGTTCATTCTCGGATTTATCATCTTCAGATTTATCATCACGATTATGTGCTTGTTTAAAAGCATCACTTGTTTTCCAAGCTTCGAAGTCTTCTAAAGTTTCCCACCACATATTTACATGTAATAAATCATGTTCTTCTATATCTTGCATATTCCAAGTTTCAACTTTAATGAAACCTTTCATTTCTTGTAATGCGCCACCTTTAGTAAACATTGGTGCTAATTTTTCTGCATAGCCTTTTTTCATTTTAATTCTATTCGTTACAACATACATCTAAATCACTCCTATTGTTTTGGTGTTGGGTTTGTAGCCCAAATTTGTGCTGTTTTCATGAAAGTTCTAGGTTGAAGTTTTAACTGAGATACAACGACATCTGCCACGTCATCTGCATGTGTCATCGTTTCTTCTTGTAATTTAGGTTCTCCAATTAAATCTGTGAGAACAGCTGAAGGTGTTAAATAAGAAACTCTAATATTATGTTTTCTCATTTCTTGCATAATTCCTTCAGTCATTCCAATGACTGCATATTTTGTAGCAGCGTAAATACTGCTTGTAGCATTAGCTTTAAGTCCTGACATTGAAGCGATATTTATAACATCTCCGCTTTTTTGTTTAACTAAATAAGGGAGAGATTCTTGTAGTACATAGTATATTCCTTTGACGTTAGTATCAAAAAGTTGGTCAAACTCTTCTTCATCTACTTCTAAAAAAGGATTGTTTTTCATAACGCCTGCATTATTAATAACAATATCGATAGAACCGAGTGCATGGTGAGCATCTTCTATAAATTTTTGTACATCATTTTTGCGAGCAATATTAGCGTCTTTATAAAATATATTTACATCAAATTCTTTTAGTTCATCAGCAGTTTCTTTTAGAGTATCAAGATTCCTACTTGTGATTGCAATATTAACACCTTCACGTGCTAAAGCAATTGCGATAGATTTACCGATTCCTCTAGAACCGCCTGTGATAATGGCGTTTAAGCCTGATAAACTTCTTAACATAATTGGCATCACTCCTTAACTCTATGTTAGCACGCTATGAAAAAGTAGCATAATATTTTAACTACTTAAAAAGGAGAGATACAGAATTTTTATTTAAAAAGATTTCGTCGCACCTCCCCAGTCATCTACTGCTATTACAATAAATTAGGCTGAGACAAAAATATGTCTCAGCCTGTTTATTATTTCTAAGTATTATTTAGTTAATTCGTTATAAATTTTCTTATCGGCATGTGTATATATAATGTATTCTTTATCGTCTGTATTAATAATGACACGATTTGTTTTACCAAAAGTTGAACCAATTCTTACAACGTGATCTTGGTCTTCATTAGACAATGCATGAATGTCTTGATCTTCCTTAACCTCTTTGATTTCGTCATTTGGAATAGTAATGTCAGCTACTCTCCAGTGAATATGAACTTGATTATTATCCTTTGATACTCTCATTGCCATATCTAACACATCCTTTTGTTTGATAGCTATATCATAACGTATTATGAATTCGTTTTCAATAGTAAACAGTAAAAATGTGTTACCTTTTTAAAACAATGTGTCATACTAATAAAATAAGTATTTTTATGCAATATACTGTATAACTATTTACATTGTGCAAAAAGTATTATATGATGTTATTTATAAATAAAAAGGAGTTGGTTTCATTGGGACGAAGTTATCAAAGTTAAAAGATTTATATCAGACAAGTTTTTTAAAAGAGGTTGATTTTTCTAAAGATGAGTTAGAACAACTTATTGAATTAGCTGAAGAACTAAAATTCAAGGAGAAACATCACATACCTCAACGTTTTTTAAATGGTAAACATATTGCTTTATTGTTTGAAAAACAATCAACTCGTACACGCGCAGCATTTACTGTAGCAGCTACTAAAATGGGGGCACATGTATCTTATCTCGGTAAAGAAGATTTACAACTTGGCAGAAAGGAATCAATTGAAGATACTGCAATTGTATTAGGGTCTATGTTTGATGGGATAGCCTTTAGAGGTTTTGAACAACATACTGTTGAAGATTTAGCTAAATTTTCTAACGTACCAGTTTGGAACGGTTTAACAAATGAATGGCATCCTACTCAAATGTTAGCTGATTTCTTAACTATCAAAGAATATTTTGGTACTTATGAGAATAAGACAGTTACGTTTGTAGGCGATGGGCGTAATAATGTTGCTCATTCACTATTAGTTACAAGTGCAATATTAGGCGTTAATATTCATATCGTAGCGCCGCTAGAATTACAACCAGAAGAAAGCGTACAACAACAAGCGATAGAATTAAGTGAGTTATCTGGAAGTGAAATATTGATAACAGATAACATTCAAGAGGGGGTATATGGCAGTGATGTAATTTATACAGATGTATGGTGTTCGATGGGTGAAGAAAATCAATTAGAAGCTCGTTATGAATTGTTAAAAGATTACCAAGTAAACCAACGATTAATTAATTTAACAGAACAGCCAAATACTTTATTTTTACATTGTCTACCTGCTATACATGACTTAAACACAGAAATGGGCGAACTTTGTTTTAATAAATTTGGTGTAACAAATATGGAAGTAACTGACGATGTATTCAGATCAAGTTATTCAAGAGTATTTGAACAAGCCGAAAATAGAATGCATACTATAAAAGCTCTCTTAGCAGCAACATGTGGAGAATTGTATTAATAATTAAGTTTAAATAATCGATAGTATGATTAAATAAAAAATCGTTTCGCTATTTCTAACGAAACGATTTTTCTATTTGTTTTTTATTAGTTTTCTTCTGTTTTTCTTCATTTCCATGTATTTCGAGTAACTATATATGATGATACTAATCCATATAAAAATGAAAGTAATAAATTGGTTAATATCAAAATGTTCATTTAAAAGGAATATACCTAAGAAGAACATAATGGTCGGTGCAATATATTGTAAAAATCCTGTTAAAGATAATGGGATTTTTCTTGCGCCAGCACTAAACAGTACAAGTGGAGTAGCTGTTACTACACCAGCTAATAATAACCAAGCGCTAGAAGTATTCATACCAAATGTAATATTATTCGTTTCAGATAAATAATAGATATAAATCAATGCAGCAGGTAAAGTTACAATACATTCTATTGTAATACTACTGAAAGCATCAATATCTACTACTTTTTTAATTAATCCATATAGCGCAAATGAGACAGCTAACAAGATGGATACTGTTGGAAATTCTCCAACTTGAAACGTCATAAATAGTACACCTATGAAAGCAAGTATAATCGCAATCCATTGTGCAATAGAAAATCGTTCGCCTAAAAATATAAAAGCAAATAATATACTGACTAATGGATTTATATAATAACCTAAACTAGCTTGTAGCACATGATGGTTATTAACAGCCCATATAAACGTACCCCAATTTAATGTAATAATATATCCGGCTGCTATGATAGCGATTAGCATTTTTTTGTTTTTGAATAACTTTGTTGTCGCATTTTTAAACATATTTAACTGTCTGGTTACTGTCAATAGTATAAGCATAAATACTACTGACCAAAGAACGCGGTGTGCAAGTATTTCAAATGGACCAATCTCGTCAACGAGATTCCAATATAAAGGCAGCACACCCCATATAGTATAGGCTAACCCAGCTAATAGTATGCCTTTTTTATTTTCTGACATAAATTAAGACTCACAATGTGACTGAACTACTTCAGCTTGGTCGTGATAAATGTTCGATGCAATATTAGCTAAAAGTCTAGCTGTGCGATTATCTATATCGAATCTAGGTGATAATTCTGCTATGCTTATACTCGTACTTTTATTTGAATTCGTAACTAATTGTAGAATAGTTTGTACAATTTGAGGTTGTAATCCCATAATGCAAGGGGCGCTTACAGCAGGGGCATAACTTACATCAATTGAATCTGTACACAATGTAATCATAATTTCATCATATTCTTCTATGAAAGAGCTTATAGAAGTGATTGTCTCAATTGAAAGATGACTTCTTAATTCGTCTTCAAGAATATATCGAACGCCGTATTCATCAGCTCTTTCAAAAAGAGCTTTTGTATTACCATTTTTCTGAATGCCTAGAACAAAGTAGCCTACTTGATCATCTTGGTCCAATATTTGTTTAAACATTGTTCCTGAAGATGGTTGTTTATCATAATCTCTCATATCAAAATGAGCATCAATATTTATTATGCCTATTTTTTTGTCCTTATTTGCTTTTCTAACACCTAAATAGTGACCATATAGGATTTCGTGACCACCGCCTACAAGTACAGTGTAATGGTTATATGGAAGAATTTGAGATAATTTGTCTCCAAGTTCAGCTTGAGCTTCCTCGAGTTTAGTTTTATGACAAACGACATTACCGTAATCTGTTAAGTGTAAATATTCGTTATGAATAGGCAAGGGACTTAATGCTTTTCTAAAATGTTTCGGTCCATCGACCGCTCCTGTTCTTCCATTATTACGAGCGACACCTTCGTCACATTCAAAACCAATGAGAGCCATATTAATTTGATCGTCAAACTCTTTTATTGGTTCAATTGCTTCTTGCTCTAAGTTAACTGTGTCTATAATTTGATGATATCTAAAAGCAGAACGTAAAGTTTCGCTATCTGTTCTACCAGTCCATTCATCTTTGTTGACAGCTTTATACATAACAAATACCTCCTTGGGATGATACAATTATTTTTACTAATATTAGTTTATCATGTATGATATTCTTATGTTTTAATTAATGCTCAATTATTTTATAAGAAAGAAGTGTCTTTTATGAGTAGCAAGGAAAATAAAGCAAAAAGGCCCAGGAGTGATTCTATGAAATGGATATATGGTCTCTTAGCAGTTTGCTTAATGTTTCTAGTAGCATGTGATAATGAAACTTCTACGAATACAAATAAATCAAACCAAGACGAAAAAACTTCAGAAACGAACGCAAATAAGAAAAAAACAACGGAAGAAAAGACGACTGAGAAAAATAGTAGTCAAGAAACAGAAACGAACGAAAATACAAATCAGAATAATAATGAAGCTATTAATAACGAAAATGGATCATCGGAAGAAATTCCGATTGAAGAAAATGTTAATGGTGTTAAACCGAATCGTAATTCAGGGGAAAGTGAATTTGATACTGAGACTTATTCAAAAGCAAGAAATTGTTTATTGAATCAAGGTGATTCTCAAGCGGAGTGTGATGAAGTTGAAAACACAATTGAATTTACTCGAGCTTGGCAAAATTTAAGTCATGATGGGTATTTATGTAATGATGAGGGCTGTCAATTACCTGAAGAAAATCAGGACACTAATGAAAACAATCAACAACAGTCTCCTAACGAACAGAGTAATCAATCGAGAGATAATACTCCAAGTCAGGAAACACCTTCTTCAGAAGATGACTCTAATAAACAATCTCATGAAGATTTGAATAGACAAAACAGCAATAATGACTCAGAGCAAGAACCCAAACAGTCTAATCTGCAAAATAATCAACAAAATGAAAATAAAGCAGCAAGTTAATGATTAACCAAAAAGCGCTCGTCAATTTTGACGAGCGCTTTTTGGTGTGAAATAAGGGGGTTATTTCAACAATGGTATAGGGTTATGTTTAATATGACTTACACTGTTATTGTACCAAGTGTTATATAGAAATCAATGAATATGTGATTTAATTCACATAATTGTCAATAAATCTTTTCTACCGTGATTTAAATCACAACAAAGTCACAAAGTGTTCGTATACTTGTTCGCTTTATTATGTTAAAATTAATAAAGAAATTTATAGAAACGAGGAAAACTAATATGACGGGAAAAACACATCTAGCTTGCGGTATATTCATCGGGTCATCATTAAGTATTTATTATGGAGAGGATATCTTTACGTCTTTTACAATTGTCAGTTTATGTGGAGTGGCTAGTTTAGTACCAGATATTTGTCATTTTAAAAGCAATATAGGTAGAAAGCTTTTTCCTTTAAGTTTAATTATACGCACAATTTTTGGACATAGGACTTTTACACATTCATTACTATTTCTATTTTTAATATTTTGGGGGTTAAAGGCAATTGAAGCTCCTGAGCCATATTTAGTATCTATTATAATGGGGATGCTATCACATATTATTTTAGATATGCTTACACCTAGAGGCGTAAAATTATTCTATCCAATTAATATATCTGTAAAAATGCCCTTTGTATTTAGGACAGGCGGAGTAGTTGATTTAAGTCTTTCAACAGCATTTACCGCTATTACAGTGGTATTATGGTGGAAAGATATTTATAGATTATTTTTATAAAAATAGATATTTAAAAGTGAAGGGAGTGGGGTGGAAATCTCCTTTTAGTAAAAATATTTCATAGTCACCCTTCCCTATATTAAAGAAACAGTCCGAGACATTTATATATGCTTCGGACTGTTTTATAATACTTATGTTATTTACTGAATTTGTCTTTAAGATCTTTACCTTTGTCTTTGGCAAAATCTTTACCTTTTTCAGTATACTCGTCTTTGTTTTTGTCTACCTGCTCTTTACCTTTGTCAACTGCTTGATCTTTTGCGTCGTTAAATTTGTCTCCTAAACTCATAATAAAATCCTCCTTGACCTATTAGATATAGGATTATTTGTGTTATAGAATCTACACATTATATATCATACCCACATTTTACTTCTGTAATCATTTAAATTTTAATTATTTTATGATATTTTTAGACAAATCATTCTAAAGTCGTATAATGATAATGAGTCAAATTTTGGAGGTATTATAAATGCTAGATGAAACAATCTTAAAGCAACACGGGCAAGGTCACATTTTAGAATATTGTAAAATGATGAGCCAAAGCGAAAAAGAACAGCTACACATAGATATGGACAGAATAGATCTAGATGAAGTAGATAAATTATATGAAAATGTTTATGTAAATAGAAAAATGATTGAAATAGCAGATGATGTAGAACAAATTAATTATGACATTAAAGAAAACTTACCTGAAGAGAAATTAGCAGAGTACCGCTCATTAGGTTTAAGTGCAATTAAAGAAGGTAAATTTGCAGTTTTACTTATGGCTGGTGGCCAAGGTACGCGTTTAGGTCATAAAGCACCTAAGGGCACTTTCTCATTTAATGATAAAAGTTTATTTGAAAGACAAGCAGAACAGTTAAATAAATTATTCGAAGAAACTGGAACACCTATTCATTGGTACATCATGACGAGTGATATTAATCATAAAGATACACTATCTTTCTTTTTAGAAAATAATTATTTTGGTTATGATGAATCTTATATCCACTTTTTCAAACAAGACCATGTTGTAGCCCTATCAACAGAGGGGGAACTTGTATTAGATAAAGATAAACATATTATGCGTACCCCGAATGGAAACGGTGGCGTTTTTAAATCATTAGAAAAAGCTAATTTATTAAATGAAATGAAAGACAATGGTGTAGAATATTTATTCTTAAATAATATTGATAATGTGCTAGTTAAAGTATTAGATCCAGAATTTGCCGGTTTTATAAAAGAAAAGGATTGCGACATTACAACTAAATCAGTACAAGCATATCCAGACGAAAAAGTAGGTCGTATAGTATCTATTGATGATAAAAAACAAGTCCTTGAGTATTCAGAATTACCTGAAGGTGAGGTTAATAAATTAGAAAACGCTAATATTGGAATTCATGCCTTTAAATTAGATTTCTTAATTGAAGCGGCTTCTAAACCACTTCCTTATCACTTAGCGATTAAAAACCTTAAGCAAATAGATGAAGATTTTAGTGTAATAGAAAAAGAAACTTTAAAATTCGAATTATTTTATTTTGATATTTTCCAATATGCAAATTCATTTGCTACACTACAAGTAGATAGAAAAGAAGAATTTAGTCCATTAAAAAATAAAGAAGGAAAAGATAGTATAGAAACAGCACAACAAGATCTAGAAGCAAATCAATTATTGTAAAAGAGGTAAGTGAATGGAACAGTCTAGTAATGCAAAATCTCATCACAAAAAAGAAGGAAAAGTGAAAGAGGCCTTTAAAGATATTATGCCTCTTTCCTTTGGAGAAGAAGTGGGAAATGCAGTATCACATGGAGTACCAGCTTTTATATTGTTATTCTTTTTACCATATGCAGCAGTTGCAAGTTATATACAAGATGGTGCACTAAAATCAACAAGTGTGTCTATTTATATTATTAGTATCATGCTTATGTTCTTATCATCAGCAGTTTATCATTCTATGTCTACTTCGTCTCCGCAGAAATATATTATGCGAATTATAGATCATAGTATGATTTACATTGCAATATGTGGAACATATACACCTATCGCATTGTCTCTAGTAGGCGGATGGTTAGGTTGGGTCATAATGGGTGTCCAATGGGGAATAACAATATGGGGCATAGTTTATAAATCTACTGCTAAAAATGTTAATCATAAATTGAGTTTATCAATGTATTTAATAATGGGATGGATGGGTGTTCTTATGCTACCGTCTATTATTAATAAAACATCTCTTCTATTTATGTTATTTATACTTTTCGGTGGTATTAGTTACACAATTGGTGCATGGTTCTATGCACAAAAAGATAAAAAGTATTTCCATATGATTTGGCATTTCTTTATATTGATTGCATCCATATTTCATTTCATTGCAATAATGTACTTTATGTAGGAGGTAAGTCATGAATTACCGTTTGTATTATATTGTTTTGACAATTATTATAATGATTCAATGCTATTTCTTTTATTACTTTGTATTTAGTGATGGTAGAGCAAGCGGTTTACAATTCATGGGTGTCATTTCCCTTATATTTGGTCTTTGTTTACTTTATGTCATGATTTTATTGATCAAACATCAAAAAAGAAATAACCAACAAAAATTTAATGAACATATAAAAACCGATGAAGATAGACGATTAAAATAAAATATAAAATATTAATGAAAAGGTCTGAGACATAAAAATTGTCTCAGACTCTTTTGTTATATTGGCAGTAGTTGACTGGAAAATGCGCTTATATTAAATTTTTCAAACCTAGTCATCCTTGCCGGAGCGGGACTACGGAATCTTTTTAAAAAATAAGGATTCTGTCCTGCTCTCCTTTCTTATTTTTCATTAACTTTTTAAAAAATGGGTAAAACATATATATAAGCTATTTTTGAAATAGAAGGGGGCTTTAAAGATGACAAAAGAAAGAAAATATGAAGCGTTCCATCGAGAGGTACTTAATGAAAATGAAGAAAAACAAGGCGAGCAAGTAGAAGAAAGATTTGGTCACGAGAATATCGATCAGGCGGATGATAAATATGTAGATATGTCTCAAGATGAAATTCAAAGCAAAAATGAGATAGAAAATGACTTGTTTAAACAACTGGATGAAATTGTTGATAATGGAGCTACTTTAGAAAGACAGCAAAAAGCAACAGAATTACACAAAGAATGGTTAACATATAGCTGGCCGACTTATACAGAAGAAAGACATCTTGAAATGGTGGAGATGTATGATGAAGATGCAAGATTTAGAGAGTATTTCGGGGAAGAAAGATCAAGAGTGCTTATCACAGCTGTTAGGCATGTACTAGAAAATTAAACAAATTTAAACCAATTAATAAACTTGATTACTTGGTGTTCAGCTTTTAAAAAGCTTTTAACTATGCTGAACGCCAAGAATGATTGTTATTTTAATTGGTTTTATTATTTTTATCGTTGTATTTTTTTTGGT
This sequence comes from Mammaliicoccus sp. A-M4, assembly GCF_022386955.1. Taxonomy (NCBI): domain Bacteria; kingdom Bacillati; phylum Bacillota; class Bacilli; order Caryophanales; family Staphylococcaceae; genus Mammaliicoccus; species Mammaliicoccus sp. A-M4. Next base: position 343,302 of record NZ_JAJNHH010000002.1, read on the forward strand.
TTAATATGTAGAATTAGCGTAAGAGCAATTTTACAAGGAGATGGATATGATGAAAAAGCTTTTCAAAAATGGCACAATCTATACAATGATAAATCCTGATGATACATATAAAGGCGTAATTGTTAATCAGAACAAGGTTCAAAAAGTTTTGGACCAAGATGATTTAAATCGAATAAATGAAAAAGAATACGAAGTTATTGATTTAAAAGGCGAAACAATGTTTCCAGGGTTTGTGGAAACGCATATCCATGTGATGGGAACTGGTGTATGGTTGTCTTCCGTAATTTTAAATGGAGAAACGAATATTGAAGAAATTAAAAATAAAATCAAATTAAAAGCTGAAAAATTATCTGAAGGTGAATGGCTTGTTGCTGAAGGCTATGATGAAAATTTACTTGATGGTATACGTTTGAATAAACATGATTTAGATGAACTATGTCAAGACAATCCTGTTATCGTAAAACGTGTATGTAGACATGCTGCTTTTGTTAATTCTAAAGCTTTAGAATTATTAAATATTGATCATCATATTCAAAATCCTGAAGGTGGATCATATGAAAAAGTAAACGGCGAGTTAACAGGGTGGATATACGATACTGCAATGGAACCTTTTGAAGAACTTTCCATGACTGAAGATGAAAAATCTTTAACTAGACATTTAACAAATGCTGTTGATTATTTATATCAATTTGGCGTGACTGGCGCACATACTGAAGATTTAGGTTATTATAATGATTATAAAGATGTATTAAACGCATATAAAACAGTTATAGGAGATAAACAACATCAAAAACCATTTAAAGTTAGACTGTTAAGACATTTTAGTGTGTATGAACAAATGATACAAGATGGTGCTACATTTGTAGAAAATTGGCTAGAGCCAGACGCGATGAAGTTTTACGCTGATGGGGCATTCGGTGGGAGTACAGCATTAATGAAAGAACCTTACTCGAATGATCCGAGCGGGGAAAATTATGGTCTAGCTATTTATACACCGGAAGCTTTAGATGAGAAAGTAAAACTTGCAAGAAAGCATAATGGTGCTATAGCTGTTCACATGATAGGAGATAGGGCTTGCGAAATGGTATTGGATGCGATAGAAAACAATCCAGTTCCAAACGGCTTAAGAGACCGTTTAATCCATATTAGTACGTTAAATGAAGAATTATTAGAACGTGTTTCAAAATTACCTGTTATATGTGACGTTCAACCACAATTTATAACAAGCGATTTTCCATGGGTTGAAGACAAAGTAGGTTCAGAAAGAGCGAGGTATTTATATCCATTTAAATCAATGTTGGAACGTAATATTATAATAGGTGGAGGTTCAGATGCTCCGATAGAAATACCTAATCCAATTTTAGGGATTCATGCTGCTGTTAATAGACAATCATATGGACAAGATGGTGCATATTTTATTGAGGAGGCTTTACCTGTTTTTGATGCAATTGGTCTTTATACAACTCAGGCGAGTAAGATAGCTCAAACTACTGAGAAAACTGGGTTGATTAAAGCAGGTTATGAAGCGGACTTCACAGTATTAAATAAAAATCCATTTGAAATTGATAAAAAAGAATTAGCTACAATTCAGGCAACAAAAACAGTTGTAAATGGGGAAATTGTATATGAAAGAGAGTAAATTATGACTAAAAATAAAGGCATTGTATTAGCGCTTGTATTAATCATGTTTATGAGCGCTATTGAAACATCTATTGTTTCTTTGGCTACACCAACAATGCAAAAAGATTTTGGTATTGGTACAGAAGTAGCATTGATATTTACTGTTTATTTAATGGCAGTTGTATTCATGACGCCAATAGTTGGTGAGTTAGTAAAGAGAATAAATATTAAGTATGTTGTTTTACTAGGTATCTCCACCTTTATTATAGGTAGTATACTTTGTGGACTTACAGAAATAACGCAAAGTTTTACACTTTTAGTTTTTTCTAGAATTATTCAAGGTATGGGAGCAGGTGTGATGATGACACTTGGCCAAGTCGTTCCTAAACTTGCTTTCCCTATACCTAGAAGATATAAAGTGATGGGAATAGTAGGAAGTGTTTGGGGTATTTCTAGTATTGTAGGACCATTACTTGGTGGCGCAATATTAGAATCCTTAAACTGGAGTTTCTTATTCTATATCAATATTCCAATCGCTCTTATTTCAATGTGGCTTGTTATTAAGTATTTTAATTTTGAACAAGATACAATTGAAAAAACGAGATTGGATTATAAAGGCCTAATTGTATTCTATGGAGCTGTTGCTAGTTTCTTGTGTATTGTTTCTGAACAAGTTCCTTCCATAGTAAGAATACTAAGTATTGTTACTTTAATTGTTTTTATATTTTTACTATTTAAAGTTGAGAAGAAAGTTAAAAATCCATTTGTTCCGATAGCATCTATTAATAAGAAAATAATACTCGTATTATTTACAGATTTGATTTATTCAACAATGCTGATGGGATACACTATATTTATGCCTATATACCTACAAAATGAACAAGACTTTACGCCATTGCAAAGTGGACTACTCATTTTCCCTATGTCTGTAGGTTGGCTAATTATTACTTTTGTTTTAGGTAAATTAGATAAGTTGGCTTTGAAATTTATTTATATGTTAGCTTTCTTAGCAATGTTTGTAGGGGCGTTTGCCATCTTAACAGGTGTTGAAATGATTGCTATTATACCTTTTGCTGTATTTGTAATGGGAACTTCATTTGGAACGGTATATACAAAAGATGTCGTAATTGTTCAAGAAGAGTCACCACCTCAACATTTAGGTTCAATGATGTCTATTTATACATTGTTCAAAACAATCGGAAGTACAACAGGTTCATTAATTGTTGCATCTATATTTGCATTAAACGTCCCATTTTTAGTATATGGTATTCAAAATATTATGTTATACATCATGTTAATTGTAGTGATATTAACATTTGTATGGGCGATTATTTTTAAAGAAGTAAAAAGTTAGATTTAATTTGTATGTAAACATATTTAAAAGGAGTAGCGCTTTATGAGAAGAAAAAACAAACGCTTTGATATTTTTCATTTGCTAGCGATACTAGCTATCGTAGGTATATTTACTATATCTGGTGCTATATTTATCGTGCTACTTTCCTTTGGTATGTTTGGATTAAGCAGAATACTTATATATTATGGTTTAGCAGAGTTTAACTATAATAAAAGCATGATTGACAATTTAATTTATTACGGCAGTTATATACTATTCGGATATTTCACTTTAGTAGCCATTGAATTGTTGCTAGATAGGTTTAAAACCAAATTAAATGATAACCCTTATTTTAAAGGTATGACATTTCACTTATTAACGATATCGGTGAGCACCGTTATGTTTTATTTTTGCGTTCATATTTACTATTCTCAAATTAAAATTGATTTTTGGGTGATTTTGATCATAATCACGATTCTGTACATCTGTACTGAAATATTCTATCCAGAAAGTAAAAATTTAAATAAATAGAACGTTTATTTTGATTTCCGAAATAAATTAGTGCATAATAGCTAAGGTATATTTAGAAGGAGATGAAACCATGGACGTTCAGGATATTTCAAAAGGTAAAAGAAATTTAGTTGTCGCTGTCATGTTAGTCAGTGCTTTCGTGGCTATTTTAAACCAAACTTTATTAAACACAGCGATACCTGAAATCATGGTGCATTTAAATATTGATGCTAACCAAGGGCAATGGTTAATGACAGGATTCATGCTAGTCAATGGTGTTATGATACCTGCCACTGCATTTTTAATGGACAAATTTAATACGAGACCGCTTTATTTAATGGCGATGCTATCGTTTACGGTAGGTACGGTAGTTGCTGCTTTAGCACCTACTTTTAGTGTTTTAATGTTAGCAAGAGTACTTCAAGCGATGGGCGCAGGCGTTATGATGCCACTTATGCAATTCGTACTATTTAATTTATTCCCTAAAGAAAAACGTGGTTTTGCAATGGGTATGGCAGGTCTTGTTATTTCATTCGCACCTGCAATAGGACCAACTTTATCAGGTTACTTAGTTGATAATTTTAGTTGGAGAAGTCCGTTTTATTCAATCATTCCATTTGCAGTAGTAGCATTGAGTTTTGGAGCGAAATATTTAACTAATATTTCTAAACCAAAAGATGTTCATTTAGATGTACCATCAATTATATTATCAACAGTAGGGTTTGGTGCCCTCTTATATGGATTTAGTAGTGCAGGATCGATGGGCTTTTCATCACTAACTGTTATTGTTTCATTAATAATAGGTATAGTGACAATCGTAATATTCCTAACAAGACAATTAAAATTAACAAATCCATTATTAAATATCAGAGTGTTTAAATATAAAACATTCGCTTTAACTACAGTTATTAGTGTATTTACTATGATATCTTTAATAGGACCATCTTTATTAATGCCAATGTATATGCAAGATGCTAGAGGATATTCAGCGCTCATTTCCGGTTTATTATTATTACCTGGGGCAATTATTACTGGTGTAATGTCACTTGTAACAGGTAGATTATTCGATAAATATGGTACTAAATGGTTAGCGATAACAGGTTTTACAATTATAACGATTACAACGTTTATGCTGGCATTTATGAGTACAGACACTTCATTAGTATATTTAATTGTAGTATATACTATTAGAATGTTCGGCGTATCGATGATAATGATGCCTGTAAATACAGCTGGTTTAAATGCAATACCAAACGACTTATTATCACATGGTACTGCTATGATGAATACATTACGTACAATTTCTGGTTCGATCGGTACAGGTATATTAGTAACAATCATGTCAATTGGTGCTAAAAACTTTAACCCATCAAAAGAACAATTTGAAGCGGCAAGTGCAGGAAATAAAGCTGAGATATTGCAATCTCAAGCAATGATACACGGTATTAATACTGCATTCCTAGTATTAACTGTAATTGTATTTTTTGGTATAGTACTTTCTATGTTTATAAAAACAGAGAACAAACACCAAAATACAAGAATTCCAAATCATTCAAATTAAATTTAAAAGAAGCAGGCTGAGACATTTAATTAATGTCTCGCCTGCTTTTTTTGAACAATAAACTAACAATTAATCTATATTTTTTGTTACACTGAATATGATACGAATAGATTAACAAGAAGAAGGGAAGTAGTAGCATTGTTATCTGTAGAACAGGTTAAAGAATTAGTTGGGGAGTTACACGACCCGATAGTAGATGTACCAATTAAAGAAACTGGTGGAATTGTAGAAGTTAGCGTTAAAGAAGAAAAAGAACACATTAGTGTTAAAATAGCGATTGCCAAGATGGGTGGACAACCGCAACTTGATTTACAAATGGAAATTGTAGACCTATTAAAAGACAACGGTGCTAAAACTGTTGGAATACGTTTCGATGAATTATCTGAAGAAACATTAGAAAAATTCAAAGGAATAATGGAAGAACAAACAATAGAAGGATTATTATCTAAAGATAATCCGGTTGAATTTATAGCAGTAGCTTCTGGTAAAGGTGGAGTTGGTAAATCAACTATTGCCGTAAACTTAGCAGTATCATTAGCAAGACAAGGAAAAAAAGTTGGTCTTGTAGACGCAGACATTTATGGTTTTAGTGTACCTGATATGATGGGTATTCAGGAAAAACCTGAAGTAGAAGGGGAGCATATCATACCTGTAGAAAGAGAAGGCGTTAAAGTTATTTCTATGGCTTTCTTTGTTGAAGAAAACGCACCTGTAATTTGGAGAGGTCCAATGCTAGGTAAAATGATTACTAGTTTCTTCACAGAAGTTAAATGGGGAGAATTAGATTATTTAATCTTAGATTTACCTCCAGGCACAGGCGATGTGGCACTCGACGTGCATACGATGTTACCTTCTAGTAAGGAAATAATAGTGACAACACCTCATCCAACCGCAGCATTTGTTGCAGCAAGAGCTGGAGCTATGGCTAAACATACCGAACATACAATACTAGGTGTCATAGAAAATATGTCATATTTCCAAAGTAAAGAAACTGGAAATAAGGAATATGTGTTTGGTAAAGGTGGCGGTGCTAAATTAGCACAAGAGTTACAAACGCCATTATTAGGAGAATTACCGTTGAGTCAACCAGAATGGAATGAAGAGAATTTCTCTCCTTCTATTTATGGTTCTCATGAACCACTAGGCAAAATTTATGATCAAATAGCTGAAAATGTTATTGATATTACAACGGAATCATAATACGGAGGTAAGTTAGTGACTCTTAAATATTTAATACAATTTTATAGGAATACTCTGTTAATCGGTGTAATTGTTACATATATATCTTCATTGATATTTGGATATGATAAAGTAACTAAATATTTAGTCGCTGGAGAAGTTGGCGAATTTGTAGCAGCATCGATATGGTTTGTTGTTGTAGGCTTACTGGTTGCAACAATAAGTCAGCTAGCATATTTTATTTATTTGTTTATCAATCAGTTAGGTATAGGTATATTTGGTAAGATATGGCCACATGTACAAATCGTTGTAACTGTATTTGCGATTTTTGACCTCGTTTATTTTAGATTTTTAAGATTTGGTGGCACGGATCAAATTATTTCATTCATATGGTTACCTATTGTTGTAATTATTTTTGCAATTATTACAAGTAATATCAAAAATAAACAATCTAAAAAGAATTTATGGATTCCTTCTATGTTCTTTATGATAGTTATGACAACTGTAGAATTAATCCCATTTTTAAGAGTTGAGGATACTAGTTGGATTTATTTAACGATATTTGGACTTTTATTATGTAATTCATATCAATTAATAATGTTACCCAAATATAATGAACTATCTTTGGAAGAAAGAAAAAAGAAAGAAAAAATTAAAGGTACAAGTAGCAAAAAGATGAAATAGAGAAGAAAAACACAAATTTATGGATGATTTACAATCCGAATTTGTGTTTTTTAATTTCTTGTAAAAATTTTAAGGAATATCGTTGACTTTTTATTGGCCACTTGATATTATATAAAAGTCGCCGAAAACGACAGGCGAAACACACAAAACAATAAATAAAGTTTTTATTGAAAGTGTAAAATTGACTCTTGTTAAGACGTTGTAAATGCGATATATTTATAAACGTGTTAAAAAATAGTTAAGAAAAATAAGTTGAAAACAATCTTTGTTTTTAGTACAATATTGTTTGAACATTTATTTAAATGAACATTGAAAACTGAATGACAATATGTCAACGTTAATTCCAATAATTGAGTACTGAAAGTACTTCAAAGAGTGATTGGCTTAACCAATCAACAAGAGCTAATCAAGCTTACTTCTTTTATGGAGAGTTTGATCCTGGCTCAGGATGAACGCTGGCG